>JBKEHN010000005.1:0-52139 GCA_046710905.1 Colwellia sp.
TATTAGAAATGATAGCCCCTCATGTAAAAGCTGGCATAACTACTGATAACCTTAATACGTTATGTGCCGAATACACTGATAAAGTGCAAGAAGCTATATCAGCACCACTAAATTACCATCACTTTCCCAAGTCTATTTGTACTTCGGTCAATCATGTTGTTTGTCACGGCATCCCTGATGATACAATGTTAGCCAACGGCGATATTATTAATATTGATATTACCGTGATAAAAGACGGTTATCATGGTGATACCAGTAAAATGTTCCTTATTGGTGATGTTTCAGCTGAAGATAATCGCCTCTGTCGTATTACGCAAGAGTCGCTCTATTTAGCACTTAAAAAAGTTAAGCCTGGTGCTATCTTTGCTGAAATTGGCGCAACTATTCAAAAGTTCATAAAAAAATCAGGTCGTTACTCTATTGTTAAAGATTATTGTGGTCATGGTATAGGCCAAGAGTTTCATGAAGAACCGCAGATCATGCACTATAAAAATAGTGACAAAACAAAAATGGAAGTTGGCATGTGTTTTACCATTGAACCTATGGTAAACATAGGTCGCTCCGCTACGCTGCTAGATAAAACCGACAATTGGACTGTTTATACCGCTGATGGTAAAAGATCAGCTCAATGGGAACATACCATTGTTGTCACTAAAACTGGCTGTGAAATCTTGACGTTGCGTGAAGAAGAAACAATCACCCGTATATTAAATAATTAGTATCTATAGCTGCTATCAAATTAAGGTGCTGAAACCTTTGCATATTAATTGATAGCGGGTGTAAACATTAAAAGCCAAATATTAATCGTTATAGATAAAAGGTAAGATCTTGACTAGTACTCCAGCACATATAGTTCCGCCACACTTTATTGAAATATTAGCCGTTAGTGCTGATTTTCTATCTACCCGTGATATCTGCCAACTAAGTCTGTCTTTTAACACTTGGTTAAAAGATGTTTTTATTGATAATGATATTAATGATTTATTATCATCACGAGCTATTTTTGTTGATGCCATTTTGAAGAAATTATGGTCTCAGCACCACCTTGATGAGTGTCAAATTAGCTTAGTTGCTGTTGGCGGTTATGGTAGAGCAGAATTACATCCACAGTCTGATGTTGATATTTTATTATTAACGCAAGAAGAAGTTAACCTAGCATTAGAAGAAAAGATATCCAGCTTTATTACCCAGCTTTGGGATATAAAACTAGATATTGGTCATAGTGTTCGCTCTATTAAAGAATGCTTAAAACAAGCGGTCAAAGAAGTAACTGTTGCTACTAATTTAATGGAAATGCGACAGATAGCAGGTAGTGAAACACTTACCCAGCAATTAATGCCGTTATTGCATGAAGACGTTTTTTGGACATCAGAGAAGTTCTTTCTCGCAAAATGTAAAGAACAAGAAGCTAGACACCAGCAATACCGTGGTGCTGCCTATACCCTTGAACCTAATTTAAAAGCAAATCCTGGGGGGTTACGTGATATTCAGACTATTTCCTGGGTCGCTAAACGACACTTTTCAGCTGACTCACTTGAAGAACTAGTTGAACATAACTACCTTTACCCTAATGAATTTTTTGAATTACTAGAATCTCAAGATTATTTATGGCGTATGCGCTTTGCACTACATTTTGTTGCCGGGCGAAGTGAAAACCGTCTTTTATTTGATTACCAAGCTGATGTAGCTAAAATGATGGGCTTTGGTGATGAAGGTAAAGCTCCAGTCGAACGTATGATGAAGCGTTTCTTTCGAATTATCGCTCGGGTAACTGAATTAAATACCATGCTGTTACAGCATTTCCAGCAAGCTATTATCAAAAAACCTGAACAAAGTAACGTCAGTATTATCAATCAAGACTTTGAGTTGGTTGATACGCTTATTAACACCCGTAATGACCGTATTTTTATGCGTCCTGTTAAAATGATTGAAATGTTTTTAATCATAGCTCAACAGCCAGGAATTAAAGGTATACATTCACATACCATGAGATTAATGCGTAATGCGCGCAGACGACTCATTTCAGGGCTAATTGATTATGCTGAATGTCGCCGTATGTTTATGGCGATTATTCGTCACCCCCGCGGTTTAGGTTTAGCATTAACCTTAATGCACAGGCACAGTATTTTAAGTTCATATTTACCGCTTTGGCGTAATATTGCCGGCCAAATGCAATTTGACCTTTTCCATGCTTACTCAGTAGATGAACATAGTTATCGAGTAATTAAAAATTTACACCAGTTTAGCCAAAAAGAGCATAATCACAAATTTCCTCTGTGTAGTAAAATAGTACAAAAAATTCGCAAACCTGAAGTACTCTACCTTGGTGGTTTTTTTCATGATATAGGTAAGGGTCGTGGTGGCGATCATGCGAAGTTAGGTGCAATTGACGCCTTAAACTTTTGCTTATCGCATCAAATGAGCAAACACGACAGTAACATGGTGGCATGGCTTGTTGAGTATCACTTATTAATGTCTGTAACAGCTCAGCGACGTGATATAAACGATGAAAATGTCATTAAAACATTTGGTGAAATTGTTAGAGATGAAGCACATTTAAATTACCTGTATTGTTTAACCGTTGCCGATATGCGTGGTACGAATGAAAGCTTGTGGAATAATTGGAAAGCAAATTTACTTGAAGAACTTTACTTTAATACGTTAAGTGCTTTTCGTCACGGTTTAGAGAAACCTGTTGAGACACGCTCTAAGATTCGAGAGAATCAACAACAAGCATTAGATATATTAATTGAAAACAAGATAGATGAACAAAAAGTTAAAGCATTGTGGAGTGAATTTAGAGTAGATTACTTTTTACGTTACTCCCCAGCACAAATAGCCAGACAATGTACCTATATTCTTGAACACGATAGAGAAAAACCATTAGTACTTATTAGCTCAGTTCCTTATAGAGGGGGTACAGAAGTATTTATTTTTACCAAAGAGAAAAATAATACTTTTGCCAATACCGTCTCATTTTTGGTAACTAAAAAATTATCCATTCATGATGCTAAAATTATTTCTACCAAAACAGGTTATACCGTAAACACTTTTGTAGTACTGGACAGTCGTAACAAACCTCTAAGAGAGCGTTTCTATACAAAAGAAATGAGTCAAGATCTAGTCGACCGACTAGAAAAAGTGAATGTCTGTGAGTTGCCTGAGCCAAAAATAGCAAGGCATATGAAAAAATTTAAAGTACCTCTACGTGTTAACTTTATTAAGATACATTCAAAAAATCGAACAATGATTGAGATAATAGCCTTAGATAGACCAGGATTATTGTCAAATATCGCGCAAGTATTTCAGCACGAAAGAATTAATATTCATTCAGCTAAAATAACGACCTTTGGTGAAAAGGCCGATGATGTATTTACTATTTCTAGCGCCGAGAATGATGCCCTAACGATTCAAGAAAAAGAAGCGTTAGCACTGCGATTAAAGGAAGAGATTGATTAATATCTATTGAACTTAATATAGCTAGAGTCGTAGATAACACAAACAAAATATAAATAGGAAAACCTAATGACAGATTTAAAGAACTTAGCCAACGTGATCGAACAAGCTTTTGACGAAAGAGCAAGTATTTCGCCAGCAAAGGTTTCAAGTGAAATTAAAAACGCTGTACTCGATGCTTTAGCAGCATTAAATAATGGTAGTGCACGTGTAGCTGAAAAAGTAGATGGTAACTGGCATGTAAACCAATGGCTTAAAAAAGCAGTATTACTCTCGTTTCGAATTTGGGATAACCAAGTAATTGATGGTGCTGAAAGTACTTTTTTTGACAAGGTACCAATGAAATACCAAGGTTATACAAAAGCAATGTTTGAAGCAGACGGCGTTCGTGTTGTGCCTGGCGCAAGTGTCCGAACTGGTAGTTTTATTGGTAAAAATGTAGTAGTTATGCCGAGCTTTATTAATATTGGCGCTTTTGTCGATGAAGGTTGTATGGTCGACGCATGGGCAACCGTTGGCTCTTGTGCACAAATTGGTAAGAACGTACATTTATCAGGCGGTGTTGGTATTGGTGGGGTATTAGAGCCCTTACAAGCGGGCCCAACAATTATTGAAGATAACTGTTTTATTGGCGCACGATCTGAAATTGTTGAAGGCGTTGTGGTAGAAGAAGGCGCAGTAATTTCTATGGGCGTTTATATTGGCCAAAGTACTCGTATTTTTGACCGTGAAACAGGTGAAGTACATTATGGACGTGTCCCTGCTGGCTCTGTTGTAGTTCCAGGTAACTTACCTTCAGCTTGTGGAACATACAGTTTATATGCGGCTATTATCGTAAAGAAAGTAGATGCTAAAACTCTTGCTAAAGTTGGCATCAATGAGCTACTTCGCTCAGTGTCTGAAGAGTAGCTATTTCAAGTATTCGTTAAAGCGTTAAAAATTTGACGGTTGAAGTACTAATTAAGCTTGCTTAGGATTTATTGATAATAATATCGTCCTTGCAAGCTTATTTATGTATCTAATGAAATTATATTGTTAATATTACCTAATATTTTCATATGATTACCACAGTATAAAAAACATACCTTTTAAATAAAAACTTTCTGGCATAACACTTGCGGTATTGATAATAACTCAATCATCACTATTTGTTGTTATTAGGTTTTTATGAAAGTATTTAAAATATGTAGCTATCTTATTCTCTACTTCGCTATTTCAGCTTGTAGCAGTATAAAAAAAGTAAATTTAGAATCTCAAAGTGATTACTATTTTACTAAAAAATTCACCCATAGTGAATTTATTGTCTACCATAAAGACTCTGTTAAAAAAGTAGCATATTCAGACCAACAATTAATGCTTTCATTGCTCAACAGACCTATGACAGAAGATCAACGCATGATGCTAACTTTCGCTAAAAACCAAGAGCGTTATCTTCCTGATAATACTATCGTGGGTATTCAAATCATCGGTGACAAACGGGTAGAGCAAACTAAAGCTAGAGTGACCTCTAATTATGCTCATCTCATTGAACAAGACATCAACGCAGTAACTATTAGTGCGATACCTAGATAGAAATCATCTTGTAATGCTAAAATTTTTGTTTAATAACTATGAGCCTATTTCTTTTTATTAATGATAAACGCTCTAATATAATCCTCCGTGCTATCCAAGGCTAAACGATTGACTCTTATTATAGCCATCGTGTTTTTCTTATGAACATGTTCTCCTACGTATCATATGTATTACTATTACCTATTAGTTCTTAGTCTTTTAGTCCTACTCTGTTAGTCCTACTCTTTTAGCACAGGTCATCGCCACTAAAAGTCCGCAACAATACAACATGTCAAAGACTGAATAATCATTGGCGGATAAAGACTTCAGCTTAGTGTAACTCTGCGATCGTTTAGTGTTATAATTTCTTTTTTTACAGCCTTCCCAAGGCTTATAAAACTCACTTCAATAGCAAGAGTTTACTAAAAGGCATATAATATGACTCAAGATGAAATGAAAAAATCAGCCGCTATCAAGGCATTAGAGTTCATTGAAAACGATACGATAGTTGGTGTTGGCACTGGTTCAACGGTAAACTTTTTCATTGATGGCCTTGCACTATTAAAAGGTAAAATAACGGGTGCTGTTTCAAGCTCTGAAGAGTCTACTAAGCGCTTAAAAGCGCATGGGATTGATGTCTTTGATTTAAACAGTGTCGATGTTTTAGACGTATATATTGATGGCGCTGATGAAATTACTAGCCATATGGCAATGATCAAAGGTGGTGGCGCAGCCTTAACCCGAGAAAAAATCGTTGCGGCTGTCGCCAAAAAGTTTATTTGTATTGCTGATGATTCAAAACAAGTTAACGTTTTAGGTAACTTCCCCTTACCTGTTGAAGTAATTCCTATGGCGCGTAGTTATGTCGCTCGTGAATTAGTTAAACTAGGTGGTGATCCAGTTTACCGTCAAGGTGTAATCACAGACAACGGTAACGTTATTCTTGATGTGTATAACCTCGAAATACTCGATCCAAAATTACTTGAAACACAGATTAATGCCATCGTGGGTGTAGTCACTAATGGTTTGTTTGCCTTACGTGGGGCTGACATATTAGTGCTAGGTAGTACAGAAGGTATTCAGGTTATACAATAATTCACTATTTTTGACTATTCCTGATGATTTCTGATTGTTTTAAGCAAAAAAGAGGTTTTTAGCAATATTTATTCCATAGAGTGCTTAATAAATCCTTTAGAGTTTATACACTATATGATATGTTAATCTCCTATTTGGATATCTAGCCATCCAAACGAAATCTATTTACCCGTTTAACTTTGAATAAGTGAAGCCAATTTATGACCGTTGCCAGCAAAAACTCATTAGCCAAAGATAAGATTAAAATTTTATTACTTGAAGGCTTACATCCTAGCTCTCTTGAAGAATTAAAATTAAAAGGTTATTCAAATATTGAATCACTTAAAACCTCGCTATCTGAAAGTGAATTAATTAAAAAAATAGCAGATGTTCATTTTATTGGTATTCGTTCTCGTACTCAGTTAACTGAAAAAGTACTAAGTCACGCAAATAAATTAGTAGCTATTGGTTGTTTTTGTATTGGCACCAACCAAGTTAATTTAAAAGCCGCTCAAACACTAGGTGTACCTGTTTTTAATGCACCCTTTTCAAATACCCGTTCAGTTGCTGAATTAGTCCTTGGTGAAACGCTATTGTTGTTGCGTGGTATTCCAGAAAAAAGTACTAAAGCGCATCGTGGTGAATGGTTTAAATCTGCGGTTGGCTCAGTAGAAGCCCGTGGTAAAGTATTAGGTATTGTTGGTTATGGTCATATTGGCATGCAATTAGGTATTTTGGCAGAAACCTTAGGCATGCGAGTACGTTTTTATGATGTCGAAACTAAACTACCTTTAGGTAATGCCAGTCAAGCATCATCGCTAGAGGCATTACTTAATGAAGCTGACGTAGTCAGCTTGCATGTTCCAGAAACTATTCAAACTCAAAATATGATTGCACAAGCTCAATTTTCAGCAATGAAAGATGGCGCAATTTTTATTAATGCTTCTCGTGGTACTGTGGTTGATATTGATGCCTTAGCACAAGCATTAGTAAGTAAGAAAATAGCAGGTGCTGCTATAGATGTATTCCCGGTTGAGCCAAAGAGTAATAATGATGAGTTCTTCTCACCATTACGTGGCTTTGATAATGTAATCCTAACCCCTCATATTGGGGGTAGTACCAAAGAAGCACAAGCAAATATCGGTCTCGAGGTAGCAACTAAACTTGCTAAATATTCAGATAATGGCTCAAGTCTATCCGCGGTTAACTTCCCTGAAGTATCTTTACCTGAGCACTCTATTCCAGGTCAAACAGGGACCAGTCGTTTATTACATATACATCATAACCAACCAGGTGTTTTGACTAAAATTAACCAAGCATTTGCTGAGCACAATATAAATATTGCCGCACAATACTTACAAACTGATGACAAAATTGGTTATGTTGTTATTGATATTGACTCACAAGATAGCGCTTTAGCCCTAAAAGAGTTAAAACAAATTGATGGCACTATTCGCGCTAGAATATTACATTAATTAAAACTTACAACTTAAAAGAAAAGCCTGCTTATAAATTTATAAGTAGGCTTTTTTATATAAAAATAATTGTCTAATAATCTATCTAAATATCTTTGTTATAAAACTCTGATAATTTTCTATAGCATTCACATTGCCTTTGTTACGCTGACATACACCTTTTTGATATTGAAAATTAAAAACATCAAACCATAAATCTAGTACGTGAGCATTATTACTTTCACCATGCATATCTAAAACTCTAGCGGCCACCTCAGCTGTTGAAAATTGGTGTTCAAGCTCTGTTTTTCTTACCGTATAACGCGAGTCTTGGCCAACAGGCGATAATTGACTGTTATTCTCACTTTGACAATTACCACTAACCGCTTGAATAGCCGTTTTCACATCAAATGACACCATTGGAAATCGATCTAAATACGGACTTTTACGGAACATTTTTTTTGCTTCACGCCAACTACCATCAAGCATTATAAAGAGTGGCCTTTTACCTTCAGGGCATATAAAAGTATTGGTAAAGACTTTACGTTCATCATCCGCATACTCTTGCGGAAAAACAACCAATGGGAACCATTTATCGTCATTAATCACTGCTAATAAATCAAGGTTCTCTTGGGTTCTTGACCATAAGAAAGCAAAGGTATCTGGAATAAGGTCTGCAATGAGTTTACCGGTGTTACTTGGCTTTAATACTTCCGTGTCATGCATTAACAATAAAAAACCTACTGTTGTCTCAATGTTCTCTTTAATTGGTGATATTTCACAGATACAAAACGGCTGAGCTAGCTGGCAAAGAGGACAGCGAATTACCCGTTGTCCTCGTGATTTATAGGTGGTTGTGCTGAGACTTTTACGGTATAGGTGGAGTTGATGGACAGCGTGCATATTTCACTAAATATAAAAATAAAAAAAGACCCCGTAATTATAACATTAGAGGGTCTTAGTGTTGAGCTATTTTAGCGCTTTAGTAATCGCCACCAGTAAGCCTATTAGTATCTATGGCTAAGTGATAGTAAAAAATATTCATTAGCATGATTTTTCCACGCCCTACTCTGTCGTACTAATAACGGTTCCAACAATAGTATTAAAACATCAACGGCATAGGTTTGAGCGGTATCAAAATCGAGCTGCTTGTAGATAAACAGCTCTTGGTAGGCATATTTCATTTAACTTAGTTTGTTTAGCTTTTATCATTTAAGGGGATGTGACTAGTTAGTTAAATGACGAGCGTTAAAAGTACGACCTTTCATTTTTCCTTTAGATATTTTTCTCAACGCTAGATTTAAAGCAGCTTTAGTAACAGCTACATAAGCTTTGTTATCAAGTACTTTAATTTTACCAACTTGTGAGCCTTGCACTCCATTGTCTCCAGTCAGTGCTCCTAAAATATCTCCAGCTCTCACTTTTTGCTTTTTACCACCATCAATTTGAATGGTTGCCATTTTAGCCTGGGGGCGTTCATTGGCTAATACTGCCAATGATGGTAATTGCTCAGGCGTAATAACTGCTTCAAGGTAATCTTCAAGAAGACCAACTTTATAACTTTCTTTATCGCTATACAGTGAGTAAGCTAAACCTGTGCTGCCTGCTCGTCCTGTTCGGCCAATTCTGTGCACGTGAACTTCACTATCGCGAGCGATATGATAATTGATGACTAAGTCTAAGCTATCAATATCCAAGCCTCGTGCCGCAACGTCAGTAGCAACAAGAATAGAAGCACTTTTATTGGCAAAGCGTAATAATGTTTGGTCTCTATCGCGTTGCTCTAAATCACCATGTAAAGCTAACACGCTAAAACCATCAAAATGTAAAGCTTCAGCGATTTGTTGGGTTTCTTTTTTGGTATTACAAAAAATAGCCGTCGATTCAACTTGCTTATCTAATAACAATAAACGTAAAGCATCAAGGCGGTCATCATCATTACTCACTTTGAAGAATTTTTGACTGATAGTTGATTGATCTTCACTAGAAGCGATTTTAACCATCACAGGATCTGTCATGATGCTTTCGCTAATAGACTTAATTTGATCTGGAAAGGTAGCACTAAAAAGTAACGTTTGGCGATCAAGTGGAGTACGTCTAACAATATTATCAAGTGCCGCTTGAAAGCCCATTTCCAACATACGGTCAGCTTCATCAAGCACTAATAAGTCTAAATTATCTAATTGTAGAGTGCCTTTTATAACATGCTCTTCAAGACGTCCAGGGGTACCAACAATGACATGTGCGCCATGCTCTAATGAGCCAATTTGTGGACCGAATGGTGTACCACCACAAAGCGTTAATATTTTAATATTATGAATACCACGAGCGAGTTTTCTCAACTCTTGTGCAACTTGATCAGCCAGTTCGCGGGTTGGACAAATAACCATAGATTGAATACGAAAATTTTTAACTTCTAGTTTGTTAAGTAATGCTAAACCAAAAGCTGCAGTTTTACCTGAGCCGGTTTTTGCTTCGCCAATAACATCTTTACCTTTAAGTAATTCAGGTAAGGTTTTAGCTTGAATAGGTGTCATTTTCTCATAGCCAAGGGACGATAAGTTTTTAACTAAATCCTGTTTTAAGCTCAACGAAGAAAAAGCTAACGATGAAGTAGTTGTATTAGTACTCAAAATATACGCCTCTGGTTTAAAGCGACTTAGTCAAAAACTAAATCAAAAAATAAGAAAGCTATCAAGACAAAGATAAGAAAAACTTTGATGAGATAGATAATGCGCGCATAATAACAGTAATTTTTGTACAACCCCAGTATATTCAATCTATGAAGACAGTTTCAAAACAGTTATTAGTAGAGCAATGGCAAACTTTACATAACGATCATGAGAATTATGAAAGTTATGCGTTAATAATAAAACTTGTAGCTATTACTATTACTTTATTTGCTTTAGCATTTTCAGTGACTAGTATGGCTACATTACTATTATTAGCAACGCTTTGGTTACAAGAAGGTATATGGAAAACCTTTCAGCAAAGAACAGTAAATGCGATAATAGTTATAGAGGATAAATTAGCCCTTACTGAAACAGAACACCAAAAAGAGTCGATTCAGCCTTACTTAACCTATAAGCAGTAGCAAGAAAACCGCCCAGCTAGAAGTGCACTTATTACCGAATATATTAGTAATTCATTGAAGCCAAGGTGTTTTATTGGTATTTCCCTTTGATACTTGTAGCGCTTATTTTAAGTAGCGGTACTTAGTAACAAGTACTTAATACCAAGTAACCAAAATAATTTTAGTATAGATGTTGAGATAAAAAGATGAATAGAAAAAAAAAGATGAACGATATTTTAAAAAAGAAAGTAAAAAAAGCTAACTTAAAGCTACAGACAAGTAATAAACCTAAATACGTATCGAAAGCAGAGAGAGCTAAACTTGCTGAAGAAGAGAATACACAAGAACAAGAATAACTCCTCAGTAACATGTCGTAACTACAAGTACATGTTAGTGATAAGTTAATAAAAAGGGCACTCAATAAGTGCCCTTTTTCTGTACTATCATCTATAAAATTTTACGTTACGTCTGCTACACCTTTAATCTTTTCTCGCATACGTTGGATCAATAGGTAAAAGTACGGTACCAGCAAAGTACCGAACAGTGTTGCTGCAATCATACCGGCAAGTACTGTTATACCTAAAGAAACACGACTTCCAGCACCGGCTCCAGTTGCAAAAACAAGTGGTAACACACCTAATATAAACGAAAATGCCGTCATCAATACCGCACGAAAACGCATTTTAGCCGCATTCAATGCCGCATTCATTATCGTTTCTCCTGCTGCCCTTTGCTCCATAGCAAACTCAACAATCAAAATAGCGGTTTTGGTCGAGAGTCCAATTAATAAAACTAAGCCAACTTGCGCATAAATATTATTAGCCATGCCCACGGTATAGAGCGCTAACATAGCGCCAAACAAGGCTAAAGGTACCGCTGCAATAACTGAAAATGGAATAGTCCAACTTTCATACTGTGCAACAAGGAACAAGTACACAAAGATAATTGCTAAGCCAAACAAGATAGGTGCTAAGTCACCGGCTTCTAATTCTTGTTTTGACTGTCCCGACCATTCATAAATATACCCCTGAGGTAATGTACTTGCTAGCTCTTCCATTACCGCAATCGATTGCCCTGAGGAATAGCCAGGAGAGGCATTCCCAGTAATACTAGCACTACGATACAGGTTAAAATGACTAATACTTGTTGGGCCAAGAATTGGTTTAAGCGTTGCTAATGTAGTTAACGGCACCATCTCATCATCTTTATTTCGAACAAAATAGTAACGAAGATCTGACGGATCCTTTCTATATTTACTTTCTGCCTGAATAGTCACGCGGTATGTACGACCAAACTGACTAAAATCATTAATATATAAAGAGCCTAACTGTGCTTGTAGAGTAGAAAATATATCTGATAAAGCAACACCTTGCGCTTTAGCCTTATTACGGTCTACTTCTAAAAAGTACTGCGGCACATTAGCGCGATAAGTACTAAAGACTCGAGATAATTCAGGTCGCTGGTTAGCTTCATAAATAAGACCATTCATAACTTGCGCTAACTCTGCAGGGTCTCGACCTTCACTGTCTTGTAGTTTAAAGTCAAAACCTGAGCTATTACCTAAACCAGGGATCGGTGGAGGATTAAATACCATGATTTGTGCATCAGGCATAGTCCATAACTGTCCCATTAGCCTTGGAATAACTTGTCTTAAACCTAGTTCTGGTACGGTACGTTCTTCCCAATCTTTAAGCATAATAATAGCAAGACCATTATTTGAACCAACACCACCAAGTAATGAAAATCCTGATACAGTAATAATATCATCAACGGCTGGATCGTTTAAAATAATTGGGGTTATTTTATCTAGAACTGCTTGCGACCGATTACTTGAGGCAGCATCGGGTAACTGAACATCAACAAAGAGGTAACCCTGATCTTCTGCAGGTAAAAAAGCCGTCGGAACAGCGGCTGTTAACCAACCTGCGGCAATAAAAATCAAACCTACAAAAAGTCCAACTCTGGTAAGTCGTTTAAGTAAGAAAGCAACGGTATTAGTATAACCACCAGTTATCTTAGTAATAAGACGCTCAAATGGCAGTAACCACGTAACGGGTTTCATTTTTTCTGCACTTAAAAGTACAGTACATAATGCAGGACTTAAGGTTAACGCATTTATTGAAGAAATAAGTACAGCAAAAGAAATAGTTACCGAGAACTGTTTGTATAATTCACCGGTAATACCTGGCATAAAAGCGACAGGGACAAATACTGCAAGTAGTACTAAGGTGGTCGCAATAATAGGTCCTGACACTTGCTCCATTGCTTTGGTTACCGCTTCTTTTATCGGTAGTTGCTCTTCTTTTAAAATACGTTCAACATTTTCAATAACAATAATAGCGTCATCAACCACGATACCAATGGCAAGAACTAAACCAAATAAAGTAACCGTGTTAATTGAATATCCCATCAAGACCATAAAGGCAAAAGTACCGACGAGTGATACTGGAATAGCTAAGGTTGGTATAATCGTCGCGCGCCAATTTTGTAGGAATAAAAAGACCACCAATATAACTAAGACAATAGCTTGAAATAAAGTAATCATCACTTCTTCAATTGAACGATCGATAAACTCAGTGGTATCGTAAGGGATTACGTACTCTAAACCATCAGGAAAACGTAGAGAAAGTTTTTCCATTTCAGCCTTAACTAGGGAAGCAACTTCAGTAGCGTTTGCATCAGGTAATTGATAAACGACGAGAAAGGCCGTTTCTTTACCATTTAATCTTGCTTGGGTTGAATAATCTTCAGCACCGAGCTCTAAACGAGCAATATCATCTAAGCGGATAAAGTTACCATTTCGCTGAGATCTAATTATCGTTTGTCCGAACTCTTCAGGGGTTTGCAAACGACCTTTTGCTTGAATAGAGTACTCAAACTGCTGATTAGGTAACGTTGGGCTAGCACCTAACTTACCCGCAGCAACAATCATGTTTTGCTCTTGCAATGCCTGTTGTACTTCAGTGACGGTAATGCTTAGTGAAGCCATACGTTCTGGATTGAGCCATGCGCGCATACTATACGTCATTTCACCCATCACTTCTGCTGAAGCAACACCTTTGATGCGTCCTAAAGGTTCAGTTAAATAGTTAGTAGCATAGTTACTTAAAAAAAGTTGATTAATATTTTCTTGTTCGGAGAATAAGTTAATACCTAAAAGCATAGCGCTTGATTTTTTCTTAACTGAAACGCCTTGACGTGTTACCTCAGATGGTAATGAACTCGTGGCGAGTGCAACCCTATTTTGCACATTAACTTGGGCAATATCACCATCGGTACCCACTTTAAAAAATACCGTTATAACAGCACTGCCATTGTTCGAGGCTGATGATTCAATATACATCATATCTTCAACACCATTGATTTGTTCTTCAATGGGCCTGATAACCGACTCTTCTACAACTTGCGCACTCGCTCCTGGGTAGATAGCTGAAATTTGAACCTGAGGAGGCGTAATTTCAGGATACATGTTTACCGGCAATACGCTCATGGCAATTAAGCCAGCCAATGTAATAACAATAGATATTACAAACGCAAATTTAGGCCGATTGATAAAAGTTTTACTGATCATAAAATCGTCCTTATTTACTTATCAGGGTTAGCACTAAGGCTAATATTAGGCTCATTATTTTTTGAAGGCTCAACTACTTTATTATCAAGATCAGATATTGTTCCAATAATAGGGTCAACATGCTTTTCAACAGCTCTAACTTCGACACCAGAACGGACTTTTTGTAATCCTTCAATAATAACCTTCTCACCAATAGTAACGCCTTTTTCAGCAACCCACATTGCATTTATTCTTCGCCCAAGTACTACATGACGCTGTTTGACTGTATTATTTTCATCAACGATTAAAACAAACTTTCCTTGCTGACTTTCTTGAACCGCTGCTTGAGGAATTAGTGCCATCTCTTCTTTAGTTGTACTTTCAAGAATCAGGGTAACAAATAAGCCTGGTAAGATAATATTTTGAGGATTAGAAAAAACAGTTCTAAGCTCCACTGTTCCCATTCCTTCGGAAATTTTAGTATCAGCGAAATCTAACTTTCCTTTTTCTGGATATTGTGAATTATTTGGTAAACGTAATGAGATATCAAACTCACTGACTGTTTTGTTTTTATCTCCCTGATGTGACTGTTGGTATGAAACATAAGTACTTTCTTCAACTTGAAAGCTAGCAAATATGGGATCTATTATAATAAGAGTCGCTAAAGTATTACTTGTTGGGCTAACGATATTCCCTACGTTATAATTAACTTTACCGATACGACCTGTAAAAGGTGCTGTAATTATTGTATAGCTTAAATTAAGTTCAGCTTTTTCAAGAGATGCTTGTGCAACCTTTACTGCCGATTTAGCTTGAGACTCTTCTGTAGTTAATCGATCAAAGTCAGATTGAGAAATATAACCGTCACCAATCAGATCATTAGCTCGTTTTAAATTACGCTTGGCGTTTTCTTCCCCTGAGATTGTTGAGCTTAAGTCTGCTTTTGCTGCTGATAAAGCTGCTTGATATGCAGCAGGGTCTATTTTTAGGAGAACTTGCCCTTTCTTGACAATACTCCCTTCTTTAAAGTGTCGTTCTAATAATTCACCTTCAACACGAGCACGTAAATTTGCTTCTTTAAAAGCTTCCGTACGCGCGACGAACTCACGATACTCACCAATAGATTGTGATTTAACCGAGTATACCGAAACAGCTGGCGCAGGGGCTTTAACCTTGAGCTCTTCCTTACTACAAGCTGAAAGTATAAAAGATAACAGTCCAAACAATACAAATTTACTTATTTTTAGGTTAGAGCTAAGGGGTTGTCTTAAAAAGTGCTTGAGCATCAAATTATTCCTTGTGAGACTATACCAGTTGAACTAATACTTTGAACCGTTTGGTATTAATACTTTTATTATGAATTATCCTGATTATTACACACCAAGATTTCAATGTAGTAATTATTTGTACCAAATAGAGAAAGGTATAAATAATATAAAAAAAAAGCTGTGAACAAGGTTCAACAGCTTTTATATCTTTACACATTTTTGCTTTAAGCTAAATTCATCTCTTGAACTTTCTCATGGGCTATTTCAGGTGTAGTGGCATCTGGTTTAGTATGCAAGTTGGCTTTTAACTGGCCCTTTCTATGTTTCAATGCAGCATCTAATTTTTTAGCTGCACTAGCAATGGCGGGATACATAACTTCATTAGTACCGGTAGCAGAAATACGGCCACCTTCATAATTTGTTGTTAATTCAACTTGATGCTTATGGTGTTCTTTAGAAATAATTACATCTAAGGCGATCAGTGTTGGAAAATGGCTAGCTATTTTAGAAAATTTTTCTTCGATATGCTCTTTGATTGAATCATTTACTTCTACGTGATGACCAGAAAGATTTATTTTCATAGGTATTCCTTTTTTACTATTACTTGAAGACAAATTCACCTAAGTGACATTTATAAAATAACATATATCACTTAACAATAGACCTAAGGGCAAGTTTTGTTAAAACAAGTAAGTACGGTAAATATTTATAACTCACCAACAATAACCTATTAAAATGCATCACTCTTCGTCTAGCATTAAAAATAGCGCAAAAATTTAGAAATTACTATTATTCTGAAGTAAGAAAAGAAAGAAAAAGCTAATTAATAACTAATAGGTAATAGTAATAGGTAATATTACCCCTTTGTAATAAAGGCTGTACTGTCAAATTAATTACCATAAATTAAAATATGAGCTGCATTATCACAAGGGCAAATAAACCAGCTAATACATCATCAAACATGATACCAAAACCACCGGTCAACTTTTTATCTGCTATCGATATTGGCCAAGGTTTGGCAATATCAAAAATACGGAAGAGAATAAAGCCTACCAAAACACTCTGCCATGACACTGGTACCATGAACATTGTTATAAAAAAGCCAGCAAACTCATCCCAAACAATGGCACCATGATCATGTACACCGACATCACTGGCTGCTTTGCCACAAATATAAATACCAGAAATACACACAACTAAAACGAGTAATCCGTAAACTAATGGTGTTAAGCCACTCATGAGGAAGAATACAAGCACCGCAGCAAGTGTGCCAAAAGTTCCTGGCGCTTTAGGCGCTAAACCGCTACCAAAACCTAAAGCCAAAAAATGAATAGGATTAGCAAGATTAAAGTTTACTTGAGTATTTTTATCCGACATATAAATAGATGCTTAGTTAATGGGTAATTAATAGTTGATAATAATACAATCTACTCGGTAAAGTGCTCAAAACCAGCTGTATTTATTGGAATAGGTTTATTGTTCAATGTTGTGGATATAGTATGGGATGCATTCAACTGCCCAATACAGGTTACTGGGGTGCCTGCATGCAACATCGCGGTTTCCATACCTACTTTGTTATCTTCAGATACCGTAAATAATAACTCATAATCATCGCCACCAGATAATGCTAAGGTAATAGCATCATCTGCAAGTAAACTATCACGCATTATTGTCGAGAGAGGTAAGGCATCAAGCACTACATTAGCACCAACATTCGAGGCTTGACATATATGCCCTAAATCAGAGATTAAGCCATCAGAAAGATCAATTGCAGAGGAAGCATATTGACGGAGTGTTTGGCCCGCTAATACTCTTGGCTTTGGATAATCAAGCTTGTTTCTTATAACATCAATGAATTGCGGTTCAAGATCAACCTTTCCGGTTATTTGCTGTAAAGCTAATGCAGCATCACCTAGTTCACCGGTAACATAAAGCCAATCCCCTGATTTAGCACCTGAACGAGATAAATAACTACCTTCTGGTGTTAGCCCTTGAGCAGTAATAGTTATACTCAATGGACCTTGCGTGGTATCTCCGCCAATAAGTTCTACGTTATAAAAATCACATAGTTCAAAGACACCTTCACAAAATTCAAGTAACCAAGCTTCATCTATATCTGGTAACGTTATTGCTAAAGATAACCAACTTGGCTTAGCTCCCATTGCTGCTATATCAGATAAATTCACTGCTACAGCTTTATGACCTATGGCTCTTGGGCTAGTCTCAAATGGAAAATGTACTCCAGCAACTAAGGTATCGGTTGTTACCACTATATTCTGATTCAAAATAGGTGCTAAAACAGCACAATCATCACCTATACCGTGCACAACATCTTTGCGTTTAACTTTCTGCTTGGTAAAGAAATGCTTAATTAACTCGAATTCTTTCATGCTAATCCTTTAGTAACTGATAATTAGTAGGTTAATCTTGTGGGCGAATTAACTTGACGGTTTTGTCTAAAACACCATTAACAAACTTATGGCTATCATCAGCTGCAAATGATTTAGCTAATTCGATAGCTTCATTAATTACTACACGATAAGGTACGTCAGCACAATCTTTCAACTCAAATACTGCCACTCGTAATATTGCCTTTTCTACTTGATCAATATCGTCAAGTGGGCGGTCTACGTAAGGAGAAATAACCGCATCAATTTCAGTCACGTTAGCAATCACACCACGCAATAACAATTGAAAGTATTCAATATCAAAACGACGTTTACTATTTTCTGCAATAAAGTTTACTTCAATTTCTTTTACTGGATTTTGACTTACTTGCCATGAATAAGTCGCTTGTACAGCTAGTTCACGGGCTTTTCTTCTAGGTGAAGGTTTCACAATATACTTCCATTTTTCTTAAGTTTATGAATAAAGTTCAGAAAATTAAATTTTAGCTAAAACATTAACCATTTCTAATGCGCCAAGCGCTGCCTCTGCGCCCTTGTTACCGGCTTTAGTACCTGCTCGCTCAATTGCTTGTTCGATTGAATCAGTAGTAATAACACCAAATGAAACCGGAATACCAGCATCTAAACACACTTGTGCTAGACCTTTATTACTTTCACCAGCAACAAAATCAAAGTGTGGAGTACCACCACGAATAACAGCGCCAATAGCAATAATTGCATCACACTGACCTTTTGCTGCGATTTTTTTAGCCGCTAAAGGTAGTTCATATGCACCAGGCACGCGCACAACAGTAATATCATCGTCATTAACATTACCATGACGTTTAAGGGCATCAACTGCGCCCTCTAGTAAACTTTCAACGATAAAGTGATTAAATCTTGATACAACAATGGCAAATTTCTTACCTTTTGCTTCAAACGAACCTTCAATAATATTCATTTAATTATTCCAATAGGGTGTATATAAAAAATTGCCGCAATTCTAACAAATAGTTATCGGCATAGGTACTCGTTTATTCTAAAATTAGTCTATATCATCAAATTCGTCGAGAAATGCATCTATTTCGGCTTCTTCCGCTTCGTTGATAACGATTGGTGGGGTACCATCATAAATTTTATATTTCATGTTTTGAAAGTATGCATTTTTAATAAATTCATAGGAATCTTCCGACTCGAAAACTAACTGTTCCTGATCTCGAACTGCCGCTCGTCCTTCGAGAGCTAATATTCCTAATCGTACTATGTTTGGCCAAAAATTAATAACGACCATTGGCCAATAGAGTCCGTCAACATAATCACCTATTTCTTCACGAATCGAACTAGGTCCTAAACCAGGAATAACAATATAAGGGCCATCTCCAATACCGTAAGAGCCTAATACCTCACCAAACTCTTCTTGCTCACTTGACCAATCAAAATCACTAGCTGGATCATAAAAGCCAAATAAACCAACAGTAGAATTTAGGACGAATCGTCCAGTAGTTTTTGCTGCATCAGTAAGCTTTAGTTGAAGTACATTATTAATCACACTCGCAGGTTCGTTTAAGTTTAATGCCATGTTATATAGGCCTGAACGTAAAAATGGTGGAGTATAAGTTGTGTAGACTTCTGATGTGGGTTTAGCGATATATTTGTCTACATAATCCCAAGTAAAAGTCCAAAATGGCCTATTGATGACTTCAAAGGGGTCCCTTTGATCACCTAAACTAGCTGATTCAGCATTCTCTACTTGAATGGGTGGTTGACGCGTAGTTGAACACCCCGAAAGTGTAAAAATAAAAACAAATAATGGGAGTCGAAAATATAGTATTATGGCTGAGCTCACAGGGCTTAGATCCTTGCCGTTACATAAAGATGTATTAAAAACGACTGCAGTCTAACATAAAATAAATAGTTGCGTGAATATCGTTTTAACGCAGTTGGCAATATGTAGTTGTAGTAAGGAAAATAGTAATAATAGTTTACTGAGCACGGACACGTTGTTGATAGACTGACAATAACATTTCAACTTCTGCTCGGGGTAATTCACATTCAGCCATAATCTCTTCAATATCAGCACCTTTCTCCGCTAATTTAAAAGCACGATTATAAAATTTATCTTGTCCTTGGTTTTCTTGCCATTGTGTAAATAGTGTTTGCTGTACAAAAACTTGTTGCTGCAAATTTTTAATGCGATGTTCTAACTGCTGTGAAACTTGGCCATTTTCGGCGGTTTTTTTTTCGTTATTTTCAGCCATAACATAGAATTCTTGTTGCAATTTATGGTTTAAAGCTTGTAATTCATCAAGCAGCAAAGATTGACCCTGCACTTCCATATTTAGCATTATCATTTTATTTTTAAGCTTAGTTAAATATACAACTAAAACAGTACTTGTCAATATAACAAGAAATAGCGCTAACACTGCGATAATTGGAACTGCTAATAATGACATTAAATTTTTTGCCTTAAATAAAACTAAAAGAATAATTACCTCACACTATAATAACAAAAATAAAGCCTATCAATATAAGCTTTATCTACCAATTAATTACAGAGCGAAATAATAATAAATTTAGAACTGTTTAAGTTCATCCCATTCATCGTCAGACAATAACTTGTCCAAGTCGACCAAAATAAGTAATTCACCCTCACGATTAGAAACACCTTGAATGAATTGTGCACTTTCTTCATTACCAACGTTTGGCGCAACATCAATATCTGATGACTTTAGATAGACAACCTCAGCAACACTGTCAACAAGAATACCAATAACTTGCTTCTCTGACTCTATGACAACCACACGGGTATTATCGGTAATATCGCACGGCTCTAGACCGAATCGAGCACGAGTATCAATAACTGTGACCACATTACCACGTAAATTAAGAATACCAAGTACATAAAGTGGAGCACCAGGGACTGGCGCTATTTCACTGTAACGTAAAACTTCTTGTACCTGCATAACATTAATACCATAAGTTTCATTCTCTAATTTAAAGGTTACCCATTGAAGTACCTCATCATTAGCTTCAACTTTATCACTTACACTTCGTCTTATATTAGACATATTATTCGCCTCTCAAATTACTTACTTTATATTGCCTATATAGACAGGGGTAATTTACTATTCTTGATAGATATTACTACCTTTATCAAGCAATTGAATCAACGCATTTACATCAAGTAATGCACACATTTTATCTTTAACCAGCCCCGCTAACCAAGGTCGTTTATCACTAGAGTCTAGCCATTTCACTTCATCTTGAGACAGTACCACAGTATCGACTAAGTGTTCGGCCATCAATCCCCAAGGACTTTCATTTAACATTATAATATATTGATAGTTTAGCGAATTTTTTAATGTTTCGTCGTATTTTTCTGGCATAACCCATAATGCTGTATCAACTGCATTAATTTTTTCATCCCGATATAACATAACTCCTTTAAACCAATCAGGCTTTCCAACTAAGCTTGTCATTTTATCGACTTTATGTATACCACCTAATTCGATTAAAGGTACTGCGATTGTTAAACCTGCAACATCGAAAAACATAGCCTGGAAGTCACCTTGGCGATAACTTTTCTCTTTTACATCGTAAACTTGAGAACGACTCTTTTTGGTAGAAATAGGTAATATAGCAGTTTTCGATAGTTTTACTTTATCTGCTACTTTTTGAATAAGCTTTTCATTAGGATCATTAACTGTTTTTAATAGCGTCTCTAATGATCTATTTTCTTTATGAGCAATAGGCTTACTAAACGTTTGTTCATCAATACACAGTTGTTGCGCTAACTCTTCCGCAACATCAGGGTCGGTTAATAGCTCTGATAAATAGGTTTTCATCACCTTTTTACTAGCGGTTAACGATTTACTCATTTAACGTTCAACCTCATTATTTTTCAAGTTCAGTTTGGTTAAAAAGCTCAAAAGGCTTTTATAAGCTAAAGTACCTCGAGAATTAGCAGCATATTCTGACGGTACTTTTTGAGCAGAACTTGCATTTCTTAAATTAGTGTCAACAGGAATGACTCCTGGCCATATCTGATTAGTATAAACTTCTTGTAATTTTTTAAAGGCTAAAATGGATGCTTTAGTGCGTTTATCAAACATAGTAGGTACAATAGTATATCTAAATGGTGACTCTTGCTCTCCTTGCATAATCTCCATTGTTTTGATCATACGGTCTAACCCCTTAAGCGCCAAAAACTCGGTCTGAACAGGAATAACTATCCTATCAGCAGCGGCTAAAGCATTTACCATTAACACACCGAGCACCGGTGGACAGTCGATCAAAATATAATCGTAGCTATCTGCTACTTTATGTACAGCTTTCTTAAGTACCAAGCCCATACCACCTTTAGTCCCCAAAGAACGATCTAACGTTGCAAGGCCCATAGTTGCTGGTAATATATCAATATTTGGGTACTGAGTTGGACATAAGGTTTGTAGGATTTGCTCTCTTGATGATACTTGGGTGAATAATTCATAAACACTCAGATCTAAATCTTCTGATTCAATACCAAAATAGTAACTAAGGGAGGCATGAGGGTCTGTATCAACTAATAATACTCTATATCCTTGCTCTGCTAGTATACCGGCAAGGGCAATAGTTGTTGTGGTTTTACCTACACCACCTTTTTGATTTGCTACAGTCCACACGATCAAGGGCACTACTCACTTACTTTTTATTAAATTTATTAGTCAGCTGATTTATTTTTTATTCTATAGCATCATTAGATTTTTTACTTCTAGCAGAGCTAGCATTAAACGGGGAAACACTCTCTTCACTTTCATCGCGCGTTGTAATACGAATACCACCATTATCTAAACGAATCACGTTAATTTTTTTAGACTCATCAATGCTTTGTTCATTCGTTAAGGGAAACTGGTCAATCATTCCTACACTTTTTAAATCAATTGTTGGTGTTTTAAGTAAGTTACTTTTTTCTAGACCATATTTAGAAATAGCGACGACAACTTTTCTATTTCTTGCTCTACCCTGCTCAGTTAAGTTATTTGCACTTGGATAATATTGACCATAACCCTCAATTGCCATACGAGCAGGGTCTAGACCTTGGGCCTCTAATACTCTTAAAATAGCGGTAGCTCTAAAAACAGAGAGTTCCCAATTAGAAGAATAGATTTCATTATTTATAGCTTGATTATCAGTATAACCTCGTACTCTAATAAAGTTACTCGCCTTACCAATAACATCATAAATGGCTGATAAAATAGCTTCTGCTGATAATGTTGCTGAAGAGGAACCACTAGGGAATAACAAACCGCTATTTAATTCTATTTCTAACCAATCCCCGTCTATTTGTAATTGCGCAAAACCCGACTCAACCAAGTCATACAAGGCAGTATGCAACTCCTCTTCTAATGAGCTTAGGTTATTTCCTACTTGCGCATCTGAGATATTAGATAAGTTTTTTTCACTATCAACCAGTTCGGGACCAGCTACGGCTAATATACCATTGCCATATAATTTTTTATTCGTTTTATTGGTATTAACCATTAAAACATTCTCACCATGACCACTATTTTTAGTTTCATCTTCGTAGGCTTGAAATACACCACCAAAAGATTGTGTAATACTTTCGAAAGGTTTTTCATTTACCATTGCCATCGCATATAACACAACAAATAAGGCAAACATCAACGTCATATAATCAGCATAAGAGACTAACCAACGATGAACATTATCATGTTCTATCGCATGTCTTCTTTTACGCTGACGAGTCATTGTTCTAACCTAAATGCCGATAACTTATTTTCAATGGCATGGGGATTTTCACCATGAGCAATTGACACTAATCCCTCACAAACCATTTCACGATACATAGTTTGTTGGTGAATAATAGCTTTAATCTTATTAGCTACAGGTAAATAAAGCAGGTTAGCAAAGCCAACGCCATATATAGTGGCAATAAAAGCGGTTGCTATACCTTGTCCTAACAACGCAGGCTCAGTTAAGTTACTCATTGCATGAATCAAACCAAGCACAGCACCTAATATACCAACAGTTGGACTGTAACCGCCCATCGCTTCATAGACATTTGCAGAGCGTAAATTATGCTCTCGATAAATATCTAAATCTAACTCTAATGCGACCCGAAAATTATTAAGTTCAACACCATCTACCAGTAAATTTAAGCCTTTTTGAGTATAACTGTCTTCAATCTCTAGTGCTGTATCTTCTAAAGCCAGATAACCTGACTCTCTGGCCTTAGTTGCCCATGCAACTATCTCATTAATACCTCGATTCATATCATATATGGGTGGAAAGAAAACCCATTTAAGTAATGAAAGTGCATGAGTAAATTGCGTCATTGACGATTGCAACATAACTGCACCTAAGGTACCTCCAAAGACAATAATAAAAGCGGGTAATTCAAATAAAGCAGAAAGATGACCACCATCAAGAGTAAATCCGACATAAACGGCAAGAATGGCAACAAATAAACCAGCAAAACTGAGTTTATCCACAACCAACTTCCTTAATGATAGAAGCAGCTATAGAATCTAAGGGGAGTGACAAGTCGGATAAACCAGCTTTATCAATCATTTGAGGCATACCATAAACGACGCATGACTCTTCATCTTGCGACCAAATTGTTGCTCCATAAGCTTTTAACATTCTAGAACCTTCTTTCCCATCAGATCCCATCCCAGTCAATATTACCCCAAGAACTTTACCAGCAAATATTTTTGCAGCTGAGCCAAAGCTAATATCGACACTAGGTTTGAAAGTTATTTTAGGTGAATCATCGTCTAATATCTTAATTTTTGCACATTGCTCACTACCAGAAATGAGCATTTGACGTCCTCCTGGCGCTAAATAGGCATGCCCAGGTTTTAGTACATCGCCATTTTCAGCCTCCTTGACTGTTATTTTACATAAAGAATTTAGGCGACTAGCAAACGCAGCAGTAAATGCTGCGGGCATATGCTGAACAATTATAATAGGTAAAGGGAAATTTTGTTGAAGTTGAACTAATATTTTTTGTAACGCTACAGGCCCACCTGTTGAGGTACCAATAGCCATAAGTTTATATTCTTTACCTGAACAACGGATAAGCGATTGTTTTTCTTTAATTATATTAATAGAAGGTATTGACGGTCGAGTATTACTGATCGCCTGTCTTTCCTTGAGTACTATAGGCCTTACTATTCTAGAACGAATAACCGTTCTTGCTTTTAATTTACCTGGTTTTCTGGCGATTTCAACAACACGTTGTCGCAGTAAGCTACCAGCTTCGTCGCTACTTTTTGCAATTTCACTAAATTTTTTAGGTAAAAAATCTAATGCTCCAGCTTCAAGCGCTTCTAAAGTTGCTTTAGCCCCCTGATGCGTTAACGATGAAAACATCAATATTGGCGTAGGAGATTTAGCCATAATCTGTTTTACAGCGTCAATACCGTTTAGTACTGGCATTTCAATATCCATCGTGATTACATCAGGCTTTAACGATATTGCTTTTTCAACCGCTTCCTGGCCATTCACTGCGACGTCAATTACATTTAATTTAGCATCTTTGTTAAGAATATCGGTGACTCGGCGTCTAAAAAAGCTCGAATCATCTACAACAAGTACCTTATAGGCCATTTAACCTCTCTGATAACGTTTTAAATTAACGCTATATAATTACAATATAAAAATATTTAGTTACGTAATTTTTTATTAACGGATGATTTTTTAGCGTAAAATTTTAATAAATTCGCTATATCTAAAATTAGTGCAATACCGCCATCACTGGTAATGGTAGCTCCAGCCATTCCAGGTGTCCCATGGAGTAACCTATCAAGTGGCTTTATTACAACTTCTTCTTGACCAATTAAGCTATCAACAACAAATCCAACTTGTTTATTACCTAGTTGTACGATTACAACATGACCTTTATCACGAACCTTTTTAACAAAATTACGAATTAGCCACTGATCTAAATAAAACAAGGGTATAGCTTTTTCTCGAACGATAATGGTGAGTTGTCCATCGACACTATTAGTGTTCGATAAATCTAAATGAAATATTTCATTTACCGATGCTAAAGGTAAAGCAAAGGTTTGCTTGCCAACAACGACCATCAGTGTTGGCAGTATTGCCAAAGTTAACGGCACTTTGATTTCAAGTACAGTGCCAACACCTAACTCAGAATCAATATCGACGGTACCATTAAGCTGGGTGATCTTAGTTTTAACTACATCCATACCAACGCCGCGGCCTGATACTTCTGAGATCTCAGTTTTAGTCGAAAACCCAGGAGCAAAAATAAGACTAAAGGCTTCTTTATCTGACATCCGTGCTGCTGATTCTGCATCAAGAACACCACGTTCAATTGCAATATTTTTTAATTTTTCAGCATCCATACCTGCACCATCATCTTTAATGGTTAACAGTATGTGATCGCCTTCTTGAGAAGCTGAAAGTAGCACAGTACCTTCTCTTGATTTACCCAGAGCCTCTCGAACATCCGATGTTTCTATACCATGATCAACAGAATTTCTGACTAAATGTACTAAAGGGTCTGCGAGAGCCTCTACCAAGTTTTTATCTAAATCAGTCTCCTCACCTTCTAAAATTAATGAAATCTCTTTATTCAAGCTACGAGCTAAATCTCGCACAACTCGAGGAAAACGACCAAAAACCTTTTTGATTGGCTGCATACGCGTTTGCATAACAGCACCTTGAAGATCTGTAGTAACTGCATCTAAATTGGTAACAGCTTTATTCAAGTCTTCATCATCTGAAACTAGACCTAAACTAGTTAATCGATTTCTCACTAATACTAACTCACCGACCATATTCATTATTTGGTCAAGTCGTTTAGTATCGACACGAACAGTGGTTTCACCTTGAGGTGCCAGTGTAGAACTAGCTTTTTTTGCTACTGCTTTTACTGGTGCGTCTTGAGCCTTTTTCTGTACGGGCTTTTGAGGTACGACTTTTACCACTTGGTCACTTACTTGTGCTGGCTTTTTAGGCGATGGTGATGGAGTACTAACACTAAATGTAGAATTTTCTATCGGCTTCGGTGCATTACCTTTGCCATGAAGTTCATCCAAGAGTTTTTCAAATTCAAGATCATCTATATCGTCACTTGAACTACTCAAAGCTGTCATTGCTCCGTCTACGACGTCAGCAGAAAATGCACCTTGCCCATGTAACTCATCTAATAATGATTCAAATTCATCATCTGAAATCTCATCACTCGAACCATCAATGCTAGGAGCACTATTAGTAACTGATGAAGCATAAACTGGTTGATCAACACTAGGGGTTGTTGGTACACTCCCCGAGCCATGCAATTCATCTAATAATCGTTCAAATTCATCTTCACTCATTTCATCACTTGAGCTTGATTCTTCATTATTTACAACAGATTGAGACAACTCTTCAACAATAGCTAGCGCTTCAACAGATTTTGTCGATTCAGGTTTACTGAGTCGATCAAGCTCAGCTAACAAATTAGCGTCAGCAGGAACAAGGGGTTCTTTATTTTGTACCAAGACAAACATATCATTGACGGTATCTAAAGCTGATAAAATAGAATCCATGAGTTCTGCATTAACAGAACGCTTCCCTGTACGTAATAAGTCGAATATATTTTCAGCGCCATGACATACATCAACTAAGTGGCCTAAGGCTAAAAAGCCTGCACCACCTTTTACTGTATGAAAACCACGGAAAATAGAATTTAATAATTCAGCATTATCTACGTCATTTTCGAGCTCAATTAACTCCTCTGAAAGCGACTCTAAGATTTCACCCGCTTCAACTAAAAAGTCCTGTAAAATTTCTTCATCTGCTTCAAAAGACATGCAGTAACTCTCCCATTAAAAACCCAAACTTGATAAAAGATCATCTACATCATCTTGATCTTCTACTACATCATCTCTATTTGCTGCATTTACAATTGGCCCTTCAACAAGGTTTTCACCTACTCTAGGACTAGTATGTTGTTCCGATTTTACTGCAGATATACCAAAAGCTGTTAACATATTTATTAAACTGTCTTCAACTTCTCTGACTAAATCAATAACTTTTCGAATGACTTGACCTGTTAAATCTTGAAAGTCTTGTGCCATTAGCACATCTGTCATTAAACTATGAATATGATGCGTTTCTTTACCTGTATTTTTCAATAAGGTATCAATATCAAGACATAATGATTTAAACTCTTTCAAGTCTAATTCATTATTCATTAGCTTAGTCCACGAAGGGTTAACGGCAGCCACTTGCCCAGCAATAGTATCAACTACAGGGAAGATTGCCTCAACAGCATCCATGGTTTTATTTGCAGCTTCTTCTGTTCTGGTAATAACATAATTCAACCGCTCTTTGGCATCGGGGATATCTGCCGTTGCTAAATCATTCAACCTAGAATCTAGTTGAAAATTTGTCAATGAGTCGTGAAGCTGGCGAGTTAATTTACCAATTTCGGCAAAAAGCTCTGAATTTATTGGGTTTTGAATCTCTGCAATAATCGCATTCGCCGCACTCTGCTGACCAGACTCTAGCAGCTCAACCAAAGATTTTGCTTGCTCTAATGAGATCCGCCCCGTCATAGCTATACTCATGTACAGTCCTTAATAGAATATTTATCATTACCTTAACCTAGCGAACAAGTATTATGCTTGCTAAGGTCTTCACATTAACCTAAGCGTTCAAAAATCTTATCTAACTTAGTTTTTAATGTTGCGGCTGTAAATGGTTTAACAATATAGCCATTAACACCCGCTTGGGCAGCCATAACGATTTGTTCTTTTTTAGCTTCTGCTGTAATGAGCAAAACAGGAATGTGTGATAGACTTGCATCGGCTCTAATTGCTTTAAGTAAGTCTATACCTTGCATACCAGGCATATTCCAATCAGTCACCACAAAATCAAAATCACCACCTTGAAGCATTGGTAAAGCAGTACTGCCATCATCAGCTTCTTGAATGTTAGTAAAACCTAAATCGCGTAACAAATTTTTAACTATACGTCTCATTGTTGAGAAATCATCAACAACAAGCACTTTCATATTTTTATTCAAGGTACCCTCCAGCTAAACATTCAAAATAAATTAGTTATTCTATGTGTTATTTTTACCCAACAGGTAATTATTTTCTAAAAAAACTGATAGCAATATATTATCAGCCTAGTCTAGTTAACTTTGCCAAGACTGCATACGCCCTTTAAGACGATGCATTGCTTGACTATGTATTTGACTTACTCTTGATTCACTTACATCAAGCACTTGACCTATCTCTCGTAAATTTAATTCTTCGTCATAATATAAAGACAGTACAAGAGCTTCTCGCTCGGGTAAAGACTTAATACATTCAGCTAAGCCTTTTTTAAAGGCATTATGCTCAATGCTTTGATATGGATCATCGCCAAGGTTATTATCACACAGTTTGATAGCATCTTCATTAACAGCTAGATCATCAATACCGAGTATTTTCCCTGTACTGACCTCCCTTAATATATGATGATAATCATTTAATGGAATATTAAGTTTTTCAGCAACTTCAATATCAGAAACATCTCTACCTAGCTCAGCTTCAAGAACTTTTATCGCTTCGCTTATCATTCGGCTGTTTTTATGAACAGAACGTGGTGTCCAATCGCCACGACGCATTTCATCTAACATTGCGCCACGAATTCGAATACCAGCAAAGGTTTCAAAGCTAGCTCCCTTGCTGTTATCAAAATTACTTGCCGCTTCAAATAAACCAATCATACCTGATTGTATTAAGTCATCTACTTGAACACTGGCTGGCAACCTTGCTAAAAGATGATAAGCAATGCGTTTAACTAAAACAGTCTGTTGTTCAAGCAACGCTATTTTATCGATTTGATTATTGTAGCTATTCGCTTTTACCACGTAATATTGCTCTCAGTAAGTATTGCTAAATTGGTCAGTTAATTAGCTAATAACTGTTCAATAAAGAACTCTAAATGTCCAGAAGCTTGTTTAGGTATTGGCCATTGGCTAACTTTAGTTGCTAAATCAATATAAGCCAAAGAAGCTGGGGACTGCGGGTAAGCCTCTACTATAACTTTCTGTTTTCTTACTGATTTCCTAACATTCTCATCAAATGGAATAACAGCGACCAGCTCTATAGCTACATCTAAAAATCGATCAGTCACTTTAGCTAGTTTAGCAAAAAGTTGTTGTCCCTCTCTAGGACTACGTACCATGTTGGCGACAACTTTAAATTTAAATACGCCATGGTCACGGCTCAATAATTTCATTAAAGCATAACAATCAGTAATTGATGTAGGCTCATCACAAACGACTAACATCACATCCTGAGCAGCGCGGGTAAAGCTTAAAACCATGTCAGAAATACCTGCAGCAGTATCAACAATCATTACATCAAACTGAGTACGCATTTCACTAAAAGCTCGAATAAGACCGGCATGTTCTGATGGTGTTAAATCCACCATTGATTGTGATCCTGAGGTGGCTGGAACAATTTTAATACCCGCTGGACCTTCGATAATAATATCGTCAAGTTCACATTCACCAGATAACACATGAGATAAATTACGTTTTACTCTTAATCCAAGCATTACATCAACATTAGCAAGCCCTAAATCAGCATCAAGTACTAAAACTCGTTTACCTTGTTGTCCCAGAGCAATAGCGGTATTTAGTGAGGTGTTAGTTTTACCGACACCACCTTTACCGCCTGAAACGGCTACTACTTTAACTTGCTGTAAATTTTGCATCTTTCTTAAGCCGCTCGCTTGATCAATCATTTAATTATTACTTCTAATTATATCTATTTAGCTATTAGCTAGAACCTTAAACACTTACTGCGGGTGCTACAGGCATCGGCCGCAATACACTAACATTATTTTTTACTGACTTAGTTGCCATCTTATCCGCAAGAGTAACTAATTTCTCAGCATTTGCAACTTTAATATCTTCTGGAACTCTTTGTCCATCAGTAAGATAACCTATTGGTAAGCCATTTTGAATCGAAGTTGTAATTATTTCACCAATACTGATACTTTCATCGAGTTTAGTATAAATACAACCCGATAATGGTACTTTTTTAAAGCGGTCTACATTTTCTTGCATAACAGCTTGCTGAGCATTAGCAGCTAGTACTAAGTAACTACGAATTCTAACACGTGCGTTTGAAACTAAAGCGGTTAATTGTTCAGCTAAACGAATATCACGCTGCCCCATACCCGCCGTATCAATTAATATTAATTTCTTTTTTGAATATTGTTGTAAGAGAGTATCTAATGCTTGGCTATCTTTAGCAAGGCTCACTTGACAGCCAATAATCTTACCATAGGTCGCCAGTTGCTCAAAACCAGCTATACGAAAAGTATCAGTAGAAATAAGTGCTACTTGTTCGTTACCATGTACTTGCGAAAAACCTGCAGCAAGCTTGGCAATAGTTGTTGTTTTCCCTACACCGGTAGGACCAACTAAAGCTACGACTCCACCACGATTAATTATATCATTTTGTGTAGTATTTATTTGTTGGGCAATGAGTTGTGTTGCTTGTTGCCAAGCTTGCTTTCCATCTGACTGTTCAGGCACATAACCTGCTATTTGATCCGCAATCTGTTCATTTAATCCTAGAGCAAGTAGACGGTTTACTAACACAGCTCGTTGAGGATCTTTTTGAGCCATATCTTGCCACATCAAGCCTGAAACTTGATGTTCCAACAATGAACGAATAGAAGCCATTTCTTGTTGCATTTTTGTAAAGTCTTGTGAAGATACCTGTGCGTCATCATTAATATCGATAGCTAACGGACTTGAAGATGGCATGCTTTTGGCTATATTGGCAGTGATTTTATCACTCTCACCATCCTCATATTCTGAAGTAGATGACTGTTGTAATTTACTCGCAGTATTATCAGAGGTTGAATGACTTAAACGGTCGGTAAAGTTCTTTAGCTGTTGTTCAATACTGGTATCGTCAGAGTTAGTTGTCTCTTGCGGCAAATTTGGCTGCTGCACTTGACGACTAAGTAATGCGGATAAACTATCGGCTGGGATATGCTCATTGGTAGCTTGATTTACTACTGATGATGGAATCGTAGTTTGTGATCCTATCTTTTGACCTAACCTAACAACATCATTACTTACTTCTCTTAAGCCAGAAGTATTTACCGTCACCTTGGTATCTGCTGCAGTATCTTGTGTAGCCTCTTTTGAAAACTGTGCTGGAGGTACTACTTGGTTGTAATCAATAGCAGCCATTAATTCCACACCTTCGGGAATCTTTTTATTAGACATAATAACCGCATCAACGCCAAGTTCTTCTTTTATCTGTGCTAGGGCAGTACGCATATCTTTGGCAACAAAACGTCTAATTTTCATATCTAACCTCTTTTAGCTATAAGTTAAAGCGATGTAATATATACACCTAACTAATTGTTATTGCCCTATAGCACTAACAATTTTAATTTGTTTATCATCGGGAATTTCTTGATAAGAAATTACGCGTAAACCTGGAATTGTATATTTTACAAACTTAGCCAAGACGTGTCGTAATATACCTGATGTTAATAATATTGGTGTATCACCAGCCATTTCTTGCTGGTTTGCTCCGTCAGTTAATGATTTCTGTAAGCGTTCAGCCAAACCTGGCTCGATACCAGCACCGTCATCTCCTGCCATTTGCATAGACTGATGCAACATCTGTTCCAGTTCAGGAGCCAAAGTTATGACGGGTACTTCTTGCGCGCTACCAACAAGGTCTTGCACTATAAATTTTCTTAAACTAATACGCACTGCCGCTGTTAAGACCTCTGCATCCTGGCTTTTAGGTCCATATTCAACAAGTGTTTGTACTATAGAGCGCATGTCGCGTACAGCAACGCCCTCATTCATTAAGCTTTGTAATACTTTGACAACAGTACCTAAGGTTAAGGTCTCTGGCACAAAACCTTCAACAAGCTTAGGATAGTTTTTAGCAAGTAAATCTAATAGATTTTGAACTTCCTCATGGCCTAATAATTGGGCCGCATTATTTGTTAATATTTGACTTAAGTGAGTTGCTAATACTGTTGCAGAATCAACCACGGTATAACCTAAAGTTTGGGCTTGTTCACGTTGATTTTGATTAATCCAAGTTGCTTCAAGGCCAAAAGCGGGATCTTTAGTGGCTACACCATCAAGCGAGCCAAATACTTGCCCTGGATTGATTGCAAGTTCTTGATCATGCCTGATCTGTGCTGTACCAACAACAACCCCCATTAAAGATATTTGATAACTATTTGGATCTAAATCTAAATTATCACGAATATGAACAGCAGGTACTAAAAATCCAAATTCTTGTGAAAGCTTTTTACGTACACCTTTAATTCGGCTCAATAATTCACCACCCTGGGCTTTATCTACCAATGGAATTAAACGGTAACCAATTTCTAAACCAATAACATCAACATGATTAACATCATCCCAATCAAGTTCTTTCACTTCATCTTCTTTTTGTTGATGCTGTACTTGCTCATCTTGTGCTATTTTTTCAAGTTCAACTTTTTGATTTACTTTATTCTTAGCACCAAAGAAAGCTGCTGCTGCTATAATCGCTGAGAACAATAAAAAGACAAAGTGTGGCATACCGGGGATCACACCCATAACAAACATTACACCGGCAGCGACGTACAGTGATTTCTCCTGACCAAGTTGACTACTTACTTGCTCACCCATATCTTGCGATGTATTTTGACGAGTTACAACAATTGCGGTACCAATTGACAATAATAAGCCAGGTATTTGTGCAACTAGACCATCACCAATAGTAAGCAAGGTATATATTTCAACAGCACGATTAAAAGATAAATCATGTTGTACCATACCAATAATTAGACCACCGACAATATTGATGAATAAAATTAAAATACCTGCAATTGCATCGCCTTTAACAAATTTACTAGCACCATCCATAGAGCCATAAAAATCAGCTTCACTGGTTACTTCAGTTCTTCGTTCTTTCGCTTGTTCTTGAGTAATAAAGCCAGCATTTAAATCAGCATCAATTGCCATTTGTTTACCCGGCATTGCATCTAAGGTAAAACGCGCTGTTACTTCAGCGATACGCCCTGCACCTTTAGTCACTACCACAAAGTTAATGATAATTAAAATAAGGAAAACGACTAAACCAACAGCATAATTCCCGCCAATAACAACAGAGCCAAATGCTTCAATCACTTTCCCAGCAGCGTCAGGTCCTTCATGGCCTTCTAATAGAACCACACGGGTACTGGCTACATTCAGTGCTAATCTTAAAATAGTCGCGACTAATAGCACAGCAGGGAAAGAACCAAAATCAAGAGGCTTTAGCGTATAGACGGTAATAAGTAAAACAACGAGAGAGAGCGCTATGTTAAAAGAAAATAAAATATCTAATAACCAGGCAGGCATAGGTAAGATAATCATACCTAATGCAGCCATCACCAATATAGGTGTACCTAAGCCACTCAGATGGCGTAATTTAGATTTATCAAACTGATTTATATAAGCGGTTAATTGCATTACTACTTCATGATGTTTTTTTGACAGTTGCCTTGATTTAGCAATATTTGTACCAAAAAAAAGTCAGTTATTATTATTTACAGTCATAGGTCTCACTGAGTATTTATAAAAGAGGACTTTACATTACCAAATTACTAATATTTGAAGTCATCTGGTATAGGAAGATTTTTAGCGACCGCAGTAGGTTTTTTAGCGTTACCTTTTTTATGCTCGTTAAGTTGAAAAATAAACGCTAATATTTGGGCAACAGCAGCAAATAACTCTTCTGGAATATCATCACCAACTTCAGCAGTATAATAAAGGGAACGGGCTAAGGCAGGCGACTGAATTATCTCAATTTGATGCTCTTTTGCAATGGTACGAATATGTATCGCCATTTCATCAACGCCTTTGGCTGATAATACTGGAGCGCCGCCTACTGTTGCATCGTATTTAAGAGCGATTGAGAAATGTGTTGGGTTAGTTATTACCACATCAGATTCAGGTACGTCTTGCATCATCCGTCGTTGCGACATTTCATATTGAGTCCGACGAATACGACTCTTTATTTCAGGACTACCCTCAGTACCCTTATGCTCATCTTTAATTTCTTGTTTGGTCATTTTTAACTGGCGATTATGATTCCAAACTTGGTACGGGGCATCAATAACAACGATGATGCCTATTGATAAAGAAAGTATCAAAAACATCCACTGCAACATAGTAAGTGCATGCTCAAAGTTAGCAGGAATTGTTTCTCGGCTTAAACCAAGGATTTCCTCAAACAAACCACTTAACAGTAAAAAAGCAACAATAAAAACTACAAAGAACTTTAAAATAGATTTAATCAGTTCAACAGCAGCTTGCACACCAAACATACGTTTAAAACCAGCCAAAGGAGAAAGCTTACTTGCTTTAGGCATCATGGCTTCCCATGAAAAACTCATCCCACCAAGCAAAATATTACCAACAAATGCCGCTAACATGACAATAAAAAATATCCACAGCAATGGCGGAACAAGTTGATAAACGCCATCGTCTATCACCTTAAAAAGTGCATTTATATCCATTGATTGTTCACGACTAAGACTAAATAAATGTTTCATCATTCCTGCCATAGACTCAGCCAAAGCTGAGCCCATCAATAACATAGCGCAAGCACTTCCCACCAGAACAAAAAAAGTACCTAAATCTTTAGAACGCGCAATTTGACCTTTGTTACGGGCATCGGTAATTTTTTTAGCTGTGGGTTCTTCACTTTTTTCACCACTATCAGAATCAGCCATTTACGTCGCCTTACAATCAATAAGATAACAACTAAAATCAAGTGCCCGTTGCCATTGCAACTCAAAGTGAGTAAAGAAGTTACCAAAAGTTAGCCACATGATCAGTAAACCAGCCATCATAGTAATAGGAAAACCAATAGCAAAAATATTAAGTTGTGGTGCCGCTCTGGTCATAATACCAAAAGAAAAATTAATCAATAACATCGCCGTTATTGGTGCTAAAGCAAGCGATAAAGCAGTTGCGAACATCCATTCACCCCATTCAACTACTTCGCGATATTTGATGCTAGATAAATGCTCAGTCGGGATGGGTAACGTATTAAAACTCGCGACAATAAATTGTAAATAAGCAAGATGACCATCCATCACCCAAAATAACAAGGAAGATAAAATCAGGAAGAATTGTCCAATGGCAGGTACATTCATCCCACTAGCGGGATCAACTAATGAAGCAAAGCCAAGGCCTGACTGCATAGCAATAATTTGGCCTGCTAGAGTAAAAGTATTAACCACCATGATAGTTACAAAACCAAGCATGACACCAATAATCATTTGCTGTCCCAAAAGAATAGCGGTATTGACTGACACTAAACTTTCTACACTAGCTGGCGGGATTGCTGGCATCACAGCAATGGTAACACTAACGCATAAAAACAGTTTGACTCGACCAGGAATAGTCTTTGAGCTAAAACCTATCATGGTCATAATCAAGGCCGATATACGACTAAATGGCAAAATAAAATCGGCCATATATTGATTAACAATAGATTCAGTAAATTCCATTAAGCTACTCTAGCAATAGTGAAACCTAAACACATAACTAAACACATAACTAAACAATCACACTAGGAATGCTAGCAATCAGGCGGATAGTGTAGTCCATCACTTTTTGTACTAACCAATGTCCGCCAATAATTAACGCTAACAGGGTGACAATTAATCTTGGTAAAAAACTTAACGTTTGCTCGTTAATCGATGTTGCCGCCTGAAAAACAGCAACCATAAGACCTACAGCTAGACTCGGTAAGATAATAGCGCACACTAATAGGATCACAAGCAATAATGCGTCACCTAACATATCTACGTAAATTTCTGGACCCATAAGCTGCTCACTTGTACTTATCTAACGTTCTTAACGATGTCACAATTAACGATGTCAAAAATTAGGTTAGGTGCCTAATCCATAACTGGTTGCAATCGTACCAATAACTAAATTCCAACCATCAACCAACACAAAAAGCATTAACTTAAAGGGTAAAGATACTATCATTGGTGACAGCATCATCATACCCATTGCCATTAAAATACTAGCAACAACTAAATCAATAATCAAAAAAGGAATAAATAGTATAAAACCAATCTGAAACGCCGTTTTTAATTCACTAATAATAAACGCGGGAATAATTACCGTCATAGGTAAATCAGTTGGCTTATCAACGGCATCAATTCCCGCCATTGCCGCTAAGGTATCCAGATCTTTAATGCGGGTTTGTTCTAGCATAAAAGCACGTAATGGCACCTTAGCTAAATGGATAGCTTCAGTAGATGTTAATTGCTCTGACAAATAAGGCTGAATGGCACTTTTATCTATTTGATTATAAACCGGCGTCATAATAAAGAGTGTCATAAACAGAGTTAAGCCAATAATTACTTGGTTTGATGGGGTTTGCTGAAGACCAAAGGCTTGTCGCAATATAGCCATTACCACCACAATACGGGTAAATGATGTCATCATAATAACTGCCGCGGGTATAAAACTCAACGCAGTCATAAAGATCAAAATTTGTAAGTTTACCGAGTATTCTTGTGAGCCATCAGGATTAGTAGTCAATGTTAATGCTGATAGTGATAAGTCTTCAGCAAACGCACCGAAACTTATGCTCAGTAAGCATAGTATGATGATGGTGAATAGCGAAATTCTTTTCATGGTTCGTTGGTATTCCCTAAAAAACGACCTGATTTAAAGTCGTTATAATAATATTTATTAATAAATATACTGCATCTATTTGATACTAAGACTTTTTAGCCAAAAGAAAAGACCATATACCTTTTGGCAATTCAGCGGATTTTAACGTTTGAGTCGCTAACGGCTCTGTTAACCGTTCAATTAAGGTGACTTGTTGAGCGGTAACACCTAAGAGTAACTGTTGCTCTCCAGCTTGAATAACTACCAGACGTTCTTTAGCCCCTAACGATAAACTCGTCACAACTTTTAACTGGCTAACATTCTGTTGACTAATATTAAAACGTTTAAGTACTAAGGCACTGATAATAATGAGTGCTAACACCATTAGCAACGATAAGATCATGCTACCAGCATCCATATTAGCCATAACATGTTTACCTACTTCAGGGCTATCACCTACAAGAGTTGGTGGAATGGAAGCTTGCTGAACTAAGCTTTTGGGGGCTATGCCTTTATCTAGCTTACCCTGCTTAACATCGACTTGTTGATTGACAAATTCTTTAATAACAGTATTTTTTACTAACTCACTTTCAGACACACTATCTTGTGCTAAAACTAGCGGAGACATTAAATAAAAACTAAAAGCCAGTAATATACGCATTGTTTTTATTATCATATTGATTTTACGTCTCTATTTACTTAATACTTATTAAGTCATCTTTGTTAAAATGATTTATTTTAACTTTTTAATACGTTCAACTTGGCTAACTACATCGGTTAAGCGAATACCAAACTTGTCATTAACAACAACCACTTCACCATGGGCTATTAAGGTACCATTAACTAATACATCCAATGATTCACCCGCCACTCGGTCTAATTCAACTACCGAGCCTTGGTTTAATTGTAATAAATTTCTGATACTGATATTACTTCGACCTACTTCCATTGAAATAGTAACCGGAATATCTAAAATAGCATCAAGCTTTCGCTTCTCTTCACCTGTAATTGGTGAATCATCAGGGGTTAACTCTTCTAGCTCAACCGTTTCAGCATTTTCTCTTGCTTCAGCTTGCTCATCTAGTGCTTCATCCCACATACTAAGATCTTCGTCTTTATCATCACTCATACCACTGGCCTCAATTTATAATTTTGTTCAAATAGGTTAACTTATGTTACTTATAAGTCATCTTCTAGAAGGTGAAGCTCTGCATCACTATCAAGACGTTTTCCACCTTTAGTTAAGATAGTTAATTCAGATTTGGCTGATTCTGGTCGCCTAATTTTTGATTCGATTTTCACTGCTATATTATCTCGGCTTCGACCTAACTTAGCTCTAAAGGACGGTAAGTCTTCAATTAACACCGTAATATGCTCAGGCATTTCAATAGGTATAATATCTCCCGCTTTTAATTCCATCACTTGACTTAAGGTGATATCAACCTCAATAAATTTAGTATTAATAGTAACAGGTACATCCATAATTTCATCACGTAGCGCTTTGGACCAGCGCATATCAGTATCTTCCTTATCACTTTGCACACCTGCATCAAGCAACTCACGAATAGGCTCAAGCATAGAATAAGGTAGTGCGATGTGGAAATCGCCGCCACCACCATCTAATTCGATATGAAAAGAGCTAATAACCACTACTTCAGTTGGACTAACAATATTTGCCATTGACGGATTAACTTCTGAATCTAGATATTCAAAAGAAACGTCCATCACAGGTGACCAAGCTTCTTTGTAATCTTCAAAAATAAGCTTTAATAACATTTGAATAATACGACGCTCTGTCGGAGTAAATTCACGGCCTTCTATCTTGGCATGGTATCGACCATCACCACCAAAGAAGTTATCTACCAGAATAAAAACCAAACGAGCTTCCATAGTAATGAGTGCTGTTCCCTTTAAAGGACGAAAACGCACCATATTCAGACTAGTAGGTACAAACAAGGTATGTATGTACTCACCAAACTTTATCATTTGAATGCCATTAATAGAGACTTCAGCAGTTCTACGCATCATATTAAACAAGCTAATACGCATATGACGAGCAAAGCGTTCATTAACCATTTCCAACGTTGGCATTCGGCCACGGACAATACGATCTTGTGAAGAAAAGTCATAATCAGAAGTGCCGTCGCGTGATTGAACGACATCCTCTACTACGTCTTCTTCTTCAACATCATCAACACCATGTAACAGCGCATCAATTTCGTCTTGGGATAATAAATCACTCACTCAATAATCTCTTCTTATTTACTTTGCTTAATGTTAGCTAGCACTTTAGCCATGTTAGCCAATAAACTTGACTAACTATTGCATGACAAAACCCGTAAAAAGTACTTTTTCGATGGTTTTATCACCTTCAACATCAGTCATACTTTTTTGAACCGCTGCTAATGACTTCTGTTTTAATGAGGTTTTCCCTGCACTTGTTGCCAAATCATCAGCATTGGCTTGCGAGAATATACCAAGCAAGGTACTTTCTATCAATGGAATATGCATTTTAGCATTTTCTTCATTATCGCCACCGCGAACAAGTAGCTGTACACGTATTTCAACAAAACGATCGCGAGTAGCGCCAGCGATATTAAAGCGAAATGGCCTAGGCATAGGCACATAAAGTGCGCTCCCTAGCTTAGCGCCAGAATCAGCTTTAACCACTTCACTATCTAATGCCGCATCAAGCTGTGCTTGACTAGTATCATCACCGGCAATAAAGAAAAAATAAGCTCCAACACCACCACCGAGTAAAATAACGACAGCAATAATGATGATCATCATTTTTTTCTTTTTACCTGATGTATCTAACTCTAACTCGTCTTCTTTACCATTTTCTTTTTCGTCTGCCATGAAAACCCTTAATATTTATAGCCAAAAATAGTGATAAGAATAAGTAACTAATTAATGACATAGTATATATTGGTAGACTATATCCTTGAATAGTCTTTGAGCCAATGTGTTTTCATCAACTTAACTTCATTTAAAACGATTAAGCGTAATAATCGACCCTTGTTGCAGAAGAATCGAACAATTTAGCCGATAAAGTGTGCTCCACATTATATTCATCTTTTTGAACACCGTTTATTAAAGCTGTATTACTGTCATTATTTTGAGGTGATTTTTGCTCATTATTATTTTGCTGTTGATTTTGCTGTTCAACATTAGCGTCCCCGACATCAACACCTTGTTCTGACAGCATATCTCTTAATTTGTGCATATTTTGTTCTAGTGCATCTTTTGCTTGCTGATTTTGCACAACAAAGTTAACAGAAGCTTGTTCGCCTTGTAAATTAACACGCACTTGCATATTACCAAACTCGGGAGGATCTAATGTTATATCAAACCGCTGCAGCTTCTGATTAATAGTCATCATCACTTTATCTTTCACCGCATCGGCAAAATCTTTTCTAAAAATTGATACTGTTTCTTGTTGAAGCAGAATATTATTTTTTTGTATTTGTACGGTATCACTAGCAATATTATGATTTAGCACTTCAGATACCTGGTGCTCTAAATACGCCGTATTACTTTGTCTCGTTTGTATTGCTTGCAGTGTTTGATTTTGTATATCAGACACGGAACGCATAGCAATATTATCGAACACTTTACTACTTGCTTTTACCCCTGGCTCTATCGACTTATCTTCTACTAAAAGTATTGCATCAATAAATTCCTCACCAACCTCTTCAATAGCTTGTTGTTCGCTAATTACCGACTGTAACTGCTGTTGCGCCTGAACTTGCTGTAATACCTGTAGTTGACTTTGTTTCATCATAGGCTGTTCTTTAGGGATATTTTCAACTGATGTTGGTAAATTCTGTCCTACTATTAATTTATCAACGTTGGCAGTACTTAACTGCGATATTACTGGATCACGATTACTTGTATTTACTTCTTTTATCTCTGTCGAACTATCAAAGGTTTTTGTTGAAGAAACAACCGTTTGTTCATTTACTTTAGATGCTAAGTCGGTATCTATTTCAGCTTGAGGTTTAATTAATGAACTGGTTTTATTCTCACTTTGATTCATATCACGTTTAACAGCTGATTCTTTAGTAGAAGGTGAGGTGTCATCAGTGATAGATTCTTCCTTATCAACTTCTTCAACAGACAATTGGTACAAGCCAATGTCTACTTGCTCTGTTGGTTGGCTTTTACTCGCTAGTGCAACACCCGAAGCAACATCAGTAATTTTATTATTGCTAAGTTGCTTATTAGCTAGCTGAGTATCCATTAACTGCTGGCTGGTGATACTTTTGCTTTTTATAACACTCTGTTGTGAATGTAATGACAACTGGTAATCTTTTAATACTTGACTGCTTGACTGCATTACGACTGTATTATTATTTTTTAACTGCGTAACCGCTGGTAGTTGGTCATTAGAAAATACTTTTAACTTATGCTCACTCGTGAGGACAGGGTTATCTTGTGAAGAAGACAAGACGACGACTTTAGCCTTACCATTTTTACTGTTAATTGTTGCATCATCAACGTTGATATCTATATCGTTTACTTGACCTGAATTAGCATTAGATATTTCATTAGCTGCCTTAGATTTTCCACTATTCTCAGCTAAGGTTTGGTCACTATTATAAAGTAATGCAATAAACTGTTCTGATTCAATTAAAGTACCATTGTTTGGTAAAGCGTCTTTGCTGATATTACTGGTAGCTAAAGCAGCGTTTTTACTAGTATTACTGGCAGCTAAAGCAGCGTCTTTGCTAGTATTACTGGCAGCTAAAGGAGCGTTTTTGCTAGTATTACTGGCAGCTAAAGAAGCGTCTTTGCTAGTATTACTGGCAGCTAAAGGTACGTCTTTGCTAGTATTACTGGCAACTAAAGGGGCGTCTTTGCTAGTATTAATAGCAGCTAAAGGAGCGTCTTTGCTAGTATTACTGGCAGCTAAAGGTACGTCTTTACTAGTATTAATAGCAGCTAAAGGAGCGTCTTTGCTAGTATTACTGGCAGCTAAAGAAGCGTCTTTGCTAGTATTACTAGCAGCTAAAGGAGCGTCTTTGCTAGTATTAATAGCAGCTAAAGGAGCGCCTTTGCTAGTATTAATAGCAGCTAAAGGAGCGTCTTTGCTAGTATTAATAGCAGCTAAAGTAGCGTCTTTGCTAGTAATACCTGCAGCTAAAGAAGCGTCTTTGCTGGTATTAATGGCAGCTAAAGGAGCGTCTTTGCTGGTATTAATGGCAGCTAAAGAAGCGTCTTTGCTGGTATTACTCCTATCAACTGGCTCTTTAGAGTGACGTTCTTGGCTACTTTTAACCTCATCTACTTCACTTTTGTCGTTGCCGGCAATAGGTTTATCATCAATGACCGTTGTCTTTTGCTCGAACGATACAATTTTTTTCTGGCTATTCAATTTAATTTCTTCAGGAAGATGTTGCTCTACTAAACTAAAAAAGTCAGTATCCTTATTACTATCAGCTGAAGTACCTGATGATTCTTTACTTTTTAAATCAGTATCTTGTGATACAAAAACAGGTAAAACATTCACTGGTTGCATAATAATCCCAATAGCTTAAATCAATTTAAATGGTTTTGATTAGAAAAATAATACCGCTTACCGTTAGTAAGACGTTTATTAAAATTCTCAGGTATTCTCTCTCTACAAGAAGCAATGCAAAAATCATTCCATCTAACAAAGAATAACTAACAGGTAATTCATTTCATACAAAATTAGCGCATAGAACGTCGAATGTATTGCTGCGTTGCTATTTCATCAAACATTTTTTGTTCTGATTTATCAGCTGCCACAGCTATTATTTTTAAACGTTTATCACGCAATAATTCTACGGCTTTAACTTTTTGTCTTTGCTTAAGCCAGATACTCTTACTTTGCTCTGCTAGCGCTTTTGCTTGTCGTGTCGCTATTTCAACTTGTTTAGAGGCGGTATCAAGCTTACCAATAAAAGCATGGTAATGACTATATGTAGCACTATCTAAACCATGCTCTGCTCGTTGACTTAAACGTTTCATGTATTCTAAACGATAGTCCGCAACACCTTGTAAACGGTTAATGTTTTGTTGATATTCATTTTCAGCAATTTTTAATTGATCGGCGCAACGTTTTTCGTTGTCTTGTTCATACTTTAAAATGGTATCAAGTTGCTTCATTGCCATATTGAATACTCTTTATATTAATCTTTTTAATTCAATACATATGATCAAAAAGTCTATATTTTGGTTATTTATTACTGATTATCTATTACTGATTATTATGGGCGTGTGCTGCTGCAATAATTTCTTTCATTTGAGCAATACTTTGGTCATAAGGAATAATTTCACTAATTTTTTGCTGTAAAAAGAAATTAATTACTGGTAGCACATTTATAGCTTGATCGATTCGAGGATCATTGCCTTTGGTATACGCACCTATGGCAATAAGATCCTTGTTTTGCTGATAGAGGCCATACATTTGCTTTAATTGTTTTGCTAACTCTTGATGATCATCGCTGGTTACCATTGGCATAACTCGAGAGATTGAACCTTCAATATTTACCGCGGGATAATGTCCCGCATCAGCTAATTCTCGAGATAACACAACATGACCATCTAAAATCGCGCGAGCAGCATCAGCAACAGGATCTTGTAAATCATCTCCTTCGGTTAATACCGTATAAAAAGCAGTGATTGAACCCTGCCCCTTTCCACCGTTACCAGCACGTTCAACTAACTGAGGTAATTTAGAAAATACCGATGGCGGATATCCTTTTGTTGCTGGCGGCTCGCCAACGGCTAAAGCAATTTCCCTTTGTGCTTGCGCGTAGCGTGTTAATGAATCAAGTAATAACAAAACATTTAGACCTTGATCACGAAAGTATTCACTAATTTGTACTGCAGTTTCACAGCCTTTAAGACGCATTAAAGGCGAGTTATCGGCGGGTGCAGCGACAACAACCGCTCGCTTTAAGCCTTCTTCACCTAAAATTTCTTCGATAAATTCTTTGACTTCTCTGCCACGCTCACCAACTAAACCAACAACAACTACATCGGCTGTTGTGCCGCGTGTCATCATGCCCATAAGTACACTCTTACCAACACCTGAGCCAGCAAAAAGTCCCATACGCTGTCCTTTACCGACACTGATAAAGCTATTAATAGAACGAACGCCAACATCAAGTACTTCAGTGATGGCTCGTCGTGATAATGGATTAATGGGTTTACTATCATGATGATAGTCTTCATCAGATTTGATAGGTCCTTTACCATCAAGTGGCTTACCTACGCCATTAATAACGCGGCCAAGTAAGTCCATTGATAAAGGTACTTTAGCTTTACTCGATATAGGTAATACTCGAGCGCCTGGCATAACACCACGAAGACTTTCTTCAGGCATGAGGTAAGTAATATCTTGAGCAAAGCCAACAACTTCGGCTAATAGATCACCATACGCCGTTTCAACAAGACATTGGCTACCAACAGGGGCTTTTACACCAACAGCTTCAAGTGTTAAGCCAACAACACGCACTAACCTACCAGCGACAGGTGCTTTGAAATCATGAATGAATTGTTGATTTTTTTTAAAGCGCTCGGTTAAGCGCACACTATCAACCATAGTTTGTATTTACCTTAAAATAAAACAGTAGATGCTAAGAAATATAAAATTAAACTAATTTATTAGTTTTGATGTAAAGCTTCCTGCAAGAAAGGTTCCAGTACTTTTTTTAATCTAGCTTTCATCTGTAAATCAATGTTTGAGGTACTATTTTCTATTTGACAGCTACCTTGGGACACTTGTGGCGCCGGTAATAAACGCCAGCCCTGTTGAGTAATGTGTTCAGCGCCAAATTGCGCTTCTACTAGCTTGATATCACTAGGGTTCAAGTATATTTGTGTCTGCGCATCACTACTAGGTAAACTTTTGATACCGGTGGCAATAGCCGCCATTAAAATATCAGGATTAGTTTTTGCTTCATGTAAAACTACTGCCTCAGTTAATTGTAAAACTAAATTAAGTAATTGTTCCTCAACATTTTTTTCGACGCTGGCAAGCGGTTGATGTAATTGATCAATAAGACTTTGCCAATTCGCACTTTGTTGATCAATGTGCTCTTTACCTTGCGCTAAACCTTGTTCATTGCCTTCTTCAATACCTTGTACTTTACCTTCTTCAATACCTTGTACTTTTCCTTCTTCATAACCTTTAGTAAAACCTTCTTCTTTGCCTTGACCGAATCCTTCATCACTTGCTGCTTGACGAATTTCTTCAATATCTTGCGCAGTTAATGGCTCAGGTTCTATTTCTTCAGGCTCTGGTGGTTCGTATACCCAATTATTTTTTATTCCTAAAGCGTTTGTTTTTTCGTTATCTTGAACACTTGGTTTATTTTGTACATCGGGCAAAGACCAAACATCTGTCGCCTCTTCTTGCGAGGCTTTTATGATACGGATAGCTGATTTACTCATGAAAATACCTTTTGTAACTACTTTTATGTAAAACGGATTAAATTAGGGTTATAAGAACTCATCACCGCCACCGCCGCCGCCAAGCATAATTTCGCCAGCGTCAGATAATCGTCGGGCAACAGATAAAATTTCTTTTTGTGCCGCTTCAACTTCACTAATGCGCACAGGTCCCATCGCTTCTAAATCATCAGCCATCATTTCTGCAGCACGTTTTGACATGTTACTCATTATTTTATCTTTTAATGCCTCATCAGTACCTTTAATTGCTTTCATCAAGGCCTCTTGCTGCACTTCACGTAAAATAGCTTGCATACCTCGGTCATCAACATCGGCAAGATTTTCAAAGACAAACATTAAGTCTTGAATTTGCTGACTCATTTCTTCATCATTTTCACGAATTGAATCCATCAACATACCTTCAACATTAGACTCAAGATAGTTCATGATATCTGCCGCCGCTTTTAGGCCACCCATTTTCGCTGCTTGTGCGCCAGCTTGACCAGCAAACTGTTTCTCCATAATCTCATTTAGCTCTTGTAACGCTGCCGGTTGTACTTCTTCTAAGTTGGCAATACGCATCATTAAATCTAAGCGTACTTTATCAGTAAACTGCCCCATTATCTCTGCCGATTGTTCCGGTTCAAGGTACGAAAGCACAATAGTTTGAATTTGAGGATGTTCATTACGAATGATATTCGCTACTTGTTTTGAATCCATCCATTTCAATGAATCTAAGCCCTTAGCGCCACCACCCATAACAATTTGGTCAATTAAATTACCCGCTTTATCCTCACCTAATGCCGCAGTTAGGGCTTTACGAACAAATTCTTCACTTTGAAAGCCAATGGTAGAAAAATTTTGTATTTCATGGATAAATAACTTATGAACCGCTGTTATCTTTTCTTGGGTAAAATCCTGCATCGCCGCCATCACTGTGCCTACTTGCTGCACTTGCTTTGGTTCTAAATGTTTTAAAATTTGTGCTGCATCTTCTTCAGAAAGACTGAGCAGTAATATGGCTGCTTTTTCAGAGCCTTCTAATTTATCTACATCAAAGCCTGTAGGCGCTGCGGCTAATTCGCCGACTGATTTTTCATCACTCATCTTCGTTCAACCAACTTTTAACTACTTGCGATGATAACTCTGGTTCATTGGCGACTAAGGCGCGAACCGCTTTTAATACATCTTCATCTCGATGAAGATCAGGTAATTGTAAACTACCATCTGCTGCAAAACCAACTGCACCGGCGTCAAAGTCAGAGGTCAGCATGTCCATAGTTTCATCACCTAAATCGATATGACCATCAAGTGATTTATCACCATAATCATCTGGCGTTTGATCTGGATAGATTAAACGTTTGAGCATTGGACGAACAACGGCTAATATGAGAACAATAATAACCAAAGCACCCAATACCAACTTAAGTACTTTAACAAACCAAGGCTGTTGCCAAATAGGTAATACTACTACTACGCCAAAATCTGGACGATTAAAGGGAATGGTCACGACTTCTAAAACATCACCTCGCTGTAAATCAAAGCCAATACTACCTTGTAAAAGACGACGGATACTGGCAGTTTCACCTGCAGAGCGTGGCACTAGACTTGCCACTGGAGTGTTTGCACTACCATCAACTGGTGCTGTTGCAATACCTGCCACATAATCAAGGGCTACCGAAACGCTAACACGCCTAACAACCCCCGCTTGTTGTTTAGTATGGCTAATTGCTTCATCAAGTTCATAGTTTTTAGTCGATTCTAAGTGTTTTCTACTTGGCATACTTTTATTTTGCCCGCCAACAGCATTTTCAGGAATAGCAGATTCAATGGGAGGCTGGTTTGTTAAGGCGCCAGGAATACCACCTAATGCACCTCCAATATTACTGGTTTCAACACTCATTTCACTACGCAGCGCCGGTAAATCTGAATTATAACGACGCTGAGTTTCTTCAACATTAGTAAAATCCATAGTGATATCAACTTGCGCCGTATAATTACCTAAACCAACAACAGGGATAAGGATACTATCAATTTTCTCCATATATTCTTGTTCACGTTTTTGTTCAATCTCAAATTCTTTTCTTGAGCGAGAGGAGATAGAGTTCTGAGAGCCTGAATTAAGTAAACGTCCATTTTGATCAGTAACAGTAACACGATTGGGGCTTAAACCTTGTACCGCCGAAGCAATAATATCGACAACAGCATCAACTTCCTCTTCCGAAAGAATTTTACCACGTTGCATAGTCAGTACAGCAGTAGCTGAAGGATTTTTTTCTCGACGAGCAAATATATTTTCACGTGGAATAGCCAATAATATTTTAGCACGACTTATGCTTTTCAATTGTTCTATTGTTTTAGCTATTTGCTGCTCTCTACTAAATTGTAATCTTTCTCGTTCAAGGCGCTGGCTAACACCAAAGCCCATATCTTGCATTAAAATATCTTCACCTTGAGATGACTCATCTGTTAAGCCTTCTCTTGCTAACAATAATTTTATATCTTGATACTCATCAGTAGGTACCGAAATGGTATTGTTTTCTTGACTGTATTCCACTTGGTTAGCATCAAGAAAGTCCATAGTGGTAATTAATTGCTTAGTAGGAAGTTTTGTGAGGAAGCGATATTCCGGCTCATTAGCCAACATGATCACAAATACAGCGATAGCTAAACAAATAGCTAAGGCAACCACTATAGTAATTTGTCGTAATATATCAACATTACCTAATGAGGCAGACAATCCTGATTTTTGTTCTACTATACCCGCACTATCAGCTTCACTGGCGATCATATCACCGCTGCGATCGGCTGTAACCATTGCGTTTGTATCAGACACTTTACTTCTCCGCTGTACTGTTTTATAACAAGGTATGATATCAACAAATCATACCTATAATACCTTTTTACTTAGATTTAACTGTGAATAAATCGTTTATAACAAGACGCTTGATTGATGAATAGCTAGCCTATTCTGCATGCAAGCAACGCCGTTATAAGCGATTTAGGCCAGTTAAATTAGACTGGCATGCTCATTATTTCTTTATATGCTTCAACAAATTTATTTCTTATTTGCACAGTCGCATCCAAGGCAATACCTGACTTAGAAGAAGCAATCATCACTTCAGCGAGCGTTACATTACTATCGCCCATTTCAAAAGCCCTCTTCTTGTCGCCAGACTCTTTCTGTAATTCATTAACGCTCTTAAGTGCGTCGGTAAGCATATCGCCAAAATTACTGGTTGATTCATTAATTTTACCAACACTACTACTGGCAGTACCGTTGATACCAATAGCATCAACGTCAATCGCTGGTGGCTTATTACCCATAGCCTGTAACGACATGCTTTGCATTTGGCTATATAGAGAATTACTTTTAATATCCATAGGGCGCTCACTTTTGTCAATTTTTTAACATTAAACACGGTATAACAGTGAGGTTGCAAACATAGTGCCAAAAGTACTAATTTATGTTGTGAAGTACTCTCGCTAGGTTTAACGAAGACTTGATTCCCCTTGAAAATATAATTACCCAAGAAGTTAATCTATATTTTAGGGGGATGGGATAACGTTTTAAAATTATCCTTTATAATAACTAAAAGTTAATTAGGCGGGGATCTCGATACCTGAATCACGCATTTTTGCAATTTTATAGCGCAAGGTACGTGGGCTTATTCCTAGGCGGTCTGCTACGTCTTTTCTACTACCATGGCAGGCTTGTAAGGTATCTAGAATAATTTGATGTTCTTGTAATTTAAGCTCACTACCGAGTTTATCTTCACTACTAGTAACCTTCTCAGGCTCTACTACCAATGCAGTATCAAAGTTTTCAATCAGTAAATCTCCTGCATCAATAAGCTGATTGGTATGCAAAATCATTGCTCTTTGGATAACATTGTCTAGTTCACGAACATTACCAGGCCAATGGTAAGCATTAAGTTTGCTGCGCGCTGTCCCAGAGAACTCAGGTATACACTCGCCATTTTTTTGACAATGACGAGAAACTAAGTGTTGCGCTAAAACAAAGATGTCATCAACTCGTTGAGCTAGCGGTAACCAAGTAAGTGGAAAGACATTCAGGCGATAATAAAGATCTTCTCGAAAAATGCCATCATTTACCGCTGCCTTTAAATCTCGGTTACTGGTGGCAATAACACGAACATCAAGGCTTATCATTTTTCTTCCACCTAAACGTTCGACTTCACGCTCTTGCAAGACTCGCAAAATTTTCGCTTGTAAATTCAAGTCCATTTCAGTTATTTCATCAAGTAAAATAGTGCCGCCTTGTGCTTGTTCAAACTTTCCTGGGCAAGCTTGAATTGCGCCAGTAAACGCACCTTTTTCATAACCAAATAACGTCGCTTCCAGCATATTTTCAGGAATAGCGGCACAATTAATCGCCACAAAGGGTTGAGTACTTCGTTTCGAGTGATTATGAACGTACTGCGCTAACACTTCTTTACCTGAGCCACTTGGACCAAGGATCATCACTGAGGCATCTGTACTAGCGACTTTTTTCGCCAAGATAAGTAATTCTAATGACCGTTTATCCGCAACAATGGGATCATTTTTATTCACGACTTTTGGTGGAATATATTGGCTAACCATGTTGAGTAATACCTGTGGAGCGAAAGGCTTAGCAATATAGTTACACGCGCCATCTTTCATCGCTTGCACAGCATCATTTATAGTGCCATAAGCAGTCATCAATAATACCGGTAACTTTACATGCTGACTTTTAATACTTTTGAGTAAGGATAAACCAGACATTCCGCCCATTTGTACGTCACTGATGACAATATCTACCTGTTGGCTTTTTAACGCCAATAAAGCAGCTTCACCAGAATCCGCTTCAACGCAGTGATAACCTGCTAAGGACAACGTATCAACTAACGCCTCACGCAAACCGCCATCATCTTCAACAACAAGAATTTTATGTTCAGTCATGCGTTTCTCCCAGTGTACGACTATTCATCACATTACCTTGCTCTAGCAAAGGTAACTTAATAACAAAGTGTGCGCCTGCATTTTGGTTCGTATTAGTGTCGTTAAGTAAACTCACCTTACCTTGATGCGCGTCCACTACTGATTTTACAACAGCCAAACCAAGGCCTGTTCCTTTACTACTTGAGGTATAAAAAGGCTGAAAAACTTTATCGATTATTTTCGTATCAATACCAGGTCCATTATCTTTAACACTTAAATAAATATGATTAGCTTGACGATAAACTTGAATATTTATCTGCGGTTCTATGACCTTATGAGTACTTATTGCTTGTAAGGAGTTATGTAATAAGTTTTGAATTGCCCCTGTTAAGGCATTTTTATTACCTAGGATATGAAGTTCATTGTCAGGTAATTGTACTTTTACCTGCATATTAGCTTTATCTAGCATTGCATCCATTGAGCTAACTGCATCATTGATGAGCTCACCTACCCTTACAGGAGCAACCACTTGCTCTGTACCACTCTTAGAAAATAACAGCATATCGTTCACTTGCTGCTCTAAGTCATGTAGGCGATCATTTAATTTTCCCTGAAATTTTAACCGTGAAGTTTCTGCTAGTTTATTTGATGATAAATTTTCGCTATATAAAATAGCCGCAGATAAAGGCGTACGAATTTGATGAGCCAGCGTTGATACCATTTTACCTAACGAAGAAAGGCGCTGCATTTGCGCTAATTTATCTTGCAATAAACGCGTTTCGGTTAGATCAGTTATCATGATCAACTGGCCAGGTTGCGAGCCTAAGCTAGTGATTTCTAACTTTACTCGGCGACCATCTTTAAGTGATATCTCATGCCAATCGTCTTCTCGAGGATTAAATGATCGGGCAATAACATTAAACCAAGGTTGCCCTAAAATAGGCTCATCGAGTAAGTTGCTAGCGACTTGGTTTATTTTTACTACAATACCATTACCATCAAGCATAACTAAACCTGTGGGCATCACTTCTATTAGCTGGTCTGCTAATAAATTAGAATTGAGTGCTTGTTTGTCTGAGGTTGAGCTATAAAAATGATTTGTATTGGCGATTGAACGAGGTAAAAAATTATGCTTTGAGCTTTGAGTTACTTGCGCTCTCAATGCTGCTAATTCACCAGGAAAGGCTTCATGCTCAAGCAAAGCAGGTTTACTTGCTCCAAGCACATTAACTGAGTGAAAAGCAGCCTTAGCGCTTGCTTCCCCTGCTAAAGGCATAATGCTAGAAATTACTACTGGTATTGTTTGT
>JBKEHN010000006.1:0-50774 GCA_046710905.1 Colwellia sp.
ATGGTATGGGTGGCGCTTCAATCTTCCGAATAAAAGCTGATGACGCCAATGTTGGCGTAATTATAGAAACCTTAACCAACAATGGCGAGCAATATGCCATGGTACAAGAGTTTATGCCTGAGATTATCGATGGTGATAAGCGTATCTTGATTGTTAATGGCGAACCTATGCCTTATTGTTTAGCGCGTATCCCTGCCATGGGTGAAACTCGTGGTAATTTGGCTGCCGGTGGACGTGGTGTTGCTCGCCCGTTAAGTGTCAGTGATAAAGCGATTGCTGATGCCATTGCTCCTGAATTGAAAAAGCGTGGTCTATACTTTGTTGGTCTTGATGTGATTGGTGATAAAGTAACTGAAATTAATGTGACAAGTCCTACTTGTATTCGTGAAATTGAAGCCGCTTATCCAATAAACATTAGTGGCAAGTTGATGGATGCTATTGAAGATAACATTAAAAAATAAGAGTTGGAATGATATGGCAAAATCACAAAAATCAGAACTAACACAAAAATCTACGGCCAAGTTACCAAGCAAGCTGAAGATTAGTGATTCACAGTCAATGCATAGTTTAGAGAACCAGTTTTTGATTGCCATGCCTGCTCTTGGTGATCCCTACTTCAATAAAACGGTTACCTATATTTGTGAACATAATGAAGACGGTGCTATGGGCTTGATTATAAACTTGCCCGTTAATATCACCTTGTCAGACTTACTTAAGCAAATAGACCCCGAAGATAATGAACAATCTGACAATAGAGGTAAAACATCAAACAGTGGCTTATCTAACAAAAGTAAGAGTATTGGCTTAACGGATAATTCGCTCACTGATATTACTAATAGCTTAGAACAGTTAGTACTCACCGGTGGTCCTATTGCCCAACAGCGAGGTTTTGTCTTGCATAGCTCACAAACCGGCTGGAGTAGCTCGTTAGTATTGAATAAAGAATTAATGATCACTACTTCAAAAGATATCCTCATGGCATTAGGCACTGAAAAAGCGCCAGCACAGTTTATGGTTACCCTAGGTTACGCTGGCTGGGGCCCAGGTCAACTTGAGCAAGAACTGCAAGCTAATTCATGGCTTACCACACCAGCAGACAGTGATATTCTTTTTAATACACCGATAGAACTGCGCTGGAAAAAAGCGACAGAGAAGTTAGGTATTGACCTAGCCCATTTATCTTCAGATGTTGGGCATGCTTAATTACTGCCCTTTTAACTTATAGCGGGTAAAATATCTCTATAAAATACTGATCATACTCAAGGAAAAAAATGTCGACTAAAACTAAGTCACCTATTGGCCAACGTACCGTTATAGGCTTCGATTTTGGTAAAAAATATATTGGCGTTGCCGTAGGTCAAGAAATGACAGGTAGTGCAACACCACTAGGTTCGGTAAAGGCGACCGACGGTATCCCCCATTGGGACAGTTTAGCTAAATATCTAAAAGAATGGCAACCTGACTTTATTGTTGTTGGTTTACCACTTAACATGGACGGTAGTGAGCAACAACTTACCTTAGATGCCAAGAAATTTGGTAACCGAATTAATGGTCGTTTTGGTATACCTATTGTATTTCAAGATGAGCGACTCACTACAGCAGATGCTAAAGAGCAGTTATTTGCGCGTGGTGGTTATAAGAACTTAAAAAAAGATAATATAGATGCTGAATCGGCAAGGTTGATTATTGAAAGCTTTTTTGAGCAACAGTACAACTAGAATAATTTAAATCACAGCTTATTTTTGAGTTACCATGAGTATAATATCAATAATAATGCCACTTATCTTAGTGGCATTATTAGGTTTTTTTTGTGCAAAAAGTCAATGGCTTAATCGCAGTCAAATAGATGCGTTAAGTAAATTTACATTTTATCTTAGTATTCCTGCTTTCTTGTTTTATCAAATGGCTCAGGCTAATTTCAGTGAACAAATTAGTCTCACATTATTTGCTTCTTTTTACTTGCCAGTATTATGCTGTTATGGCGTCGCATGCTTGAGCCATTACTTTTTTATCGAGAGAAAAAATCCTTCATCAGCGTCTGGCTCTGCGATTTTCTCTTTAGGTGCCAGCTATTCCAATACAGTAATTATTGGCTTACCCATTTTATTAACCTTATTTGGTGAACAAGTTCTTGGTATAATATTCTTAATTATTACTTTTCATAGCGCCCTGTTGTTTACCTTAACAAGCGCCATAGCAAACTTTAGTGCTAATGGTAGAAAATCTTTTAATGGTAAAGAAATTATCCAGCAAAACCTTAAAAACCCACTGGTTGTCAGTATTTCTACTGGTTTAGTCGTTAACCTACTTGGGATTGAATTACCTTCGGTTTTAGCTAATAGTTTAATGCTACTGGGTAAACCAGCGATCGCCTTAGCGTTATTCATCTTAGGTGCTTCACTTGCTTATTATCAGGTACGCGATAAGCTTTTTTCTATTGGTATAGCAAGCTTCAGCAAGTTAGTTTTATTGCCAGCTTTAGTGTTACTAACAAGCCAAGTGTTGTTCCAGCTGTCACCACTTAGCGTGACCGTGCTCGTTATATTAAGTGCTTGTCCAACTGGAGTGAATGCCTACTTAATTGCCAAAGCGCATCAGCAAGAACAACAAACTGTCGCAGGGACGGTTGTGGTGACAACATTGTTAAGCATGATCACCATTCCTTTATGGTTATTGTTATTTACATGATTAAACTTTGATAAGCATATTCTTTATCTGTCTCTTCATTAAATGAGCGGTTATCACCGTAGGTTTTAACATTCAAAGGGTTATACCAATTTGATTAAACTTCTTCCCTACTCAGAGCTTCATTGATGAGCTTGGAACAAACAAAATTTGATAAACATAGTTATCCTATATTTTATTAATTTTGTGATGTTATCAGTTTAGCAATGAGCTCCCAAGGGCGAGTACCTAATAAAAGGTAAAGGCTTTTATGCGGCGTTATTGATTTTGACAAGGACGCTGCATGGATGTAGCGTCCTTAAAAAGAAATGTAACCCAGAGTATTATTTGCTCAGCCTTCCCTAAGGGACTGGTTTAGAAACGCTTCATACTACGTTATTGATTTCGACAATAGAAATAACTATTATTTTCAATCAATACCTGGCCTAAAGGCGTTTATAACTCCAGCTGAACCCTAGATCTTCAAGTAGAACGGCTATATCTTCATCAGATTAGTTAGAGGCTAGTATTAGGCTTTAAGAAAACCCTTGATTAGTCATATTATAAAAGATGTAAGACGACATCTAGCAACCTTGATTTAAAGCGGCTAATCAAGGTTTTTCGGCTCCAACCATAATCATTGCTCGTTTTGGGGTAAATACCTTGCCCTTATTATCTACAAACTGAAAAGGTATTGAAATATTCTTAATACCTACATTTTTGACAATTGAAAAGTGCAGATGAGGTCCGGTAGAAAACCCTGATGAACCTGAGCGAGCTAATCGCTCACCACGCGCCACTTTATCGCCCTCTTTTACCATTGCTGTATCCATCAATATATGTGCATATGATGCAAACGTACCATCATAGTGCAACACTTGGATAACATTCGCTTTATCAAGGAAATAACGAGTAGTACCACTCATATGGTAATCATCCTTAACCAAAATTACCGTACCGGTTCGCACAGCCGTTAAGTAAGTACCCACATCCATAGCAATATCAACAGCATACTTACTATATTCGCTTGTATGAGAAAACTTACCATTAAAGCCTTGGGTAATTCTATGTCCCTTAGGTGAGTCAAAAGGGGCATGATATTGATAATCATCGGCAATACTCTGGGGGTCACCTAACGCCCAACTATAATTTAGCTTAGGTGCTTGGGTCTTACTTTCAAGTAAAGTGATACGGCCTCTTGCAGGGATGACTTTACTAATAAGCTGTTGACTAAATGGCGAGGTAAAGCCGACTTCAATAGGTGCATAAAATGCATTTTTAGCATAGAGGCTGTAACCATCTCCACGCTTTACATTATAAAGTTTAATTTTAGATGTTGATTTTTTTGGGCTAGTATATTGTAACGTTGAGAAGTCTTGCTCTTTTTCTGGCGGCTTATCGCTAAATATCCAGTTATCATTGGCACCTTTATATTTATACACCTGCCCTGCTTGGCAAAGAGTAAAACATCCCACTGATAGCACGAATAGCCATAGACCCTTCATTATAAATCGTCCCTGTCTTACTTTGAAGTCGATAAAAATTAATCATAGCAGGCTGTCACATGCTAACAAAGCTATGTTATTATTTCACTCTAAGAGTCTGTTAACGATTCTAAATATATAGTATTGAGATACAAAAGGGATTTGATGAGAAATTTAAAACCACTAGGTATTATGGCACTGATTGCAAGCTGTATTATTTCATTTAGTTCAGTGGCGGAGATTTATACTTGGACGGATAAAGATGGTAAGCTTCACTTTAGCGACAAGCCAATAAGTGATGAAAAAGTTACCACAACAAAACCTAAAAGTAATACTAACATTGCCAATACGGTTCGCACCAATAGTCAATGGCAGCAAGACTATAATAAAACTCAGCAAGCTAAAGCAGAAAAAGTATAAAAAAAGGCTAAAGAAATTCGAAAGAATAAGGGCTATTGCGATAATATAAAGCGACAACTTGCAATAATGAACCAGGGTGGAGGTATTTATGCTATGTCATCCGAAGGTAAACGTGCCTTTCAAAGTGAACAACAGCTTAAAGCAGAAAAGAAAAAATTCACTAAGGCTTATCAAAAGACTTGCCGTTAGTGTTTTGCTAATATTTTTAGCTCAAAAAATCAGCTGGTGAGGTAATAATGACCAAAGAGTTGCCTGTTATCAATATTAAAGCGCAGAGTAATCACCATGCGCTTTTTTTAATGCTGACCGCATTTATAATTGCTTTTATCACGTTTGTTTTTAGTCAAGGATATTGGCGACAATTTCAGTTGGTGATCACTTTTATCTACCTGTGTGCATTAGTAATATTTATAACCGGTTTAGCAAAATATCTAGAACCTCAATACAGTTTATGCCTTAGCCCAAAAGGTATAAACTATCAGCATAGATATGGTCAGTGGCGAATTGATTGGCGACAAATACAGCGAATTTCATTAATAAATGAAACATTTGGCCTTACGAACATACAAATTCCCTACATAGGTATTCGCTTAAAGCATTTATCTACACTAGCCGACCATATTTCACCACGCTTAGCCAACCGCCTCATTCACGAACAAAAGCCTTTATTAGCGTTTGCCATTAAGATGAATTTGCTAACTATTGAACAAAGTATTCTTAATTTTGAGCCTTTTGTCTTATCTTCTGGTGAAATATTGAAAGGACCATTAGCGGCATTTCTTCATCACTGTACTGTGTTACATAAGGCGTTGGGCTATCATTTATTTTTACCTGAAACAGCGATTGACAGAGATCTTAATGAATTTTGTACCTTACTTACTCAATGTATGAAATCATCTACTGAATATAAGTGAACAATACTTCAGATACCTTGAACACTACTCGTTAAATATAGGTTTAATACGCCCTTTAGCAAGCCACACTAAATTGATAAAGCTAACGTGCCACTGTTGGCATTTTTTCAACAAGCAAATCAATAAAGTAACGGACTTTAGTTGACAAATATTTTTGGCTTGGATAAATGGGGTAAACATCTATGGTAGGCGCAAGATAATCACTGAATAATATCGCTAAAGTTTTATCTTTTATTGCTTTTTCCAGCACAAATTCAGGTAATCGGCAAATACCATGACCTGAAAGTACCATAGCTAACTCCATACTTGCACTATTACATAAAAGCTTTGCTTTCACTTCAACTTGACTATCAGTACCATTTTTGTGTCTATAACTCCATTTAGTCGCTTGCTTTAAATTACTATAACAAATGCACTGGTGTGACGTGAGTTGCTCTGATAACTTTGGCTCTCCAAAACGTTTTAGATAGTCGTGAGATGCTACAGTATAACCTTTGCAACTATATATTTTACGGCAGACTAGACTTGACTCAGACAGCTGCTGTGTTGCGCGAATAACTAAGTCAAAACCATCTTGAATCAAGTCAACTTGCCGGTCATTTAAATCGAGTACTAAATTTACTTCCAGATACTGATGCATAAATTCTGACACTACATCTAATAAGTGACTTTCAGCAAACGAAGTAGGACAACTCACTTTCAGTAAATCTTTTGGCTCTATATGATTTTGAGTTAACAGTGATATCGTATCATGAGCATCGAGCACTAATTGTGGGTATTGCTCAAAATATATTTTCCCTTCAGGGGTTAAGCTAATTGAACGTGTGATACGATTTAACAAACGAACGCCTAAACCAAAGTGTTTAGTTATTAATTAACCACTTTTATACACATTATAAATAGTTAAAAGGATACATCATCATCAAATTATTAGCCTTTGCTGCCAGTAGTAGCTCAAAATCAATCAATAAAAAATTGGCTACCTACGCAGCCTCATTAGTAGCTGACGCGACAGTAGAAATAATAGATATTAATGATTATGAAATGCCGTTATTTAGTCAGGATAAAGAGGAAGTTTTAGGTCAGCCTGATGCCGCAAAAGCTTTTTACGCTAAACTGGGTCAAGCCGATGCTATTATCATTTCTTTTGCTGAACACAATGGCTCATATACAGCGGCCTATAAAAACTTATTTGATTGGACTTCTCGTATCGATCAAAAATTATTTCAGAACAAACCTATGGTATTACTGGCCACTTCACCTGGGCCTAGCGGTGCTAATACAGTATTAAGCGCAGCAACTGGCTCTGCACCTTATTTTGCTGGTGATGTAAAAGCGAGCCTATCGGTCCCTAGCTTTTTTGATAATTTTGATAGTGAAAAACAAGAAATCACTAATCCAGCTATACTTGATGAGCTACAGTCTGCTCTTGCACAACTAAGCTAGAGTAGCTGTTTTTACTAAGTTGCTCTAGTAAATAAGCAACTTAGTAAACATCATCAAATTATGTATTGGTTCCATGATAAGTCTTACATATATAGCTCGTCAGTAGATTCAAGTTATGAGCTATAACTTTTTACCTTGACGATATTGCACTTAGCCCTTGAATAGTAGCACCAGTTAGCATAAATTTAGCTACATTATCTTTGCTCAAGACTCGATTATTACACTATGACACCAGTTACCTATTTCCCGCACAAAAACAATGAAATGTTCGTTGAAGATATCGCTCTCAGCACTATTGCTAAGTCTGTTCAAACTCCATTTTATTGCTATGCAAGTACCGCTATTGAAACAAGCTTTCAAGATTACCAAAACGCTTTTAGCGACCAAAATGCCTTGATTTGTTATGCGGTGAAAGCCAATAGCAATCAAGCCGTCCTTGCCACCCTAGCCAAATTAGGCTCAGGTGCTGATGTGGTATCAATGGGTGAAATTCATCGTGCTATAACAGCAGGTATTGCAGCTAATAAAATTGTTTATTCTGGTGTTGCTAAAACACAAGAAGAAATTGAGTATGCATTATCCTTAGGTATTTTTCAGTTCAATGTTGAATCTGAGCCAGAATTAGAGTTGATATCAAAAGTTGCAACATCACTTAATACTATAGCTGCAATTGCTTTTCGTATTAATCCTAATGTTTGTGCACAAACCCATGAAAAAATATCAACAGGTAAAGCAGAAAATAAATTTGGCGTACCCATCTCTAAAGCCCGACTAGCCTATAAACAAGCCGCATCGTTACCTGGAATAAAAGTACAGGGTGTTGATGTACATATTGGCTCGCAATTAACTAATTTAGCTCCTTTTGAAGAAGCCTATCAGCGTATTGCACAGCTCGTTGTTGAGTTAAGAACAGATGGCCATGACATTAGTGTTATCGATGTCGGTGGTGGTTTAGGTATTACCTATCTAGATGAAGTGATCCCAAGTAAACAAACCTACGCTGATATGGTTAAAGCACAACTTGGACACCTCAATTGTAAAATAGTTATTGAACCAGGACGTTCGTTGTTAGGCAATGCTGGTATTCTTGTCTCCAGTGTCGTCTTTGTAAAAACGGGTGAAGAACGTCAGTTTTTATTACTAGACGCTGGTATGAATGATTTGATCAGACCTAGTATGTACGATGCTTTTCATCAAATTATTGCCGTGAATCAAGACAATAACGTGCTAAAAACCTATGACGTAGTTGGCCCTGTATGTGAAACGGGTGATACCTTTGCTAAAGCAAGGCAAGTACATGAATCTGACGCTGGCGATTTAATTGCCATTATGAGTAGTGGTGCTTATGGCGCTGTTATGTCGTCAAGCTACAATACCCGTATGTTAGCTCCAGAAGTAATGGTTAAGGGTAATGAGTTTGCTGTGGTACGAAAACGCCCAAGTTATGAAGATATTATAAAGCAAGATATTACGCCAAGCTGGCTGTAAAATAGAGTCAATGAGATCATAGTCCTCATTGACTAATCCTTGAAACTTATGGTTTTATGTGTTCAAAACAGAATGAACACCTACTCGCCTCTGCTAAAGGCTATTTGAGATGCTCTTCAATATTGACTAAAAGCACCCGATAACCAACGTTGCCATAAAGTATCTGTCTACCGTTATCAATGATATAAGACGGGCTACCTTTGAGTGATAAGGTTTTCGCTTGTTGGTGGTCAGCCATTAACGATGCCATTGCGCTGCCATCATATATTGCTTTATAGATAAGTTTATAATTAATGCCTGCTTCCTCAAACAGTGAAAACAGCAGACTTAATTGCGCAATATCTTGTCCATCAATAAAAAAGGCTTGTCGTATCAATAAGGTCATTTCAATACTTTTATCCTTGCCGTAGCTCAGTTCAATGGCCTTAAGCACAAGATGCGCATTAGCTGATAAACGCCGATAAGGTAAAATTAATATACATTTTTTAATTTACATAGAGTATACACGTTGGCTCTATAGCTAAAATTTGATAAAATCGCGTAAAATCCCGTAAAATCTAAGACATCAACATTTTAACCAATTAATAATCACTTTTTAAGGATGAACATGAAATCTAAAATAGCTATTGCAGCGCTGCTTTTATTACCTCTATCAGGCCAATATGCCATAGCAGAGGAAGCTGTCGCCGAAGAAAACTCTTCTTTAACTGTTTCTGCCGAATTAGGTATGTTATTTAAAACAGGTAATACTAAAAGCGGCGATATCAAAGCTGGCTTAAACATTAAACATGAAGAAGGTCGATGGTTGAACCTATTAACTTTCAATGCCCTTGCTAAAAAAATTGAAGAAGAAGATGACGTTACTGGTGAAGATTCTTTTCAAAGCACAGATAATAAATGGGATATCTTAGGGCAAAGTAACTACTCACTTAATGAAGGTAGTAAAAACTACATATACGGTAACGCTTTTTATCAACAAGATAAATTCAGCAGCTTTTCTTATCAGACGTCAGCTTCAATTGGTTGGGGTCGTCACTGGTGGGAAACTGAAACAAGTTCATTTTTTGCTGATGTTGGTCCAGGTGTAAAATATGACGTCACTCGCGCCATATCAACAACAGCAACAAATACGGCTGTCCTTGAAAGTAGCGAAACAGCGGTAATAGTTCAAGCACAAGCGTTATATACTAAACAAATCAATGATTTTGTAGAGTTCAAACAGTACTTTGTTGCTAAGCAAGCACTTGAATCTGATAAAAACAGTGTTTATAAATCAGAAACTTCATTAACTACTAAGCTAATTGACTCATTACAATTTAAATTCGCTTATCGTGTTGATTACGATACTGAAGTAGAAGAAGGTTTTGAGAAGACAAATACTGAAACATCAGTGACTTTAGTTTATAGCTTCTAAGCACTAAACTAAATTAATGCCCAGTTAGTGATAATATTTTTTACTCGCTTAAGATTAATAAAGGCTGTACTTTCGTTTTAGAAAGCAGTCTTTTTTTCTGCCTCAATTAAAACCTATCTATCATACCATTTGTATTAATTAAGGTTACTCAAGCACTACTAAAGGTCATAGCTAGGCTAACGTTTGCATGTTTTTAGGTGTAAGTTTTTAGGTGTAAGTTTTTTACAGTACACCTAAGCTTTAGGGGGAAATGCTATAAAATAAAAGCTGCTAAGTAAACTTAGAAGCCTTTATAGAGGATATAAATGATCGTTCAATTGATTCTAAAAGGGTGAACGGATCGACATCCCCTCTTAATTATCTTTATTTACCGCTATAAATTTCAATAATGCCAATATCAACTTTCTTATAACCGTCAATCGTTATTGCGTCGATACGTCATAAAGCATCAAGGTAAGTGCTATTATACGGACATCAACAACACTATCAGACTAAACACTATGGCTAAAAGTATTAACACTTAATAAATTGGGTGTTAGAAATAGTATACCGATGTATTGTTGTTAATATCTACCTGACAATACTTTATACGGCTAGGCTATTATTCTAAATTGATTTGCATAATGCAAAAAAATAAAAAAACACAAAAAAACACAAAAAATAAAAACACTAAAATCAAGGGCTTAATATTATAAATTATTGGTTCAATACTTGCTATCTAACTATATGAATGAAATTTTTATGTCATAGTTGGAGAAAAAAGATGAAAAATAATTATATCTATATTCGTAATTACTATTTTGAAAATAATTATGGTAACTCATTATCAGATAACATTATTAATTTAAGCATAAAATATCCCCGTCGTTTAGTAAAAATAATAAAATCACTCTTATTTATTTCAGTAATTTTTATCTTGCCTAGTGTGCAAGCCTTCACACAACCTTTATTAGATTCAGACTTAAATAACCAGTCGCTTTATGCGAGTGGCTACATAACCATGGGTGCACGCACAAGCGTTGGTGGCAATGCTCAAAGTGCTACCGCAATTACGCTCGCCGCCGATGCGGTGGTAGGGGGTAATGCAGAAGCCGGAACTGCGGTAACCCTTGGCGCTGATGCAACTGTTGTAGGCTATATTGAAGCGGGATCTACTGTAACCTTAGGTGTGGCTGCAATTATTCAAGGTTCTATTTTGGCTGGAACCACCGCTACCGTGGGCGCTGACGCCGTTGTTAATGGTGAACTTGTCGCTGGGACCACAGTAACGATTGATGCAACAGTGGAAGTTGTCGGCGATGTTTTAGCGGGAACCACAGTAACAGTTGGTGCGGGTTCAATTTTTCATGGTGATGTTGATGCCGGAACCACCACAACCATCGGTGCTGGTGTTCAAATTGATGGGATCCTTACCGCCAATTCTTTGCTGGTACCCCCTTCTCCCCCCTTAGTAACCAATCAAGAAGCTTTACTTACATCGGTACAAACAACACTGAAAGCTCTGGGCACAGGAACAGAGCTTGTTTCTATTACGTTTGGGACCAACAATGAAACGCTTGAAGCAGGCATTTATAGTACGATAGATTATCTAACCATCACTGGGGGAAAAACTCTCACCCTTGATGGTAAGGGTGTCGATGGCACATGGATTTTTAATATTGCTAACTACTTAAGTTTTGCGATTGATGCAAAAGTAATATTATTAAATGTAACCGACAACAGCACCGTTATCTGGAATGTATTGGGTGACAAAACTGGCTCGGCGGGTTATACCCAACTAGGTGCAGGCGCTGAAATCACAGGCTTTGTTTTTGCTAAAGGCTTCGTCCAGACCGGTGCTAATGCTGTGATAGAAGGCATAGGTAATGATTGTGGGGGGGCTTATTCTGCAACAAATTTCATCGAATTTGGCGCAGATAGCGTCATCGGACAGCCGGGTTGTACTAACGGTATGACCGTGTCAGTAAGCGAAGCTATCGTGGGAAATCCTTTTGCGACTTGTCCCGCCGAGGCTTTTTTAATACAAGATACCTTGGCGACGTTATATAGTGTTCAATTAGCCACAGGACAATATCTGCAACTATCAAACACCATGGGGACGACTGATGAGCTTAATGCCATGGGCTTTAATACTCACGATCAATTCATTTATGCCTGGAGCAATGAATTCGAACAACCTGTTCGTATTAATAGTGACTATCAAGTTACCTCATTGACTACATCAGGATTACCAGATGTATCATTTGATGTCGGTGATATTGCCATTGATAGCAATATATATTACATCTATAAACCAGGTGCTTCTTACGGTTTATATGCTATCTCCTTAGATTCATCAGATGCTAACTATCTGATAGCGCAACTTATTATAGATGGCAGTAGCTTGGATCTGGATATTTTTGATATGGCCTTTCATCCATCTGATGGCTTTGCATACAGTGTCGATAGCCAAGGGAACCTATATCGTATTGATGTTAATAATGGCAGTGCTACATTAATTAATAATATTGGTGAAACAGGAATATTTGGTGCTGTTTATTTTGATGTTGATGCAAACCTTTATATTAGCCGTAACAACGATGGTAAAATATTTAAAATAAATACCAATGAAGCCAATTCAGACGCCGATTTATTTGCTTATGGTCCAAGCTCGAGCAATAACGATGGGGCACGTTGTGCATTAGCCCCCGTTATTGCCACAGATGCCGCAACGATAGATTTCGGTGATGCACCCGCTTCATATGGTAGTCTCGCTGAAGATAACGGTGCTCGCCATAGTACAGAAGACAATACTATTTTTATGGGCTCTGCGGTTGATGCCGAATTTGATAGCTTTCAATTCCCTCTAAGCGATGACTCAACAGACGGTAATGATGATGAAGACGGTGTTGATTTTGTCACAGGTATTGAAGTCGGTAATTCAGCAGTGCTGCAACTGTTAGCTTCATCGTCAGCTTTTGTTAATGCATGGATAGATTTTGACGGTAATGGTGTTTTCGGCTCTGACGAAAAAATTCTTGATGCTGAACAGGTAGTCCCGGGAAATAATACAATCTCTTACGACGTACCTGAATGGGCAGATCAAGGCAGTACCTGGGCTCGGTTTAGGATCAGTAGTCTTAGCGAGATAGGCCCAACTGGCGGTGTGAGTGATGGTGAGGTTGAAGATCATCAGCTTGATATTACAGAGCCTAATGTCAGTATACAGTATTACCCTAGCGCTTCTGAATGGGCAACCATAGCCTTCGAAGATAATTGGCCATTGATAGGCGACTATGATTTTAATGATTTAGTGATGAATTATCGTATTAGTGAATATAGACTCAATGATGAGGTCATTCGGATAAAACTGGAAGGGCAAATAGCAGCTGTTGGCGGGTCTTATCATAATGGTTTTGCGTTTCATTTACCGGGTATTACCCGAGATACTATTGATGAGAATGCCATTCGCTACACTATTAATGATCTACCACAGATTTCTTCTCCTTTAGAGTTGGCACGTGATAAAGCGATAGTCATTATCACTGACGATGTTTGGGACTACGTTAGCGCCGGCGAAAACTGTAAATATCACCGAAGTGAAGCGGGTTGTGGTTCTAAGATTCAAATGCGTTTTTCAATGACATTGCCAATGACCGATGCCATCCCCGATCAACAGATGCCAGAATTCCCTTACGACCCATTTCTATTTGCCACTGAAGGTTACGAACATGGCTATGTTTTTGGCCTACCTCCTGGCAGACCTTACGAAATACATTTACCTAATAAAGCCCCAACAGAAGCTTTTAGGTATGATTTTTTTACTCGAGGTGATGACAGTAGTGAGCCAGAAAATCAGCGTTATTTTGTCAATGAGAATGGCATGCCTTGGGCAATAAATGTAGGTGTTGAATGGCAATATCCTTTGGAGTATATGGATGTGATTTATGGCTATCCATTATTCCCCAGTTTTATTTCCAATCAAGGGCTTATAGATGCCGACTGGTACATACTGGAAAATGCTAACATCAACAATATTTTTTCTGATTAATGAGGTGACGTATGAATAAGCTATACATTTTTGTTTTATTAAGTCTGTTGTTAACTTCGTGTGGAGGCGGTGGATCAGAAAGTAGCACAGCAGAGCCAGAGCCAGTAACAGTGACAGTGGGTAATGATAGTCCGCCGAGTAATGTTGTCACTGTGCCAATTGAAAGCCAACCTACAGTCACTGAATTTAGTTTAGAAGAGAGTAACCCTTTAGAGGTCAAAAGCGTGGTAACAAGTACAGCACAAACGAGCAGTGAAATAGCGGTACCCGATGGTTTTGCACTGAGCAGTGAACGCTCATTTAACCTGAGAATTAGGCGTTCAGAAGAGGATAACCAGTTGGCTTATTTATCGCTATGTACTGATTATAAGTACCATAATGATGGCAGTTATAGTATTAATTATGATAGCTGTTTACTCAGAACTTCATTGCGCGATATTAACTACGAATCGTTAGTTACTGTTACCAATGACACCAAGGGTTTAGTTGTCGCACTGTGGTTTATGGATGTAACTAAAAAGCCTATCATCACTAGCTGGCGTTTTTAATGTCTCGGTTATAAAACTAAATTAGAGTATAGATAGCCAAATATTAACCGTTAAATTAGTACTACTATTTAAAAATATTCAAATGTTACTTACACTTACTTTAAAGACAAAAAAACCCTAAACGTATCAAGTTTAGGGTTGTTACATCGATCTGAATGAGGCTGGTAGAGTGAAGTCGACAGTTCAAACCTTTATATCCGAATATATATAAGAATCAAGACGCCCTAGGATAATGCTGGTCAGTTAACGTAGACCCGCTTTTTTATATATTTCTATGATATTTCTATGATATTTTCTGCGCGCTACACTAAATACTCTAGAGCCAGTAATGTTAAACCATTCCAGCAAGGGTTTTCCGCTTTCTTATTTCAAAATGACTGTGTTAAATCGAATAACTTCTCGATGGTATTTGAGCTTAAATCTTATCTGTACTGAACCATAGCGCTGGGGGTAACAAAGGCATGTTTATCTCGATTAATAATATCGATTAACAATATCGATTAACAATTTTAGACAGTGGTTTGTCATTATAAATTACGCTAACGATAAGTAACCACAACAAAGCTGCTAACGTTAACTTACGTTTTCTAAATATTACCGTATCGGTCTACTTAAGCGTGTATTCAAGCAGCGCTAAAGATAATCACTAAGTTAACATTTGAACTCTTTTAGCTGTAACTTTTGACAGTACATTTAACCTTCAGGGAAACTTGTATAAAATAAAGGCTTCTAAGTAAACTTAGAAGCCTTTATAGAGGAGCTCAATGATCGTTCAATCGGTCCTAAAAAGGATTAACTGATCGGCATTAGCCTTAATAGCTGACTTTTATTATTCAATTAGGAAAGCCTGATAGAACCAGTTACTATTAAAATTGGTTAGAGGTATTGTTAGCGCCGCCGGCTTTAAGAGCATTTTCACCTGCAAAGTATTCTTTGTGGTCATCACCCATGTCAGAGCCTGACATGTTTTGATGTTTAACACAGGCGATACCTTGACGGATTTCTTTTCGTTGAACACCTTCAACATAACCAAGCATACCTGCATCGCCAAAGTACTCTTTAGCCAAGTTATCAACAGATAATGCTGTTGTATGATAAGTAGGAAGCGTGATTAGGTGATGGAAAATACCGGCTTCACGTGATGTATCAGATTGGAAAGTACGGATTTTTTCATCTGCTCTTGCAGATAATTCAGAAGCATCATAATCAGCATTCATTAAATCAGCACGAACATAAGAAGATACGTCTTCACCAGCAGCAACCATTGCATCATATGCTTGTTGACGGAAGTTAAGCGTCCAGTTAAATGAAGGGCTGTTGTTGTAAACAAGCTTTGCATTGGGGATTTCTTTACGCACTTCGTTCATCATTGCCGTGATATCAGCAACGCTTGGTGTAGCCGTTTCAATCCATAGAAGATCAGCGCCCGCTTTAATTGCTTCGATGCTATCAAATACACAACGTTCTTCACCAGTACCTTGACGGAATTGGTATAAACCTGAAGGTAAACGCTTAGGACGAACAAGTTTACCGTCACGGTTGAAACATACATCGCCTTCAGCCATTTGTGACACGTCAATTTCTTCAACATCTAAGAAAGAGTTATATATATCACCTTGATCGCCTGGCTCTTTAACAACTGCGATTTCTTTAGTAAGACCAGCACCTTCAGAGTCAGTTCGTGAAACGATAATACCATTGTCTATACCTAGCTCTAAAAAAGCATGACGTAATGCGCGAATCTTAGAATGGAAATCTGCATGAGGAACCGTTACTTTACCGTCTTGATGTCCACATTGCTTTTCATCAGCAACTTGATTTTCAATTTGAAGCGCACAAGCACCGGCTTCAATCATTTGCTTAGCCATAAGATAAGTTGCTTCAGCATTACCAAAACCAGCATCAATATCAGCAATAATTGGTACAACGTGAGTCACGTGGTTATCTATTTTATCTTGGATAATAGCTTTATCGCCAGCGCTTGCTGCGTCTAGTTCACGGAAAAGACCGCCTAGTTCACGTGCATCAGCTTGACGGAGGAAAGTGTAAAGCTCTGCCACCAAAGAAGCTACTGAGGTTTTTTCGTGCATAGATTGATCAGGAAGAGGACCAAACTCGCTTCTCAGTGCAGCAACCATCCAACCCGAAAGGTATAAGTAACGACGATCTGTTTTACCATCAAAATGCTTCTTAATAGAAATCATTTTCTGTTGGCCAACAAAACCGTGCCAGCAACCTAAAGATTGTGTGTACTGTGAGCTATCAGCATCATACGCGTCCATATCTCTACGCATAATGTCAGCCGTATACTGTGCAATCTCTAAACCAGTTTTGAATTTATTCTGTGCACGCATACGTGCAACTGATTCTGGGTTTATAGCATCCCAAGAGCTTCCTGCATTTGCTTTAATCGCTTGAACTGCTTCTATTGCACTTTGATAGTTAGACATAACATTCTCCAAAAGTCTTGCTGTAGATTAATTAGTAGTTATTACTAGGTATTAGTTTTAGTTATTTAACTTTCGACTTAGAGACATTGAATCAGAGGTTGAACCTCAAGATGACTGTAAGAAAGTAAGCTTTCATACCGGACTACAAAAACAATACCCTATCACAGCGATATTTTTGAAATATATAATCTTTATTACCATCATTCACAATATGAATACAAATACCTGTTTTTTTCATAACTAGCTACCTTATATTGCTTAAAAGATAAAATTTCATTGAATTAGCCTTACATTTAGCTTATATCTATCTCACTTATATTTATTTACAGAGCCATTAATGATATGAATATTTCTAAAATTGATTTGAACTTGCTTATTTATTTAGACGTGTTGTTGCGAGAGAAAAATGTTACCCGGGCGGCAAGCCAACTTAACATTACGCAACCAGCAATGAGTAATGGCTTAAAACGACTTAGAACTTTATTTAACGACCCTATTTTAGTCCGTACTTCAGACGGTATGGTGCCGACAGAACGTGCTCGAGGTTTAGCACCTAGCATACGTAAGATATTGCTTGAATTAGAAGAAGCATTACAAGGTGAAGAAGAATTTAACGAATTAAAGAGTCAACGGGTTTTTAGAATAATGGCGAGTGATTATGCCGCATCAACTTTAATTCCGACTCTATTAAAGGCCTTAAATGAAGTTGCACCCAACATTACTCTTGATATAATGACCCCGAGTGATGTGACCTTTCATGATGTTGAAGCGGGTAAAATTGACATGGCGATTAATCGCTTTGATGAATTACCGCAATCTTTCCACCAAAAAGCTATTTGGCGTGACTCTTTCTCATGTTTATTAAGTGCTGATAGCCCATTAGTGAGTAAATTTAATTTAAATGCTTATTTAGGTGCAAAACATGTGTGGGTTTCAAAAACAGGCTTTGGTGTTGGTGTCGGCATGGACCCTAAAGATGTTCAGAAATTAGGCTGGGTTGATGAAGCCCTTGCCCGCTTAGGTAAAAAACGTGACATAAAGGTTTTTACCCGTAATTATCATGTTGCTATGCAGCTAGCTTATGAAGATAACTTAATTGCGACCTTGCCGACAAAAGCGGCTCAGTTACACAACAATGATAGTAATTATACTATTGTAAAGCCACCTTTTGATATCCCTGATATTGAATTAAAAATGATCTGGAGCCCCTTGCTTCATCATGATGCCAGCCATATATGGTTTCGACAACTCGTTATTGCTGCGGCCCTTAAATGTCAGGAGAATATATAATTAACTATGAATAATGTGCTTTATACCATTTTTGTCATCAGTATAAGTTTACTGCTAGGTAAGCTCGCTAATCATTTATTAGCGGCTTTACCAGCCAGTTTATACGGCATGATTATTTACGCGCTTTTTTTACAACTCAATTGGTTCAGTATTAAAAAGGTAACCAAAACTAATCAATGGTTTATTAAGCATATGGGCGTATGCCTTGTACCTGCTGGTATGGGGATTATCAATCATTTCGAGCTCATTCAACAACATGGTCTTGCCCTAGTAGTCGTTATTTTTAGTACAACATTTATTTTACTGACAGTTATTGGTTACTTGAGCGAACGGTTTTTAATAACCCCAGATAATCACCAAAATAAAACAACGATAGATTCAAAATAATGCTGACTACTTTCATAAGTAATAACCCACTATTGGCCAGTATAGTTATCACCTTACTGACCATAATAACCTATCAATTTGCCGCCGCTTGCCAACAAAAATGGCAATATATATGGTTAAACCCTATGCTGTTCACTATTAGCATATTGGTACCTTTGTTACTGTTAACTGAGATTAACTATCGGCAATATAGCGAGAAAACTCAACTACTTAATCTTTTGCTCGAGCCAGCTATTGTTGCCTTGGGCTTGCCACTTTACCAGCAATTCAAGCAAATACGCTTCTATTGGCGAGAAATGACCGCTATTTTAGTATTGGGTATTGTAGTGGTTATTATCGTCAGCTTTATGCTCGCTATGTGGTTGATAAAAGCTCCTGAAATAGCGGTCGCCTTGTCATTAAAATCAGTCACAACTCCGATAGGTATTACCTTAACAGAACAATTGCATGGTGATAGCTCCATTACCGCTTTTGCGATCTTAATTGCTGGTTTATTTGGTGCGTTACTCGGTCCTCAATGGCTCAGCTTCATTGGCGTGAATTCAGCTAAAGCTCAGGGACTGGCCATTGGTAGTGCTAGTCATGTTATTGGTACCGCGGTACTGGTACGTAAGAGTGCAGAGCATGGTGCATACAGCTCTGTTGCATTAATTTTATCCGCTGTGCTCACCGCACTAATCAGCCCTTGGTTGATACCTTTATTGCAGAATTTATTTTACTAAAGCTTGTAAAACTAAGATTACACTGAGCATTATTCACAACATGAATGATCTTTATCATAAAGTATAATAATATGAGTTATTATACTTTCTCTTCATCATAAAATTCACTTAAATCATATTTTACAATAACTTATAAGATAATTTTTATCTATGATCTTGCCCTAGTCTATTTTTTAACACTAAAGTACTATTGCCAGCAGTGATAATAAGCCATAGGATTATCACCAATAGTTATTTTTACGCTTTTTTTGGCTACACTGTCATTGAAATGACGCTAGAAATAGAAAATTTTACATAAACATTCTTGATGCTTGAACCCATTTGGTTTCACACAAGTTTTTGAAAATAAGGTGAAGTAATAATGTCAGCGACAGTAACGATAGAGAACTTAACAGTAAGCCAGTGCCTTTTTGATTTTATTGAATATGAAGCATTACCTGGTACGTCCATTAGTTCTGCACATTTTTGGCAACAGTTTTCTACTATAATTGATGAGCTAAGCCCTGAAAATAAGCAGCTTTTATTAAAGCGTGATGCCTTACAAGCTAGTATTGATAACTATCATCAAGACAACAAGCCACTTGACTTTTCACACTATAAAAATTTCTTAGTAGACATTAACTACCTTGTACCCCAAGTAAATGATTTTAATATCAATACCTGTAATGTTGATAATGAATTAGCATTGATGGCTGGGCCACAACTTGTGGTACCTATAATGAATGCCCGTTTTGCCTTAAATGCCGTAAATGCCCGCTGGGGAAGTTTATACGATGCACTTTATGGTACTGATGTAATAAGCCGTGAAAATGGTGCAGAGCCAAGCAAAAAATATAATCCTATTCGTGGTAAAAAGGTTATCGAATTTGCTAAAGACTATTTAGACCAAGTCATTCCACTTGTTAAAGGTGATCATAGTCAAGCAGTTGGTTATCACTTAACTGAACAACAATTGATGGTTAGTTTGGCTGATGGTCAACAAACCCCTTTGCAAAATCCATCAGCATTCATTGGCTTTACTGGCAGTATAAATAAGCCTGAGTCTATGATGTTTATCCATCATGGTTTACACCTTAATTTATTGTTCAATGATGATAGCGCTATTGGTAAAGAAGATGCTGCGAGCCTAAGCGATATAGTACTTGAATCAGCTTTAACTACTATTATGGATTGTGAAGATTCAGTCGCTGCTGTTGATGGTGAAGATAAAGTATTAGCCTACAGAAATTGGTTAGGGCTTATGACAGGGAAATTATCTGCCACGTTAAATAAAAATGGTCAAACAATAACCCGCACCATGAACAAAGACTTAAGTGTTCAGACTCTTAATGGCGATAACGTTACCCTTAAAGGCCGTAGTTTAATGTTTGTCCGCAATGTTGGTCATTTAATGACAAATAATGCCATTATCGATAATCAAGGAAACGAAGTACCTGAAGGCATACTTGATGCAATGGTCACCAGCTTAGTTGCTTTGCATGATTTAAAAGGCAATAGCGACTATAGCAATAGCAGTGAAGGTTCTATTTATATTGTTAAACCTAAAATGCACGGTCCTGAAGAAGTAGCTTTTGCTGACACCTTATTTTCTCGTATAGAAACGGCATTATCATTACCTCAAAACACCATAAAAATGGGTATAATGGATGAAGAAAGACGCACCAGTGTCAATTTGAAAAACTGTATTTTCGCTGCTAAAGATCGCGTAGTCTTTATCAATACTGGCTTTTTAGACAGAACCGGTGATGAAATTCACACTTCAATGATGGCAGGACCAATGGCCAGAAAAGCTGATATAAAGCTAACACCTTGGATTGGAGCCTATGAAGACAACAACGTTGATGTTGGCCTCGCTTGCGGATTTAGCCAAAAAGCACAAATTGGTAAAGGCATGTGGCCAATTCCTGATCAGATGTCGAACATGTTGGCAACTAAAATAAACCATGTTGAAGCCGGTGCTAATACGGCTTGGGTGCCTTCACCTACAGCGGCGACACTGCATGCTTTACATTATCATAGAGTCAATGTGTTTGATTTACAAAAGCAACTTACCAAGCGTACGCCAGCTAACATAGATGATATCTTAACTATTCCACTGGCAGAACATACTCATTGGACAGACCAAGAAATTAGTGATGAGTTGGACAATAACTGCCAAGGAATTTTAGGTTATGTCGTTCGCTGGATAGATGATGGCGTAGGCTGCTCTAAAGTACCTGATATAAATAATATCGGCTTGATGGAAGATAGAGCCACTTTACGTATTTCTAGCCAACATATTGCTAATTGGCTTACACATAACATTTGTACAACCGCGCAAGTGCAAGCCAGTTTAGAGAAAATGGCACGTATTGTTGATAAACAAAACGCTAGCGATAGTGGCTATCAAGCGATGAGTAATGACTTTACCAATAACATTGCTTTTAAAGCCGCTGCAGCGTTAATATTTTCAGGCGTAGCACAACCAAATGGTTATACAGAGCCTTTATTACATCAATATCGCTTAGAAAAAAAGCATCAGCTTAATTAATATCTCGTTATGGTAAACTCAGTGCTTAAAATAGTCGAAACTGCCGCTATGAAAAATAAACCATAATGGCAGTTTTTCTTTATGAGGAGAAATCAGACATTAAAAACAATTATTGTCACTTGTACAAATATATTATTACTATTTTAAATAATTAGAAGTATTTATTCTGTTTGACTGTTCTAATGAGAAAGATACTTATGTTTAATCGCTACTAATTTTACTTTGAAGTATTCATTTAAAAGCTATAAACCATCTAACGCGTGAAAGAAGCAGCTTGTCGCAATTGGCTAGCATATTTGTTAAACAACACTTAGAGTAAAAAAATGTAATAATTGAGTAATGTGAAATACTTGAGCGACACAGTAAAATATGTTCGCATAGCTAAAAGGATCTAAGCGATGAAATCAATTAAAGTGTTATTAATCAGTTTTATTATAACATTCGTAACATTAACCTCTATTTGTTCAGCTAATGCTACTCCTACCGTTAAAGTACAACATTTAAATGTAACTACTGCGCTAATAAATACCTTTAATAACTACGATATAATTAGCGCTGCACGTGAAGTACGCAATAGTTTATCTACCGGCTTGTTTATATCTAATCCTGCTCTATTTAACAAAAAAAGCGTAAAATCAACAATAGATATAGTTAATAAATCTAATGATTTCTTTACTAGTACAATGCTTTTTAATGATAAATTACATCAACTTATTTCATACTTTACTATCCCTAGTAATGACAGTATTACTAAATCGCCTGTATCAACCACTGAGAGTATGAAAATAAAGAAAAAATGTACTACTAAGATAAACTTTAGTTAATACCCTAGAATTCTAACGTGCCCATTTCATTAGCTTATAACTATACTATACCCGCAAAACTATGCTGATGTTGACTGCCTGTGTTTTTGATAAGTTAACCATTCCCTCCCAATATTTATGACGCCTCCTTATCTACACACTGATTTTTGATAAAAAATGTCAACTAAGAATATTCTCCAAGAGTATTTTACGTTATTCTGCTCTATACGTTTTTGTTAGCCTCTTTTCCTATGAAAAAATTTAAAAAACTACTCTTTAGCTTTCTACTTATTAGTTTGTTGGTTATAGCCACAGCATCAACTTGGCTTTACAGTAAAATTGATAGCGCTCTGCCAATACTCGATGGAAAAAAAACAGTTTTTGGCTTAAAAAAATCAGTCATCATTGAGCGCGATGAGCAAGGTATAGCGACAATAAAGGCCGAAAACAGAAATGATATTGCCGTTGCTTTAGGTTTTGTGCATGCGCAAGAAAGATTCTTTCAAATGGATTTACTAAGACGCAATTCTGCTGGTGAGTTAGCAAGTTTATTTGGTCCTCTAGCCCTAGATTATGATAAATCTATTCGTAAACATCGCTTTCGAGACAGAGCAAGAGTTATAGTTGCTCAACTACCTCAAAAGCAACTTGAATTAATTAAAGCGTATACTAGAGGAGTCAACCAAGGATTAAAATACTTAAACTCATCCCCGTTTGAGTACCTCCTTCTTCAACAGGAACCAGTACAATGGAGTGAAGAAGATTCAGTTCTAACAATTTTTAGTATGTACATAGACCTTCAATATCATGATGGTAGACGCGAGCGTACTTTAGGTTTAATGAAAGCTGTTTTATCTAGTGACGTTTACGCATTTTTAGATCCAAAAGGTAGTATCTGGGATGCTGCTATAGATGACAGTCATTATCCTCAAGCGTCTATGCCTTTAAATGCCTGGCCCTCAGCATCTAACTTAAATACAGCAGCTAAAGATAACAGCTACAGTAAAGCAACCGCATTAGTTGATAGTAATGAAAATAAATATCAAGGTGATCATTTACCTGGCTCGAATAGTTGGGCTGTATCAGGAGCTTTAACGACTACCGGTAGTGCAATAATAGCTAATGATATGCACCTTGGCATTCGTGTACCTAATACTTGGTTTCGCGCTTCTTTTGAATATCCACAGTCCCAAATTGATAATTTAGAAACAGTAAGCTCGAATACAGCAATAGAGCAAATTAAAGTAACGGGCGCCACCTTGCCAGGTACTCCCAATATGGTAATAGGTAGTAATGGTAATATAGCTTGGGGTTTTACCAACAGTTATGGCGATTATAGTGATGTTATTTTATTGACCACTAATGCTGATAACAGTCAATATTTAACACCTGCAGGCTTTAAAGATTTTATCCGTCACAAACAAGTGATCGCGATAAAGGATCAAAAAGCACAAGAAATTACCGTTACAGATACCATTTGGGGCCCTGTTATTGGTAAAAACCATCAAGGGAAATTACTTGCCTATAGATGGGTCGCACATGATAAAGAGGCAGTTAATGGAACTGCTGTCGAGTTAGAACAAGCAAGAACAGTCGAACAGGCTTTCGATATTGCCGCTCGCTCAGGTATTCCTTCTCAAAATATGCTGGTAGCGGATAAAAGTGGCGCTATTGGTTGGACAATTATGGGACCAATCCCTGCCAAAAAAGGCGATGTTGGTGAAACGCCACAATCATGGAGCTCAGGAGAAAACAGCTGGCAAGGTTATTTAACGCCAACACAATACCCGCAGATTAAGAACCCAGAAAATAAAAGATTATGGACCGCAAACTCTCGCGTTATTGGCGGTGATATGGTTAAAAAACTTGGTAATGGTGGCTATGCATTAGGGGCCAGATCAAAGCAGATTAGAGATAATTTACTTGCTCTAGAAAAGTTTAATGAGCACTCTCTTCTTAAAATAGGCTTAGATGATGAAGCAGTGTTTTTACAACGCTGGCAGCAATTTATTCTTGAGATGGTTTTAACCAAACAAGTTCTGGTACAAGAAGATAGTTTTGTGCAAGTGCGTAGCCTATTAGAAAATACCAAAGAATTAAGAGCAAGTGTAGACTCTGTCAGCTACCGTTTAGTGCGTAACTTTAGAATAAATCTAAGAGATAGCATCTTTTTAGATTTGCAAGATAGTTTAATAAATATTGATAAGACTTTTAATTTTAAAAGTATTCGCCATCAAATAGAAGTACCATTATGGCAATTAATTAATGAGCAACCAGAAAATTTTATGATGTTAGGTGAAAATAGCTGGCAGGATGTATTTACTAAAGCACTAGAGTTAACCATTTCAGATATGTCTATTGACCAACCTTTAGAGTCTGCGACTTGGGGTCAACAAAACACCTCTGAAATAAAACACCCATTAAGTAGTGCATTGCCCTTGTTAAACTATTGGTTAGATATGCCCAGTAAAGCATTAGCAGGGGATAGCTATATGCCACGAGTACAAGGCAAAGCCTTTGGTGCGTCTGAACGTATGGTGGTATCACCTGGTTACGAAGAAAGTGGTATCTTTCATATGCCAACTAGCCAGTCAGGACACCCTTGGAGTCCATATTATGGCATCGGGCATAGAGACTGGGAAAAGGGTATAGCTTCTCCCTTTTTACCTGGTAAAACGCATTATAAACTAACATTACTTAGCTATTAAATTAGACACTCTATAACTTAAGAAAAAATCACTTAACTTGCACAAAAAAATCACTTAACTTACACAAAAAAATAAAGAGATAACATGACTATTTTAATTTTTTGCTTATTTTTAGCACTGCTTTTACCACTACTAGCAAAAGGACCGGTAGCTTATGCTATGGCTAAACTTGGTGGCTATAATAATAACCATCCAAGGGCACAACAAAGCAAGTTAACGGGATTTGGTGCACGTGCTTTAGCAGCACATCAAAATGCTTTTGAATCAGTCATTCTTTTTGCCCCTGCCATTGTTTTAGCGCTGGCAACAGGTAATATCCAACAAGAAATAGTGGTATTGGCTGTTATTCATGTTATTGCAAGATTGTTATATAATATCTTCTATTTGTTGGATATCAGTCTATTAAGGTCAATAGTATGGGTCATTGCCACCTTGTGTAGCTTTACCATAATCTTGCAATGCATTCCTTAACGAATACTCCTAAACAAAAAACGTCTAAAGAAACAGTTGACACTATTTAGCTAAGCTAGCTAGAGTAACTATTTAATGTACCTAATCAAAGTACCTATCAATTAATAATAAAAGGTTAACAAGTGAGCGAAAAGTTAGATTTAAATGAAATACGCCAAGAAATAACGCTTTTAGATCAAGATTTATTAGCTTTATTTGCTAAACGTCGCGCCTTAACACTGATGGTGGCCAAGAGTAAAGTACAACAAATTCGCCCTATTCGTGACCAACAACGCGAACAAGAGCTATTAATACGCTTAATCAAACATGGTAAAAGCTTAGGCTTAGATGCTCACTATGTTACTAGTATATTCCAAACTATTATTGAAGATTCGGTATTAAATCAACAAGCATACTTACAGAGCTTAGCAAACCCTGATATCCAAGTGCCAACCGTTAGTGTCGCATTCTTAGGTGATAAAGGTTCATATAGTTATCTCGCCAGTCATCGATATTTTTCACGTCGAGCAGAGAAAATAATCGAATCAGGTTGTCAAAGTTTTTACGGTATATTACAGCAAGTAGAATCAGGTAAAGTTGATTACGGTATGCTACCAATCGAGAACACTAGCTCAGGTAGTATTAACGAAGTTTATGACTTACTTCAGCATACTAACCTATCAATCGTTGGTGAAATTACTCAGCCAATAGAACATTGTCTGTTAACTTCGGTTAATACAAGCTTAAATAAAATAAAAACTATTTATGCTCACGGACAACCTTTTGCACAATGTAGTAATTTCTTAGATAAGCAAAATGATATTCGTATTGAATATTGCGATAGTACTGCTGATGCCATGGCAAAAGTGGCTGAATTACAAGACGATACTATAGCTGTAATAGGTAGTGAAGAAGGTGGCCAACTCTATCAGTTACATGCCTTAGAACAATCTATTGCGAATCAAACTGAAAACCATTCACGCTTTATTTTAGTTGCTCGTAAAGCTGTTGACGTGGCAGAACAAATACCCGCTAAAACAGCTATCATTTTGTCTACAGGACAAAAAGCGGGTGCATTAGTTGAGTGCTTATTAGTACTCAAAGAAAAAGGTATTAACATGTGTAAGCTTGAGTCTCGCCCTATTCAAGGACGACCTTGGGAAGAAATGTTTTATATTGATGTAGAAGCCAACGTAAAGAGCTTTGCCTTACAAGAGGCTATTAACGACATTACCCCTCACACTAATTTCATTAAAATACTAGGCTGCTATCCGATTGAACATATCAGCCCTACAAGCGTTCCAAGTAGTGAGATTTAAGTTAAATTATACCACATCTATACGTCTAAGTGTTTGAGTCACTTTTCTCAGACACTTCCTCTAGACCCTTTCCACTTAATGAAGATGCTCATGTATCTTTGAGTGGAAACGATATATCTAGCACTGGCGACTTTGAGAGTAAAATGTTATAAATATCAGAATAGTTGTAGCACTTGGATTCTTGTTATGTTGCCATATACCATCAAATTTTGTAACCAAAAAAAATCTAACTGTAGTAAGTTCTCAAAAGGCTTTTCACTTATTGAATTAATGGTAGTTATTGCCATATCTGCGATTATGATAAGTATCGCGATTCCTAGCCTAAGTGACTTTAGCGTTAAAATGCGTATTGATAGTGAAATTAGTCAACTGAATCGATTAGTACTTTCAGCTCGTAATAGCGCAATCACATTAGAGCAGAATGTGATTACTTGTCCTTTAGAAAGTGGTGTGTGCACTGCAAACTGGCAAAATCAGTTAACCACTTTTATTGATAATGATAATAATGGTATTTTCTTAGCGGCTAATGATACTTTAGTAAAAATAAAGGCAGCAAATACAAGCGGAGATATCATTACTTATGCTGGACAAACAAGTATAAACTTTTCTCCTACAGGTGTTTTATCTTCCATTGCTAGCCAGTTTACTTATTGCCCTATAAGTGACAATAGTTTAGCAAGAGCTATTGTATTATCTCCTTCAGGTCGAACTTATGTAACGACTGATGCTAACAATGATGGTAAAGATGAATTCAGGCTAGGAGGTAATGTTGTTTGCCCATAGTAATTACCTCAAATTTAACCACTACTTTGTATTTAGTTAGTATGTATTCTTTAGATGTTACTACTAAGTTATAGCGTTTCATCTATAAATCACCCCATCTATTAGGTTCAGAATAAGGAACGTCAACATAACCAGATAAGCCTATACATTATACAAAAAAGCCCCTTAGAAAATGGGGGCTTTTATAAATAGAAAATATCAAGTTATCTTTCATTATATCGTTTATCTAAGTACTGCTTTATCTAACTGCCTTGCCTTCTGGCTTGCAAAACGCTCATGTCCCTGAACACACTCTTTAACTTTATATATAACTTTCTTATCTCGACCATCGTACATGTCGACCTTCTTGCCTTGTAAGTAATTAATTAACTGGTTTGGTTCATTATATCTACCCGTAATAAAACGGATATCATCACCGCCACCTTGGTATTCAACATGACACTTAAACGGTTTTTGTTTATCTTTTTTCTGATACCTTTTTTCAGCCGTAACAGAAAATGATGGTAATAAAATGAGGACCACAATAAAACTCATAAATATAATAAAATTAGTTTTTCTCATGATTACTTCTCCCAACATGTATCTGAAGCTGCACTTTGCTGCCCAACTTCATTGATTGTTAATGTAAGACAGGCTGTATCTCTTAATTGGCTACCTTTCGCTGTTGCCGTTAAAATAAACGTTGTCGCATTATTAGCAATAGTCGCTGCTATACTATACTTCCCACTTTCTGTTATATGAGGGTTAGCTGCCATGCCCAGTTCTATCATAGTGTTACTATATCTTCGCCTATCAACAAAGACTTGTTCTTGTAAATTAGCTAAACGCATCAACTCACGTTGTGCCTCAGATCTATCCGAACGTACAATAAAGTCAGAATAAGAAGGATAAACCACCGCCGCTAAAATACCAATAATAGCGACAGTAATCATCAACTCAATTAGAGTGAATCCTTTTTGCATTGTAAATTTAGCCTTATTTTTAGGCATTACTGGTTCTCCGTACTGTAGAGGTAAGTACGTTTAGTACTAAAAATGGTATCAACATCTATAAATTTGTCTTTATAAGTTAAGTTATTCTGAATCTCTTCTGGATTGTCTGGGTGTGGAACAATAACAATACTTGGCGGCGCAGGCCAATCCTTACCTAAAATGATAACTCTATGATCATTCTCGCGTACATCCTCTGCAGTTAGATTATGCCTTTTTATACCTAACGCCAGATCTACTGCATATAAGGAACCTTTTCCTTCAGGGGGCTTACAATCAATAGTAGTTTGATCTAGAGCAGGTGTATATGAAGTAAAATAAACGACACCATTAACAACAATACCTGCAGCCGAGGCCTTTTCACCATTTTGCAATAAATTAATATACCAACCCGAGGCTGCACTTGCATTAAGAAGCTCAGCTTCTGTCATAGACCCACTATAAGGATCATCGGTATAGTCATATAGCTTATTTTTAGGAATAGGATCAGGCTTATCTATTACTGACTCGGTATTCGTAGGAAATTTTTTCGTAATGATATTACTGTCTTTAATCATATACAGAGTGTCATTATTATCAAAGCCAAGTGGATCAGACCTGTCACCAGAGCCAATTATAATCGCATCGTAAGGGATCTGTTGATGGGAAATTATCGTTTCAGTCGTATCATCACTATTGGTTACTGTATTGGTAACCAATTCTGAAATATAGGTTCTGGCTATACTGGGTTCGTAGAAAAAACGCTGATCATCTATTCCACCACCTAATTTTGCCAATTCAAAGACAGAAAAATCATCTGTTGTATCACCAGGCATATCTACTCGCCAAATGCTACCACCCGTGTCCCCAGTATATAGTCTGTCGATTAAACCGTTACCCGTGCTATCAAGTAAACCTATAGGTGAAGCAATGCTATGTACACCATCAAAAGAAGTAGTTCCTGCTTCAGGTAACGCACTCCATAATTTTGTCCCTGTTAAAGCATCGAGCATATAAATACCAACCCCCACTTGGTCTGCGGTAACTAAACCGTCTTCATCTTTATTAACATCATAACCACCGCCAATAAAAAGTACTGGACTCACTTTATCCCCAGAGGCATTAATTTTTGAATAACCAACTTTAGGCTGTGACCATGATTGGCCCAGTTTTTCAAAACCAAGTGATTTATTATTAATATGCCACAACAACTTTGGCGCATCTGGTGTACTGATATCTACTGCATAATAAGAACTGCCACCTCTGCGTAAACCAAAGAAAATCAATGCAGTATCACCAGTACCTATAGTACCGTCGCCACCAACATCATTAAGATAAACAGTAATTTCACCATCAATACCATAAATTTTATTTGATGCCGCATCATTTTCGCGTAAAGGCTTAATATTATCTATAAATTCTTTTGGCATAAAGGCCCAGGTTTCTTGTACTGATGCACCATTATCTTTAAACATGTGCAAAGCGCCTGCATTTGTTCCAATAACAATACGGATACTCGAACCATAGTTAATAACTATAGGTTTAGAATGAAGAGGATCACCAAAAACATCATTTCGCATAATACTGCGTTTACTAGCATCATCATTATCAACATCAGCACCTTTTGCCCAAGCGATCATTTCATTCATAGCGATATTTTCAATAGAAATACCATTACTATCAACCAATCCATCTACGCCTAACTCACTAGCTAAAGTATTGACACCTTCAATTGTAAAGGCCGTTTCAAGGTTAGCTTTATTGAAATCAACTAGACTACTACTACTAGCATCCATGTAAATTTTTCTCGCTAATGGTGATGTTTTATTAAACCATTCAACGACCCCTCCTTCACCAACAATATTGCCATCTTCAGTAGTAGACCAAAAACTTTTTGTGTCATTACAAATCGCTGTACGACCATCAACATCACACATGGCATCATTACCGTATACATCCGTTATTTTTTTATTTATAACTTTATATTTTTTCAAATTACCTTGCCAACGAGGACCGGCTTGAGGTTCGAACATCGCATAATAAATAGAATCAAGTGTTTGTGTTCGATCAAAATTATTTGCAGCTACCGACGCAGCTGTCAATGTATCATTGGCTTTAGGTAAGTCCAAAAGAATCTTTTGCAAAGCGCTAGTAAGCTCAGACTCACTACTTGCAAAGAGTGACTTACCGCCGGATCTCCTTGCTGTTTCGTCTAATAAACCCTTTGCTGCATCCACGCCACTACTAAAACCAATAGTGTGCGTTATTACTGTTTGCTTGCCCGCTAGCTGAAGATTAATATCATTTTCACTCATCCACCCAGCGAGAGCAGGTAAATTACTTAAATCACTAGTTGGATTACCTGAAGCAAACGCAGGATACTTACTCGCACTGAAAGATGTAGCATCATATATAGCGTCACCGTTAGCATCTAAAATAGGCTCACCATTAGCACTTACTCGAAGTGCTTCTGATTTCATAAGTTGAATCTTTGAGTCTGCGTTATTATCGAACTGTGGCGAACCATCAGTAACTAAAATAATATGGCCGATAGTTGAAGCGCAGTCAGTAAAAGGACTGGTATATTTCCCCCCAACAATAAGACTAGATTCCCATGTTGGCGTATTTTTAATATAATTTAAACCTGAGTAGTTTATATCCCTGTCACCATAATCAATTTCCGACCCAGCAAAGTACTGTGATGCTTCATAAACAGACTCACAAAGTGGTGTACTTCCTACTGGTAATAGCGCATTTATTTTATCTTTTAAGGTTGTTTGGTTTAAAGTAGTCATTTCTTTGATACCTAAGACAATACGTCCTCCATTGCCAGCGGTATCACCATCAGCATTATTACTACCACCATAATTAAAGTTAAAGGCCTCTAGACCAAAATTAACTGATGGAGTATTGTCTATAACATCTATAATGCTTCTTTTAGCGGTGACTATTCGTTTTTCAGTAACCTCTGTTACACTTTGATTATGATGCCAACGTAAGTATTTAGCTGTATAAAGAGTTACATTCTCTAATGAAGACCAATTTATATTTGTGGTAACAGCTAATGAATTATCATAGTATTCATTAGGTGTTTGCGTGCCAGAGCCATTTCCGTTGGAAGGATAACCTGCAGTAACGCCTGAGCCGTTAACTTGAGATCCTACATTAACAATAGCCCCATCACTATCAAGTATATAAGCATCTTGTTGACAATCTACTAAGCTAATTTGATTATCACTATTATCACTACGGAGCGTTTTCCACTGAGGATTAGAGCCTCTATATTCTCGAATTCGACCTATGTAGTAGCCTTTATCAGCTAACGTTATTTTTGACGCTTCACAACCATTAATAGTAGCCGAAAATTTCCTAACATCATTCTTATTATTTGGAATAGCTTCTTCGTGCCTCTCATAATATAAAGTGTTATCGTCATACGCATGCTCAGAATTAACAGCTGTATATGAATTTGCTGAGTTAAAGTCACTTTTAAAGCTATGCTCCTCATCCATACTACCTGACGTATCAAAAATAATTAAAACTTGAGCATTTTTGCTTGCGTCTTTAATTACACTGCTAATGTAGAGATCAATATCTTCACTAAAACCGATGGGTGACACAAAAATTAATATGGTTGCTAGTAACGACTTTACTAAATACTTATCCATTTTGAACTCCATTTACTTATCTAAAGACATACATTTAAAAATCTAAAAATCGTTATAGCTTTCCTAACTTTTGAACAATACCCGCATTAACTTGAACATTACTATTACTCTTTCGACCATATAGTTTTGTAAGTTGCACCTGTAATATATTGCAGGTTTCTAGATTAGCTGAATTTGTATTTATGGCTAGAGTTCGGGGACAGCCAGTTTCCTTCATGTACTGGTTATTCATTATTCTAACATCCGCTGATACTATATCAGTCCCAACGTTAGTACTTACTAAACTTGGTAATACATTTCTTGGGATCGGATTTTGGTAAGTAGCAATAGGTAATGCAAAACTATTTACTGCGCCGTTACTAGGCTGGACTTGACGGAAAATGAGTTCATCCATAGCCCCAAAAGCCTCTTGTTTTGCAACGACTTGCATTTCACTTGCTCCTGACATTTTCATATCTGTGGTAGTATTTAGCATTAAAGCTGAGGCAACTGCTGTTAACGCTATTAAGAAAATAAGTGAAACAACTAAGACAACACCCCGTTGCTTATTAGACTGAACAATATCTCTGCGATACTTATTCTGTTTAGAAACCCTCTTAGACATTGTCATTAGTTTACTCTCGCATTATATAAAGTGATTGTGGAACTAAACAGCAAACGACGATAATTATCATTAGCTGGGGGAGTAAAAACTAGATCCCCAAGTTGGTATGTCTTAGTATTATTATATTTTCTATCGGGTAAAATACTACGCGCTAGTACATAAACTTTAACAGCTAATACTCTCGCCCCTCCAGCATTATCCCATAGAGCGTTGCTCATACCATTTGCTGATATATATACGTTAATAACACCATCAGCATTGGTATCAACACCATACATAAAACGAATCATTTCAATACCATCAACAACAGGGGTAAAATTCATATTTAAATTGGCTAATCTCCCTTGTATTAACACAGGTACATACTCACTACCTATCTTTTCTTCTCGGACATAGTAAACATGATGTTGATAAATCCAAGTACGAAAATCATCTAATATAGGCCATGCATTACCACCAGCATAAATACCACCTTTATCAGTATTTGCCATGAAGTAATAATTATCGTTAGTTACAACGGGTAGAGGGTTTAATGGACTTATTGTTGGTACAGGATTGCCAATCACTCGTTTGAGTTGAATGACATCAGATCCATCTTTGGTTCGAGTACCTGTAGGCGTAGAAAAACAATTTAAAGGATTTGGTGAGGCCTCCGTTAATGTTTGCCCCCAAAGCGTTCTAAAGTTACCAGTAGCAGTAGGAAAAGTAGCATTATTAATACCTCCACCATTGCAGTCATTGAGCGCTGGAGGGTTTGCTACCATAGTGAGACTACTTCTATTTAAACGCCCAGAATAATCTCCCCAAAAGTCCTGCTTTAATAAGTCATCAGTCAGTACACTAATGGCAAAGCGTCCATTTTCTTGTAATTCACCAAAAGTAGAAGTTTCCGCAGTTGTTGTTCGCATACCAACAAACACACTCAAAACACCTGCAAATAAAACCAATCCAATAGATAAAGTAATCATTAGCTCAAGCAGGGTAAAGCCAGTTTCTGATTGATTTAGTAACTTAACTTTGTAGTTCGTATTCTTACCGCGCATGCTTATCTAATTCCTTTGTCTATTCTATCTAGTAGCAATCTAGTTATATCTCTTACTATTTAATCAACTAAAGTTTTATAATATTAAATATTAAATATAAATGACTGAACTACTACTTGACGCCTCTTACTACCAGAAGTACCACAACTGTTTATAGCACTATCTATAGTTGTACTTTTCGCCTGCCAACTAACAGTTATGGTATAAAAGTTATTATTTTCAGTGATACAAGCTGCAGCCCCGACTAAACCTCCTGCACTTAATCCATCTGAAGTAACATCGGCTCCCATAAGAGCTAACTCCCATTCGAATCTATCATTACTTATCATATCTTCTACGGCACAACCCGGTAATGTTCTACAACGATCGCCAGGAACATCTAAAGCAGTACCATAATCATTTCGAGCATATAAATTCAAAATTAAATTAGGATTATCTAAAGGCGCATTAGCACGCATTCGAGCAATTATATCTTGCGCTAAACTTGAAGCAAGTGAACGTTGCATAGCATCAAAACTGCCTTGTTTAGCTGTTATCTGCATAGCTACAGCACCTAAAATTCCTGTAACAAGAATAACTAAACCAACAAGAACTTCTATGAAACTCATACCTTGCTGGTTTTTCATTCGAGAAAGTAAAAATTTATTATTTCTATTATTCATTAACAGATTACTCTACTTAAATTTTTGAGTCGATTTTAATTAAAAAAAGTAATTTACTTTTGTAATAATGAGGACTATTAAAGAAACTGTTGTCATAAAGAGAGGGAGGGAGGGAAGGAGGATATTGCTCAATATTAAATGTACTTATATGAGCATAATAAAATGATGATAATGCAGACATAATTTACTACCCTACCACACCTATAACATAGTTATACTCAATATCAAGTCATTACAACTGATTAAAAGTAGCGTCCTAACACTTGTCATTATTTTTTAATACTTACAGCGACTACCCAAGGTTCTAATATAAAGAAGTAAGTTGCCATACGGCATGTAATTAACAACATGTAAACTAGTAATACAACTGAACCGACAGCTATACATTAATATTAACATTATACTTAGTGATTCTGCAGTATAGCACTAATATAAGAAGTTATTTTGATTCCCTAATGGTGAATTAAGACTAGCGCAATTCAATAGGGACTGCAAAGACTATGTTCTCTTTCTTACCCGGATACTCTATAACTTGATGACCACCATAGGTTTTTAGTGCTTCAACAACTTGTTTTATTAATACTGCTGGTGCTGAAGCACCTGCAGTTACCCCTACTTTATTGATACCTGTTAACCAGTCTGTTTCAATATCCTCTGCCGTATCAATTAAATAAGAGGTAACACCTATTTTACTTGCTAATTCTTTAAGTCGATTAGAGTTAGAGCTATTTTTTGCGCCAACGACCAACATAAGGTCAACTTTATCTGCTATTTCACGAACAGCATCCTGGCGATTTTGAGTAGCATAGCAAATATCATCTTTTCGTGGCCCTTCAATCAATGGAAATTTAGCTTGCAGAGCCGATATCACATCCATGGTATCGTCAACAGATAAAGTAGTTTGGCTGCAAAAATACAGTTTCCCTACATTTTTAACTACTAAATTAGCGACATCTTCAGGCGACTCAACCAAATAAATACCTGCTGAAACACTACTATATTGTCCCATGGTTCCTTCAACTTCAGGATGTCCCGCATGACCAATGAGAATACATTCAATATTTTTACGGCTAACTCGTGAAACTTCCATATGAACTTTTGTTACCAATGGGCAAGTTGCATCGAATACTTTTAATGCTCTAGATTTAGCTTCTTGCCTGACAGCTTTAGATACACCATGAGCACTAAAAATAACGGTATTATCATCAGGCACTTCATCAAGCTCATCAACAAAAATAGCGCCACGCTCTTTTAGACCATCTACTACGAATTTATTATGTACAACTTCATGACGAACATAGATAGGCGCACCAAATAAATCTAAAGCGCGCTCAACAATACTTATGGCTCTATCAACACCGGCACAAAAGCCACGAGGATTAGCTAAAATAATTTCCATACATTTCCTTCAAAATAAACGATAACAACTACTGGCTAATACCAAAAAACCCACGAACTAATAGTACAAACTTTAATGACGTAAATATTCAAAAACAAGGTTTTATGATGCAATAGCGGACTATTGTGATTAAAAGCAATAATGTTATTGGATACTTAGACCATTTTAAAAGATCACTGAGTAGTTTTATTAGAATTTCATTATATCAATGAAACTAATTAATTATATATATTTTAACCGATGATGCTTTATAGACACAACTGAAGATGGAGATAAATGATAAGAAGAATCGAAGTGATAACAGAAATCATTAAATGAATAGGGCTAACTTAACTTAGCTTGCCCTATAAAAAGAAACGGTAAGTATAAAGAATTATAGACCTAATTTTATAAATTCTTTTGCGACAACTTCACTTGGTAGTGGTATGTAGCCATCTTTCTCAACAATTTTTTGACCTGATTTAGAGAGAATCATTTTCAAAAATTCGGCTTCCATTGGAGGTAGTGCTTTATTTGGGTGTTTATTAACATATACGTATAAATAGCGTGATAACGGATACTTACCTGAAATAGCATTTTCCATGTTAGCTTCAATATAGGTTATACCTTTTTTAGCTAATGGTAGAGAACGTACTCCTGAAGTTCGGTAACCTATACCTGAATAGCCTATACCATTTAGTGAGGCAGAAACAGATTGCACGACTGAGGCTGAACCCGGCTGCTCATTAACACTGTTTTTGAAATCACCTTTACATAATGCTTTCTTTTTAAAATAACCATAGGTACCCGACACTGAATTTCGACCATATAATTGTACATCTTTTCCGGTCCAAACACCTGTCAAACCAAGGTCACCCCATCGGTCGATATTTTTATCCGCTCCACATTTACGGTTGTTAGAGAAAATAGCATCCACTTGTGCGATGGTTAAACCTTCTAATGGGTTATCTTTATGAACAAAAACAGCTAACGCATCAATTGCTACTCTCACTCGCGTAGGTTTATAACCATAACGTTTTTGAAATGCTTCAATTTCGCGCATTTTCATTTTTCGACTCATCGGACCAAGACTTGCGGTTGCTTCAGTTAATGCTGGTGGAGCAGTAGAGGAGCCTGCGGCTTGAATTTGTATATTCACATTTGGGTATGTACGCTTAAAGTCTTCAGCCCAAAATGTCATCATATTGGCTAGAGTATCAGAGCCTACAGAAGAGACATTACCTGAAATACCACTAACTTTTTTATACTCTGGTAACTTTTCATCAAGTGCCGCTGCTGAAAAACAAAGTAGACTTGATAAACTTATAATGCTTATAACTTTCTTTAAACTCATGGTTATCTCCAATAAGAGTTTGAACTATTTAATTATTGGTACTATACGAAGTAAATATGACATTTACATGTATTTTTTATGACAGAATTATGACACTCAGTAAGGAAGTATTAACAATGGCCTAACTATGATTACATGAGAAATGAGAATAGATTTTAAAACAAGGCGCTACAATGAACTATAGAAAGATATGGTGATTGAAGACAATGACGTTATTAGATCTTTAGATCTAAAAAATGAGATAGTTAATGTAATTGGCACAAACTCTTAATTAATCTACTGTATTAGATAAGGTACTCGGGTCGAAACAGATTGAGAATTCACTCCCCTGCCCCCAATGACTATTAATAAGTAATTCTGCTTGATGATGATGTAGTACATGTTTGACTATAGCTAATCCTAAACCTGAGCCGCCAGTATCTCTTGAGCGAGATCTATCAATACGATAAAAACGCTCAGTTAAACGATTAACATGCTCAGGTTTAATACCATCACCATTATCTTTGACTGAAAAAATAGCTTTATTACCCATTAGCTGCCAACTTACCTCAATGTGCCCTTGAGGTTGAGTATAAGCAATAGCATTAGATAAAAGGTTAGCACAAGCGCTCTTTAATTCTGTTTCAGAGCCTAGGACATAAACATCTGTAGTGATATTCAAACTAATTTGATGCTGTTTATCCTGATTAAGCCAGGTGACTTCATCAACTAATGTGCGAATTAATTGTTCCATATCGATGCATTGCTTCTCATCATCACTATTATTCTCGACTTTAGCTAAATTAAGTAACTGTTCAACTAAGCGATCCATACGCGATACTTGTCCTTCAATCGTGTGAAATGCTTTTTGCCAATGAGGCTCAAATATTTGTTGGGAAGCTTGGATCATTTCAACATATCCACGAACAACAGTTAAAGGCGTTTTTAATTCATGCGAGACGTTGGCAACAAAATCACGACGCATGTCTTCTAAACGCTGAAGATTAGATATATCTCTAGCCAAGAGTAAGACATGCTCGCTGCCATAAGCCATAAGACGTATTTCAAGTTGTACATCAGAGTGAAAGGGAGACAACAACAAGCAAGGAGACTCAAAGTTCTCTAGTGCTAAATAGTCTGTAAATTCGGGCGCTCTAAGTAAATTATCGATACGCAAACCAAAATCATCTGGCCAACGAACACCTAAAAGTCGCTGTGCTTTTTTATTACCCCACTCAATGGTAAGCTCCTCAGATAACATTAATGCTGCATCTGGAAGTGCTTCAGCCCCATCTCGAAAACGCCGAATTCTTTCATTTAATTGCTTTTGCTTATTTCGCTGTAGCTTAACTTGTCGATATAAACCGTCATATAAATATCCCCATAGTCCCATTGCTTGAGGAGGTGATAGCGCCTTAGATTGCCAAATCCAATTAATTAGTTTAAATAAATAGTGATAATGCCAAACTAATAAAAATATACTGGTGGCAAACATGGTTACCAATACATAATCGAATAACCAGCCAACAAGAGCACTAGCAACTAATAAACCCAGTAAACGATAAATAATATTTATAAAAGATAAACGAAAATGCATATTTGTCTAATTAAATTCCAACACAGAAATAGTTATAGTGGACTTACTTTTTTTAATTTACTTGAAAAGCGATATCCAGCGCCTCGCACGGTTTGCACAAACTCGTCGTGTCCTTCGCCAGAAATGGCTTTACGCAAACGTCTAATGTGAACATCAACAGTTCGGTCTTCAACATAAATATTTGTGCCCCAAACATTATCTAATAATTGTTCACGTGAATATACTCTCTCGGTATGGGTCATAAAAAAGTGTAATAAACGAAACTCTGTTGGACCTAAATCTAAGCTATTACCATTGATAGCAACGCGATGGGCAACAGGGTCTAGTTTTAAACCATGAAAATCGACTTCTTCTTCAAGGGATGTTGGAGAAACACGCCGGATTACTGCTTTAATACGAGCAATAAGTTCTTTAGGTGAAAATGGCTTAGTAACATAGTCATCGACTCCTGCTTCAAAACCTTTTACTTTATCATCTTCATCACTGCGGGCTGTCAGCATAATAATTGGGATATTTCGAGTGTATTCACTTTGCTTTAATTTTTTTGCTAACGCAACTCCTGTTCCGCCAGGTAACATCCAATCGAGTAATATTAAATCTGGATACGGTTCATGAATTTTAGCTAATGCTTGATCAATATCACAAGCTTCTATCGCATTAAAACCATTTTGATCTAATACAAAACTAATCATCTCCCTGATGGGGGTCTCATCCTCAACGACTAAAATTTTTCTACTCATGAATACATCCTAATAATATGAATAACTGGTGAAATCTTCTGTTTCTAAAGTAAATATTAACAAAATATTACACTTGATGAGTTATTGTGCATAAGTTTAGTGACAGTTTCATGACAAAAGTAAAATTATCAAGCAAGCTTATTGCTTTAGTTAGTATACCCATATAAAAAACCACTAATCTGGAGAGATTAACGGTTTTATTTAAATAAAATAATTAATTAAGAGTTAAAGCTTAGAATTTTTGTTCCATACCAATCGCAAAGTACTTCCCTGCCTCAGAGAGCTTATAGGAGTTACCATCATTCCCTTTAACTAGATTCGCTTCTCTATCTGTATACCAAGCATATACTTTAGTTTTTTTACCTAACTTATAGTCAGCACCGATACTTATGACATCTGCACCAGCAAACTCTTGATATTCAACCTTAACAAGTACTTTACCCCTTTTATAAGATACATTAGCAGCGTAGCCTGTTTCAGACTTTCCCGTAGTGACTACTTCAGTATCGACAAACATTACCCCTAAACGTAAATCACCAAATTTGTACATACCTGTTACACGGCTATTAGCCAGTGGCTCAGTGATAGAAATAGAATTCCCTACACCATCAAAGCCTTTAAATTTAACTGGCATATTTTCATCATGTGCAACAGATAAGAAAAAATCAGTTTTTTTCAAGTTTAAATCACCAAAAAATATACCTAACGAATAAGGGTTATCGTTCTCATGGTCATCAGAAATGATATAACTGCTTAATACTTGAAAATGTTTAAAAAAAGGTGATTTATAAGTAACAGAATCTGCTACACGATTCTCACCAATGAAAAGGTGCTTTAAGTCTCCTTCATAATCGTTAAACAAATCAAACTTACCTTGTGATACCTTTAAGGTAGTATCAGAGCGACCCACGGTAAGTTCCCCAAAACTACCTTTAACACCAACCCATTGATTACGAGCTGTTAAGGTATCTTTAGTATCATCATTAATATTGACTTGCCATTCCAGCTTATAAATAGCCGTTAAGTCATTCTCTAAATAATATTTACCTTTTACCCCAACGCGAGAAGCATTACTTTTTAGTTCATTAAAAGACTCACCTTTTTCTTTGGTTGCTTGTAATGAAATGTTTAACTTGCCGTAGAAATCGATAATTTCTTTACTTTTTTGTACTTTGTTAGATGCTTGCTCTGCTGCAACCATTGGCACAATCAATAAAGAACACACCGACATGACGATAAATTTTTTAACCTGTTTCATAAATATCCCTAAATATTTTCTATTTTATTATATTTTTAAGTAAGAAGACTAATTTACCGATACTTTACAATACATTTATTACAACTTTGTTACAGCCGTAAGATTATATTCATAAAAAACACTTAAAAATGTCATAATAGCTATTTATTTATTTATTTATTTATTTATTTAAAATGAGGCTTTAATTAGGTTAATATAATTATGATTATTTTAGACTATATATTTTATTTTCGCGCACTTTAAAAATAATTTACTAGAATTAACAATAAGTTCCTAAAATCACCTAAAAAGATAACTGATATGAAAATAACTAGCATATCGCGTAAACTGCTAACAAGAGTACTGTCTGTTTATTTTATTTTAACTGTCAGTGTTACTGGCATTCAAATCATTGCTGAATATTTTAATACCAAAAGCCATATCAATAGTGAACTACTCACTTTACAAAAAACAATTAGTGGTAGCTTAACTCGTGCTGTTTGGGAACTAAACACTCAACAAGCTATTGATATTTCAAAAGGTTTAATAGCTATTCCGATGATACAAGGAATAACAGTAACAGATGAAGTCAATAATGTTATCACTCAGCTTGGTGAAATACTTACCCTACCTAAACAGGCTTCTCAAGAAAGTTATAATCAACACCAGGCTATTAGCTCAGTAAGCGATGGATTGTTTGGTCACTCTTTCCCACTTATATTTGAGTTTTCAGGACGAACTACTAGGGTTGGGACCGTGACCTTACTATCGAGTAATGATGTTATTTTTAGCCGTATCGAAGTAGGGATTTATTTTCTAATAGGTAACGCTATTGTCAAAACCACTTTTTTGGTCTTCTTATTTTCACTAGCTTTTACAAAATTATTAACTGATCCCTTAAAAGACTTGACTAACCAAATGAAGCAACTTGATCTACATGATCCTGAAGCCTCAAAATTTCATAGTATGAACGATGAAAGAAATGAGCTTGATGTCCTAGAGGAGGCTTATAATAACCTTATTGATGAACTCGTTGAATTTAAAGATAAACTTGCATTATCACAACGAGAAACTAATTTAGCAAATGACAAGTTAGATGAACAAAATTTATTTCTTGAGCAAGAAGTAGCAAAAAAAACATCTACGTTAAGTAGGACGTTATTAAAAATGGAGGTTCAACAAAAAGAAATGCTGGTACAGCAGCATCAATTAGAAGGCGAGAATAACCGTCGCCGTAAAACGGAAAGTACACTAATTACCACTAATAAAGAATTGAAAAGCTCAATAATTGAGCTAAGTAAAGCACAAGATAGGTTACTAGAAGCTGAAAAAATGTCATCTTTAGGACAACTCAGTGCTGAAGTTTCTCATGAAATAAATACCCCTATTGGTATCAGTATTACTTCAATAAGCTATTTAGCTGATATTATTACTAAACTACAACAAGATATCAGTGCACAAAAACTATCAAAGCGTACGATTGATAGTTTTATAGCTAATGCGCAACAAAGTATCGAATTATTATCAAATAACTTGCAAAGAGCTGCCGAGTTAATTACTAGCTTTAAGCAGGTTGCTGTTGACCAAACTAATGATAAAGTTAGATTAATTAATATTGCTAAATATATCGATGAAATCATCCAATCAATTCATCCTAAATTAAAAAAAACTAATCACTGTATCAAAATTAATTGTGATCCATATATTGAAATTTATACACACCCAGGCGCTATCGCTCAGATAATCATTAATTTAATTATCAACTCTATCATCCATGGATTTTATAATATTAACCGCGGTGTGATGAGTATTGATGTGAGTGTAGAACAACAAAGGCTAGTCATACTTTATAAAGATAATGGTGTTGGCGTTTTGAAAGAAGAACTTGATAAACTATTTGATCCGTTTTATACCACTCAAATAGATAAGGGTGGTACGGGTCTAGGCACACATATAATTAAAAACTTAGTAATTGATACACTTAATGGTTCAATTGATGCTTACTCAGAATATGGCAAAGGCTTAAGCTATCGCATAACGTTACCCGACATGAGGTATAGCTAAAAGCTACTGTCTTAACATTAGAATTCAGGTATGATAATCGGCAAAACATTCTTTTATCAGTCTAGGATTTACTTATGTGGTTTAAAAACCTTTACTTTTTTGCCTTTACTCGCCCATTTGAATGGTCTGAGGAAGACTTAGAAAAACATTTATCAGAGCACCTATTTACTCCACTAGCATCAACAGAAATTGCTCATTTTGGTTGGATTAACGCATTAGGAAAACATGGTGATACCAGTGTTCATAGTGCAAATGGCAACTTTCTAGTTTGTGCTCGCAAAGAAGAAAAAATGCTGCCGGCTTCCGTTATTAAGGATATGGTTGAAGAAAAAATCAACTTACTTGAACTAGAACAAGGTCGTGGCGCAACTAAAAAAGAAAAAGAACAATTCAAAGAAGATATAACCTTTGAGTTACTGCCTCGTGCATTTTCTCGTATAACAGATACTCATGCTTATATAAGTCCTGTTAATAATATTATCGTTATAAATTCAAGTTCACGTGGTAAAGCTGAGGATTTATTAGCGTTATTGCGTAAAGTACTCGGTACACTACCTGTTACCAGTTTTGAACCTGATGTCTGTGCTGATCAAACGATGACTGATTGGCTAAATAAGAAAAGCTTAGGTGGTAAGTTTACTTTAGGTATGGAAGCAGAATTTAATGCTTTAGGTGATGATGGTGCGGTTGTTCGTGTAAAAAATCAAGACCTATTGAGTGAAGAGATTAAATCGCATTTAGATGCGGATAAGTACGTGGTAAAAGTTGCGCTAGAATGGGATGAATCGTTATCCTTCATTTTATGTGATGACTTAGCCATAAAACGAGTGAAGTTTTTTGATGTTATTCACGAACAAAATGATGATATCGATAGTGCTGATGTAGTAGCTAAACTTGACGCTGATTTTGCTCTAATGTCAGGAGAGTTAAACCGTTTTATTATCGAACTATTAGCTGAATTTTCGATGACAACGACTGATCTTTTAGAAAAAAATTAACCATACATTATATAATTAAATAAAAATAGCAACACAACGTTGCCATTTTTATTTATTTGTACAACTAGGTATCATTAAATAAACATAGCCTTTACGCTATCACTTTTCTTTTTAAATTCATCGGAATATAAATAATCAACATCAGGTAAAAGACCTTTCTTAGTATAATTTTTTAATAGAGTCTGCTTAGTCGATTCATTTTTAAAAATATTATGATAAATGGCTCCAGCTCTAATAAAATCTAAGTAATGAACTTCACTGGGTAAAATAGTTAAATCACTCCAACTTTCAGCTAATAATGTAAAATCATCAGAGAATCCCCAACTACGGCTAATTGCGCCACCTACCCGCCCAGATAATTTAATGATGGCCTGCTGTAGAAAGGTTGGATTAGCAAAAACATCGGGGTGATTTTCTGCTTCGGACAAAATAGGTAAAATACCTATATTATGTATTAATGCTGCTAAGGTAATAGTATCTAGCGATAGTGAGGTGCGTTTGTTATCTTGTAAATATAAATCCATCAAACTAATTGCCACTGAGGCAATATCAACAGTTTTTTCCCAGGCCTTGTTCATATACATAGTGACAACATCATTGTGTGAAACAAAGACTTGTTCTATGGCCATTGCCGTTGCGATACTTTTAATTTGATTTAAGCCAATACGGGTTACCGCCTGTGGCACAGTTTCAACTTTAATACTACGTGCCCAAATTGCATTATTAGCAATTTTAAGCATGCCTAAAGATAAAGCTGGATCTTGACCAATAATATCACTCATCTGATTTAAATTAATATCAGGATCATCTGCAGCACTTCTAACTTTTAATGCTACCTCCGGTAATGTTGGTAGTACAAGAGTATCTTGCTTTATCTTTTCAATCAAAATTGTATACAGGGCATTTTCAGTTGCCATAAATTTACCTTTATTTTTATTATGCTTACTAGTAAAAATAACACATTTTTATAAAAAATTATTTTTATCCTTATTTTTCAATCTAATAGCAGAGCAGCCTACCGTTTATCTATAACTTATCACACACATTACTCGATTTAAGATAAATAAATTTTCAATCATATCATATTTAGTTTAATTCGAAATACTTACTGCACCCACTATTAAGTCTAATTCGTCACGTTTTTCCTGTTTGTATTCCATTATAACTATGAGTACCTCATTATAAAACATGAGTTTTTTTCTACTATTAGTAATTTGTAAAACATGCTTTTTCTTACGGTACTGATACTATTTATACTAAGCAGCTTAGTCAATATTTACTGTTCAAGGAAAATGAACTTAGTTTTGAAAACATTCAAAAACAGATAAATGCAGGGCATCAATTAAGTAAAAACTCTACCTACTAGATTATATGGCGCCACATAAGGATAAACTAAAAACGTATCTAAAGTATTTTTTACCTTTTATTACCATGAAGCCAAATTCATTAATCATGTCTTAGCCTGATGTTATTATTCTGGCTAGAGAAGACTCTCCTGATATACCTATTCACTTGTCAAAAAAATAAAGACATTCAATTGGGCGACTGTAAAATTTTAGCAGCAATAGGGAATAGATAGGCATATTATCGAGTACAGTATCCCTTAATAAAATTGAAGATATAAGACATCATTGTACTAAAATAGAATTAGAAATATTTTTTCATGGCGCTCTTTACATGACATACCCTAATCGCTATTTACTTTCAGGCTATGTTAATAAAAGAGAACATAATCAATGCACCTGCACTAACTCCTGTCTTTAGAGGTATGATACTCATGAAGCCAAAGAAACAGAAAAAAGTGACATTTTCCTTAAAGATACTAGACAAATACATCAACTATAATATTTATATTTATCAATACCCTAACGATATAATTACTCTTAATGAAGAGCTCTTACCGGGGAAATTTATAATGATTACCTAGCTAACAACTAGTGCTCATTATAAATTTTCTTTCGCTGAGTATTAGTAACTAACAGTAATAAAAATTGACTGCTGATAGTTACTCAAAAACTTAACGAGTAGGTAATTTAATATCTTTCAAAAACTCATCAACCTCAACATTATTCTTTAATAACATTGCACGGGTGACAATATCTTTAGTCAAATGAGGCGCAAAACGCTCAATGAAGTCATACATATAGGCACGTAAAAAACTACCTCGTCTAAAACCAATCTTAGTAGTACTAGCTTTAAATAAATGAGCTGCATCTATCACAACGAGGTCGCTATCAATCCGCGGGTCAATCGCCATTGAAGCAATGACCCCTACACCGACACCTAACCGTACATAAGTTTTAATAACGTCAGCATCTGTAGCTGTGAAAGCAATTTTAGGTTTTTCGCCAGCGGCATCAAAAGCAGCATCGAGCTCTGAACGACCTGTAAAACCAAAAACATAAGTAACCAGTGAGTATTTTGCAATATCGTTTATCGTTAGGTTTTGCTTTTTAGCCAGAGGATGATCAGGTCGAACGATAATACTGCGATTCCAGTGATAACAGGGAAGCATTACCAAATCGTTATACAAGTGTAATGACTCGGTAGCAATAGCGAAATCTGCATCTCCTTTAGCTGCCGCATCACTTATTTGCGCTGGTGTTCCCTGAGACATATGCAATGAAACTTTACTATATCGCTTGACAAAACCTTTAATAACATCTGGCAAGGCATAACGCGCTTGAGTATGCGTTGTAGCGATACGCAATTTACCTTCATCAGGCTGAGTATGCTCTCGAGCAACAGCTTTAATTCCTTCAACTTTTGACAGAATTTTCGTCGCAATATCTATAACATCTTGACCAGCTTCTGTTACATGTGTGAGGTGTTTACCACTACGACCAAAAATTTGAATACCTAACTCATCTTCAAGCATTCTGACCTGTTTAGAAATTCCTGGTTGCGAGGTAAACAAGCTATCTGCCGTAGCAGAAACATTTAAGTTGTTGTTTAATACTTCAACGATATAGCGTAGTTGCTGTAATTTCATATAAATACTCAAGTAGCATTAATAAATGCGAGATTTGTAACGTTCTTAGAACAAAATAATATACTTAATTAGACATTTATACCATAATAAATTTTACTTTTTGTAAATAAAATCGCTCACTTTACTGGAATTATTTAAAGATTATTTTTTACTTAGTTATAATATAATGACAAACAACTTTTTTATGTTTTTTTAAGCTAAATATACAACTAGTACTATGCTAAACCAAGCATTTTTTGTAGACTGCTTGCTAGTTTATTTATTCAAGAGAATCTTAAATGATTGCTATTATTATTGGGTTAATTATCGCCTTAATCGTTATTGTTGTTGTAGTGACTTCCATTCAACAACATAAAGAAAAATTAGAAGCAGACAAACGTATTAAAGTCTCGAAGCAAAAAGCGATTATTGATGAAAGTGAAGAGCTAATCCTAAATTTAGCTAATTTACCTAATAACCCAAATATTATCAAAATATTAAACCGTCGCAGTTTAAATGCAGCCAAGACCATGCAAGAACTTATACCAGTAGTAAAAGGCATAAATAAAAAAGTTCAAGAATTAACATCACGATTAAAAGCTTCGGAAGACCTCGCTGATACGCAAAACGCTACAGAAGATAGTTTTACTTTCCCAGATAACGAGCAGCAGCTTGTTGCCATTTTACAATGTATTAAGAAATTACGTGCGGTACTCAAGTCTGAGCAAACCAAAGGCGCTTTAGATACTCAAACTTTCTCTGCAGAAGATCAACGATTAGCTACCATGCAATTAAAAATTAATATTGAAAGCTTAGTTAAACGCGGTACTATTGCCTTTAACAAGGAGATGCTTGGCTCCGCTAGACAGTATTTTGAAAAAGCATTGCAAAGTTTAGCGAGTACCACGCTAAAAAATGACTATGTAACGACTAAGCAAGCTGATGTTGCACAAAATTTAGAAGATATTACTGATGCTTTAAAACATACTAATGCTAAAGATGCAGCGAAAAAAGCCAAAAGTGAAGAAAATGAACTAGATTTATTATTTCAACCAAAGAAAAAATGGTAATTCTTATTTATTTCAAAATCACATGAACCCACAGTTTTTAATTAAGTCATGTGTGTTGATATAACTTGGCTATATCTCAGTTTATCCTAGGCTTATCTAAACCATTCAAAACGATTCATATGATGGAAATAATTAACTCGATTAACCTCCCCTCTTTTTTACGCCGAACAATGAAATCTTACGCGATAAAGGCTTATATAAGGCAACAAGGTTGTGACTTAAGTCGTGTCGGTCGCTCTAGAAACTGGCAATTAAAAGCAACCTCTACTCAATTACAATCCATCGTATCATTTATAGAACATGAAAATGCAGTTAGCTGGCTATGGCTAGCAAAACGACTTAAAAAAGAATATGAAGACTTAAGTCATGAAGATATCATCACTCTTGCAAACAGCCTAAAGACCTTAACTATCGCTACTTTGATGGCAAAAACTGATTGTACTTTAGCACAAGCACGAAAAGTATTAGATGAGTTAGAAGGGATAGACTAGGTTTCACAATACCGTTTAGTGAGCATAAAAAAATAGGTACTTTTAAATACCTATTTTTTAATATTGACTTTCTTTATTCAACAGCGGCTTTTTTAGTTACCTTTTTTACTACAGGTTTCTTTGCTGCAGGTTTTTTTACTACTTTCTTTTTAGGCTTTGGAATCTCTTCGACCCACTTACCGTTAATGTATTTTGCAGTCCAACCTGTTGCTTTAGGCTTGCCTTCTTGTGTAGCAATCTCTGTCATTACGTACTGTTCTTTGGTTTTACGGCTGTACCGTACTACCGATAAATTCCCCTCGTTATCTTTGACTGGTGCCTCAGCTAAGTAATAGAATTTCTCAGAAATACGGTCTTTAAAACGCTGTAGTTCGGCAACTTTTGGTGCTCGAGTTTCACGAGAACGAGGAAAAGTATGCGCCGCTAAAAAGATACCTGCAGCACCATCACGCAATACAAAGTGAGCTTCAGACTTTTCACACTCTAGTTCAGGTAATTGCACAGGGTCTTCTTTTGGTGGCGCGGCTTCACCACTGGCTAATAACTTACGGGTATTTTTACATTCTTCATTAGTACAATCAAAATACTTACCAAAACGGCCTGATTTTAATTCCATTGGTGCTTCACAACGGTCACAATCTAAAATAGGCCCATCATAACCTTTAATTTTAAATTCGCCCTTTTCAACTTCAATACCATCACAGACTGGGTTATTACCACAAACATGTAATTTACGTGTTTCGTCAATTAGGTAGCTATCCATCGCAGTACCACATTTATCACAACGACGCATTGCCATAAGCGCTTCGGTTTCAGCATCTTCAGCTAAAACACTTTCAGCCTCTTCACCAGCGGTTAAGTTCATAGTTTTTGTACAGCGTTCTTTTGGTGGTAGAGCATAACCAGAACAACCTAAAAACACCCCCGTTTGAGCCGTTCGAATACCCATTTTACGATTACAAGTAGGACAATCGATATCAGTTAATACCGGCTCATTGGTTTGCATGCCTCCATCTTCTGATGGTTGGTCAGCTTTTGATAATTGTTTGGTAAAGTTTTTATAAAACTTATCTAAAACCCCCTTCCAATCCGCAGTACCACCTGCTATTTCATCAAGCTCTTGTTCCATATTCGAGGTAAATTCGTAACTCATTAACTTCTCAAAGCTACCAGATAAACTATTAGTAACAATTTCACCCATTTTTTCAGCATAAAAACGTTTTTTTTCTAATCGAACATAACCACGATCTTGAATCGTTGAAATAATAGACGCATACGTTGAAGGTCTTCCGATAGAACGTTTTTCTAACTCTTTTACCAATGACGCTTCGCCAAAACGTGCTGGTGGTTTAGTAAAGTGCTGAGTTGGCTCGATATTATCTAACGATAATCTTTCGCCAACTTTTAAATCAGGTAAATGTGTATCATCACCTTTACTAAGCTGTGGATGAACAATTGTCCAACCATCAAACTGCATCACTCGTCCTTTAGCTTTTAAATCAAAGGTTGCTGCACTGATCGTTAAGGTACTTACCGTATAACGAGCAGCAGTCATTTGACAGGCAACAAACTGACGCCAAATTAGCTCATAAAGTCTTTTTGCATCAGGTTCAATGCCCTCAAGAAATGCAGCTTCAAGTTTAACATTTGATGGGCGTATTGCTTCGTGCGCCTCTTGAGCTCCGGCTTTAGATCCATAAACTTTTACTTTCTCAGGTAAGTAGTTTTCACCAAAGCTGTTCGTAATGTAATTACGACACATCTCTACTGCATCTTTACTTAGATTGGTTGAATCGGTTCGCATATAAGTAATATGACCCGCTTCATACAAACGCTGGGCTAAACCCATGGTACGTTTTACGCCGTAACCCAATTTAGTACTAGCAGCTTGCTGTAGCGTAGAGGTAATAAACGGCGCTGATGGTGTACTTTTTGACGGTTTATCTTCACGCTTACTCACAGCATAATCAGCCGGTTTCAAGATAGCTAAAGCGTCATTAGTCTGTTTTTCATTAGTCGGTTTAAAAGGTTTACCATTTTCATGAGTCACATCAAGGGCTAATACTTCACCTGTTGATGAGTGGGTATCTGCAGTAATTT
>JBKEHN010000007.1:0-45287 GCA_046710905.1 Colwellia sp.
TGTCGACTGTTATCCACAAACGCCAATCCATCAGTTCTTCACTACAGCTTGCCAATAAGCTTTGTGCCATATAAGTACCTTGATTAGCTCCTTGCTCGAAGAAAAGCGGTATCTTGCCCATAAACATCTCCTTACCTTCTAGATAGGCTGATACATTAGTTATACTTTGCTCAGTACTTTGGCTCGATTTATTAGCTATGTTTATTTGTGTAAGTTCAGACAATTCAATAAAAAAAGGTAGCTCAGTTTTAACTGTATCTAATAATTGATGTTGGGAGAATCTAATGCTGAAAATACCGAGTTCTGTAGTGATTTCACAACGACTCTGGCTTTCAATACATTGTAATACTAATGCGCTATTATTACTTGTCAAGTTCTGCTCACCTATTGGCTGACAGGCAGTTAAAATTAATAGTAAACCGATAAGGGGAAACTGTTTTAACACGTTATTTAACCTTTTATTAGACACAGAAAAGCCGACCTTCTACTGCTACGTTATTATTATCTACTAACGCCAGTAAACTAGCTAGTCTAAGTATTAACAGCCAAACATAATCGTTATAAGTAAATGACCCGAGCGACTAAATTGGTAAGTAAAGTCCCAACGATGTAATCAGATTCAAACTACCTAGACTGCGACAGTTGTTTAATACAGGCAATTTCCTTACCTATTAGCTCTGAAAATCACGCTGTAGACTTAACCAGTAACTATCTAAAGACACGTATTGAAGTTAGCGCTAAAAGAAATTGATCAACTCTGCTCAATCAAGCACTGTGTAAAGTGATTCGAACAAACCAAAGCGCTATTCGCAATATTCGTAGTATATTCTGGTATGTTTAGAAACTTATAACGACAGTGCTATCGCTTAGAAGATAGCGCTATTTGTGACCTTTATTTCGCTCCATTTTCTACTTACTCGAAATTAACGCCTAAATGATAACAGAATTTAATTTAGCTACTGATAGAACAAAGCTACGCTCAGTAATGTAATCCTCCAGCACTTCTCGGTAATAATAAGCTAAATGCTGAATAGCCATATTTTTACTTAACATTTGTCAGCGTTATTCAAAATATTCAGGTAATAAAACTTAAATAGAGTTAACCATTTGTCGTCATGATATAGCTAACTTCATTGGTATTTGTCTAGAGACGTTAAGTCAAATACTATCAAAATTTTAGCAAGAACAAATAATTAGTATTGAACGAGAACAACTCGTCCTATTATCTTTAAACCGTTAAAACAACTTGCTAATAACGAGTTATTAAATAAAATTTTACCGCTTACCACTTCTTAAAAACGTCTATAACTAGGCTTATCTCTTTACAATATAATTACTTATTATCTGTTTTAGAGCAATTACTAATAAAAAGTTGCTAACTCATTGAGTTACTTTTATCTTTTTTGATCATTTAATATCTACGATTAATGTAAAAGTAATTATCTTTTGTTGATCTACATCTAATATAAACACGTATAGTTATTGATTTATATCCTTACCAAAGGGTAAAATTACAGGGCTTTTGAAACATTTATCTACACGGATGTGACAAAGCTCACAGCTCAATGAGCAAACACATAGAGTTAGTATAAATTGTGTCCTATACCTACGGCTTTTTCATCTTTAGGTGTTACAACAAAAGATACTTTCTGATTAATAATAACACTGCGGAATCCTTAACATGACCACAAGTAATATGTCAGCAGTAGACTACAACTTTGATGTTGTACGTCAGTTTACTGTAATGACTGTAATCTGGGGAACCTTTGGTACACTTGTAGGTGTACTTATCGCGGGACAATTAATTTGGCCTGCGTTAAACTTCGATACACCTTGGTTAACCTATTCCCGTCTTCGTCCACTTCATACTAATGCTGTAATTTTTGCTTTTGGTACAAGTGCATTATTTGCCACTTCTTATTATGTAGTGCAACGTACCTGTCAAACGCGACTCTTTGGCGGAAAATTAGTAGCCTTTACCTTTTGGGGTTGGCAAACTATTATTGTTGCAGCTATTATCTCTTTACCTTTAGGTTATACTTCTTCAAAAGAATACGCTGAGCTAGAGTGGCCTATTGATATTCTTATTGCTGTGGTTTGGATTTCATACGCCATCGTCTTTTTTGGTACCTTAGTTAAACGTAAAACATCGCATATTTACGTAGCTAACTGGTTCTTTGGTGGTTTTATTCTTACTGTTGCGGTATTGCATATTGGTAACTCAATGGTAATTCCTGTATCAGGAATGAAGTCGTATTCAATTTACTCTGGTGCTATCGATGCCATGATGCAGTGGTGGTATGGTCATAACGCCGTTGGCTTTTTATTAACTGCTGGTTTCTTAGGGATCATGTATTACTTTGTACCAAAACAGGCAGAGCGTCCAGTTTACTCTTACCGTTTATCTATTGTACATTTTTGGGCATTAGTTTCTTTATATATTTGGGCTGGTCCTCACCACTTACATTATACTGCACTTCCTGATTGGGCTCAGTCAGTAGGTATGGTTATGTCTATCGTTTTATTCCTTCCTTCATGGGGTGGCATGATTAATGGTATTATGACGCTTTCTGGCGCATGGCATAAACTTCGTCATGACCCTATTTTACGTTTCTTAATTGTTTCATTATCTTTTTATGGTATGTCTACCTTTGAAGGTCCTATGATGGCAATTAAATCAGTTAATGCCTTATCTCATTACACTGATTGGACTATTGGTCATGTCCACTCAGGAGCACTAGGCTGGGTTGCTATGGTATCTATTGGTGCTATGTATCACTTAATCCCTATATTATTTAACCAAGGTCGTATGTACAGTATCCGTTTAATTAACGTTCACTTCTGGTTACACACTGCTGGTATCGTACTTTATATCGTAGCCATGTGGATTTCGGGTGTAATGCAAGGGTTAATGTGGAGAGCAGTAAATAGTGATGGTACGTTGACCTATAGTTTTGTTGAAAGCTTAACTGCTTCTTATCCATTTTATTTCATCCGCTTCGTCGGTGGTGTTCTCGTTGTCATTGGTTTCTTCTTAATGGCTTACAACATGTTCAAAACTATCGGTGCTAAAGACAATAGTCTTAAGCCTGTTGAAATAACTTAAGGAGAGCCCTATGAAAAATTCACATGAAAAAGTTGAAAAGAACGTTGGCTTGTTTTTCTTATTTACAGTTTTTGCTATCAGCATTGGTGGTTTAGTTGAGATCACGCCGTTGTTTTTTCAAAAAGAATTAGCAACGCCGGTTGATAACTTAAAGCCATACACTGCCTTACAAATGGAAGGCCGTGATATCTATATTCGTGAAGGTTGCAGTAACTGTCACAGTCAGATGATTCGTCCATTTCGTGCAGAAACAGAGCGTTATGGTCATTATAGTGTCGCTGGTGAGCATGTTTGGGAACATCCATTTTTATGGGGTTCTAAGCGTACTGGTCCTGATTTAGCGCGTGTTGGTGGTCGTTATAGTGATGCTTGGCATATTGCTCATTTAACCGATCCTCGTTCAGTGGTACCGGAGTCGAACATGCCTGCTTATAATTGGTTAAACACCAATACCCTTGATGGCGAAATAACAGGTAAAAAGTTAGAAACATTTAACTTTTTAACACGTAATCGTAGTCATAAAGATGAAAATGGCAAGGCAATTCCACTTTATACGCAAGCAGAAATTGACGGCGCTAAAGAGGCGGTAAAAGGTAAAACTGAAATGAGTGCCGTGATTGCATACTTGCAATCACTTGGCCACGCGTTGAAGTAGCCCTGATGGATTACGGTACTCTCAGAGGGTTTGTCGCCCTCCTTATATTGGCTTTATTTATCATTATTGTTGTTTGGTCCTATTCAAAAAAACGTAAGTCATCTTTTGATGATGTAGCGAATTCAATTTTTGAAGAAGATAAAATAAATACTGAAGATAAAAAACGTCACCTTAATAAAGATAGCAAACAGGAGACCAATAATAATGTCTAGCTTCTGGAATATATGGGTTTGGGTGCTTACCCTTGGCTCGTTAGTTGGTTGTTTTTTACTACTACGTATGTGCCTAAAGAACTTTGCAGGCGTTGAAGAAGGCGAATCAATGGGTCATTCTTTTGACGGCATTGAAGAGTTAAATAACCCTTTACCTAAATGGTGGAGTACGTTTTTCTTATTAACTATCGTGTGGGCATTCTTTTATATTGCCGCTTATGGTTTAGGTGGTTGGAGTGGTCTTATCGGCTGGAAAAGCTCTAATCAAGGTATTCTAAGTATTGCTGAATCAAAAGCTAAAACGTTAGAATACTCACATAAAGACTCGGGTGTATTAGTTCAATATGACCGAGAAATTGCCGCCGCAGATGCTAGGTTTGGTCCTATCTTTGCAGCTTACGCTGCGCGTAGTATTGAAGACTTAGCTACTGATGATAAAGCATTGAAAATAGGTCAGCGTTTGTTCATTCAAAACTGCTCACAATGTCATGGCTCTGATGCACGTGGTACAACAGGCTTTCCTAACCTAACCGATAAAGATTGGCTCTATGGTGGTTCACCAGAAGCAATTACTGAAACCTTGGTTAAAGGACGTAAAGCTATGGGGATGATGGCTTGGGAAGGCGCTTTAGGCGGCGAGCAAGGTGTTAAAGAAGTTGCTGCCTACGTAATTAGTTTAAGTGGTCGCTCTGTTGACCCTGAACTTGCAAAAGCAGGCAAAAGTAAATTTGTCATGTGTGCTGCTTGTCATGGTGCTGACGGCGAAGGTAGCTTAGCCTTAGGTATGCCTATGGGTGCACCAAGGTTAAATGATAATATTTGGTTATACGGTGGTTCAAAACGTGCTATTGAAGAGTCTATTCGTAACGGTCGTGCCGGTGTTATGCCTGCATGGTTAGATATCTTTGGTGAAGAGAAAATTCATCTAGTTAGTGCTTATGTTTATAGTCTTTCGCAAGATTAAATAGTCACAACACAGATATTCAATAGTCTAACTAATTTATTGCCAGTCACGGTAGTTTTAGTTAGCGTTCACCTGAATAAAAAACCCTTGTTACACTTTGTAACCAGGGTTTTTTTTATACCTTTTAATAGACTTGAAACTAGCTGAGTGTTAATAAAAAAGGTATAATTCTATCCCATATTCTCCTGTCAACGTAATTACTATTTTATGAAAGATTCTTGGTACCATGAGCCTTGGGCTTGGTTAGTTTTTATTCTTCCCTTTACCGCTGTTGTAGCTGGTATTGCTACTTATATCATTGCTAATACTAACCCTGATACGTTAGTCGTTGGTGATTATTATAAAAAAGGTAAATCCATCAATTTAGAAGTGGGCAAAGTAAAAATGGCCCAAAAACTGGGTATGCGATTTGCTATTCAGTTAAAGGATAATGAGTTAATAATAAAACCAACAGGTATTGAAAAAATTTTCCCGCTACTTAATGTCAGTTTTTTTCATCCTACCCTTGAAGAAAGAGACTTTTATTTAGCGTTAACTCAGGATGCTAATGGCTATTTTAGACATTACTTTGATCACAGCATAAGTGGAAAATGGAAGCTTACCTTAACCTCTTTTGAGAACAACTGGAAAATCCAAGATACCATTAGCTTACCGCAAGATGATTTTATTGATTTAATACCGGATCCGATAAAAGCCCAATAAGTTAATTAGTTCTGCATTAGTCGAGTTGATAATGTTCTGATCACTGTGCTGAGATCGATAAATCTCATCATAGTGTCTCCAATATCCTAAGAAAGTAGCCATGACCAGCAAATGTTTTCACTGTAATGAAGCCGTTCCTATTGGAATTAACTTGTTGGTTGAAATTAGCCACATTCAGCAACCTATGTGCTGTATCGGTTGCCAAGCGATAGCCAAAACTATTGTTGAAAATGGTCTAGCTCAATACTATACCGTAAGAACAGAGCATGCTCATAAAGCCCAAGCGCTTGTACCTGAGCAATTACAAAAAAATAAACTACTGGATGAAGCGGTCTTACAAAGTGAGTTCATTTATCAAGACGAAGGTTATAAAGAAGCTATATTAACCATTGATGGTATCAGCTGTGCAGCCTGCGCCTGGCTTATCGAAATGCAATTAGATAAGCTAAATGGTTTGCTAAGTATCAATGTTAATGCGACTAGCCAAAGAGCAACGGTTAGGTGGCAAGATGATGCGGTACAGCTAAGTGATATCTTACTTGCCATTGAAAGTATTGGTTATCAGGCAATGCCCTTTAAAGCCAATGACACAGAAATAAAAAATAAAAAGCAAAGTAAAGAGTTTATCAAACGTCTTGGTATTAGCGGTATTTTAATGATGCAAGTAATGATGATTGCGGTTGGTCTCTATTTTGGTGCTTTTGCGGATATGTCACAGCACAGTAAAATATATCTGCGCTGGGTGAGTTTTATTCTAACAATCCCAATAGTATTTTATGGTGCTTTACCGTTTTATACTGGTGCGATAAAAGCCATCAAAGCAAAACGTTTATCTATGGATGTTCCTGTCTCTATTGCTATTCTTTTAGCCTTTTTTGCCAGTGCTTGGGCAACCATGACTCAACAGGGTGAGGTATATTTTGAGTCAGTTTCTATGTTTACCTTTTTGCTGCTCATTGGTAAGTTCCTAGAATTTAGAGCCCGCTCACATGCAGCGCAAGTTTCTGCTAACTTATTAAAGTTAATGCCAATGACTGCCAGCAAAGTAGTTACCTCAAACAATAACGTTACCTTGAGTGATAATATACAAAGTATAGATTTAGCTAACAATAATTTACAGACTACCGAGATTATTGTTGCCGCTAAACAGCTTGTTCAAGGTGATATTATTATTATTAAACCTGGTGAGATTGTCCCTGCTGATGGCATCATTACCTCAGGACTTAGTCAATTAAATGAAGCGATGCTTTCAGGTGAGCAATTACCCATAAGTAAAACAGTTAATGATAAAGTTTTCGCTGGTACTATTAATGGTGATGGTAATATTATTGTGCAGGTCAAACAGGCTTCTAACCAATCATTTCTCAGCCAACTTATTCGTTTAAGCGAACAATCCCAAGCGCACAAGCCGAAAATAGCAAAGTTATCGGATAAGATTGCGCAATACTTTGTTGCCCTTATTCTCTTAACCTCTATTGCTACAGCAATTTATTGGCAACAGCATATGCCAGAAGAAGCTTTTTGGATCACTCTTTCTGTCCTTGTAGCAACCTGCCCTTGCGCACTATCACTAGCAACACCTACCGGACTAACTTGTGCCACCACACGTTTAAATCGAGCTGGCATTATGATCAAAGGTGGTCATGTTATGGAAACAATGCCGCAAATAAATTGTTTCGCTTTTGACAAAACTGGTACGTTAACCACGGGTGAATTTACCATCAGTAACGTTGAGCTACTTGATAAAAATTCATCCTATAGCCAAGAACAAATACTCGCTCTTGCCGCGGCATTAGAGGTTCACTCCGAACACCCTATAGCTAAGCCATTTAGCGAACATAGAGACTACAACTTAACGGCTAAGCAAGTTACAGTTCATTCTGGTCAAGGTGTTACAGGCACTATAAATAATATTGATTATGCTATTGGTAAAGCTACCTGGTTAGAAGAGCTTGCCTCTCTAGCTACTTTTCAAACAGTATCGTCAAAGCTTAATGTAAACAGTGCCAGTTGTATTTTAATGGCCAATAAAAAAGCTATTGCTGCTTTTTACTTGGTTGATAAAATTCGTGATGACGCCTTTAAAACCCTAGCGACCCTCAATAAAAACAATAAAACACTCTTATTATCAGGTGATAGCCAAATAGCCTGTAATACGCTTACAAAAGCACTACCCGTTAATTCTGTATTCGGAGGACTAAGTGCTCAAGATAAAATGCAGTATATTAAAGACGCGCAAGCGCAAGACTATAAGGTAGCGATGGTAGGTGACGGTGTTAACGACTCGCCTGTATTTGGCGCTGCTCATATTTCTATTGCGATGGGTTGTGGCGCAGATATTACTAAAAGTGGCGCCGATGTTATTCTACTCAATAATAAATTAAGTAGCATCAATACCTTAATACAAGTATCTCACCAAACTCGTCGAATAATTTTACAAAATTACTTATGGGCTTTTGGTTATAATGCTATTGTATTACCATTAGCAGTAGCTGGTTACATCACGCCTTATATGGCTGTTATTGGCATGTCAGCTAGCTCCATTTTAGTGATAACCAATTCATTACGTTTACTTAAAAAATAAGTTAAAGAGTAAAATATGAGTATTATTTATATATTAATCCCTATTGCTATTTTATTAACCTCTTTGGCCATTTATCTCTTTTTTTGGGCCGTTAAAGCAGAACAATTTGAAGATCTAGAAAAACAGGGTATGAGTATTCTTTTCGATGATGAACCTCAAATTAAAAACATCGCAACACAACTAGAACAAGAGGAAGAAATAAAAAGCACTAAAAAAAGTACTAATAACAAATGAGTATAGATATATTTTCTGCCTTTATTATTGGCTTACTTGGCTCTGGCCATTGTTTAGTGATGTGTGGCGGCATAACCACCATGCTTACTTCTGCTATTAATAAACCTTCCAATCAGCCAGCCAGTCAAACCAGTGCACAAGGTGATATACCTGTTAAAGTAAGCTCTTCGCAAAACAACTGTTCTCCACCAGTTTCAGCGTTAAATCTGGTATTTTTTTATCATTTTGGCCGTATTGGCAGCTATTGTTTAATTGGCGCTATTGTCGGTTTTACTGGCTCTCTTGCTGCTAAAAATATTGGTTTACCTATTGCTGGATTACGCCTTATTGCAGCACTATTTCTCATCCTATTAGGTTTGTATATTGGTCAGTGGCTTTTATGGTTAAATCGTATCGAATCTTTGGGTAAAGGGCTTTGGGGTTATTTATCACCTATGGCTAAACATGTCATCCCTGTAAATAATCGTAAGAAAGCGCTAGGTTTAGGCGCTCTGTGGGGTTGGTTGCCCTGTGGTTTAGTTTATTCAACCCTTACTTGGGCACTAGCAAGTGGAAGTAGCTTAACTGGCGCCACTATAATGCTATTTTTTGGCTTAGGGACGCTGCCAGCCTTAATCGCATTGTCATTAGGCATTGGTAGCATAAGAACTATACTGATCAACACTACTTTTCGAAAAATCATGGCTCTATCACTTATTAGCTATGGTATATATAGTTTTATTTTTGCCTATCAACTAGTGTTCTGATCATATTGTATTGTCTGAAAGTTGACTTAAAGTTAACTTAAACAACTACATCACAGCGTAATAGCACACAAAATAAAAGTTAACTGACAAGTAACCACATCAAGTGTCAAAACTGTAAAATAAGTAAACTATGCTTACCACGTTCTTTAAACGATAAAGAACGTGGTTCTGTTCACAAGATTATTAACCTTGGCGATACTGCCGCGGCATAACCCCTTAGTTATGCTATTACTAAGCTTTAATATATCTGAAAATAATTAAACCTTAGTAAATTAAACTTGACTTAAAACAAGCATTAATTTGTCAACTTTGCTATAAATAAGCTAACACTATTATTTAATTTGCCAGAGGTTACCATGGACATGTATCAAAATATTCTCGTAGTGATTGACCCTACAACAGATCAACAAAAAGCACTAAACAGAGCTATTGATCTGGCTACGAGAATTAATATTTCAGCGCCAGATCAGCAAATAAATATTACTGCTTTTTTTAGTATTTTCGATTTTTCCTATGAAATGACCACTATTTTATCTAGTAGCGAGCGTAATACCATGCGTCAAATGGTTATTAATGAAAATCAACAATGGTTAGATGAAATGATTTCAGTAACCAGTTCGCAGATAAAAACAACCAGTAAAGTCGTATGGCATAACCGCCCCTTTGAAGCTATTATCAACCAGGTAATTGATAATAAACATGATTTAGTAATTAAAGGAACACGCCAGCATGATAAGTTTAAATCAGTAGTGTTTACACCAACCGATTGGCATATTATGAGAAAGTGTCCTTGTCCTGTGTTACTTGTCAAAGAGCATGAATGGCCTCTACAGGGTAATATACTCGGAGCAATTAATGTTGGTAGTGATGACGCTGAACACCTCTCTTTAAATAACACGATTACCAAGCAAGCAAAAAATATTGCGCAGTTAATAACGGCTAATGTACATTTAGTCAACTCCTACCCTGGTACACCAGTAAATATTGCCATTGAAATTCCTGAGTTTGACGCAAGTGAATATAACAGTGCTATGCAAGTTCACCATAAAGAAGCAATGAATAAACATGCTAATAGCTTTGATATACCCTTAGATAATACCTATGTTGAAGAGGGACTGCCTGAAATGGTTATTGAACAAACAGCCTTAACCATTGATGCTGAATTAGTTATCTTAGGCACTGTAGGGCGTAGCGGAATTTCCGCCGCGTTGATTGGTAATACGGCCGAACATGTCATTGACCAATTAAATTGTGATGTATTAGCATTAAAACCTGATGGCTATATATCACCTATGGCTCATTAGTTTTAGACCTAAAGTATAAAAACAATTTTTACTGTAATAAAAAGAAAAGGCAACTTAATAAATGGTTGCCTTTTTTTCTGTGTCGCTAAAGTTGCCCCTGTTAAAGTAATATTTATCTTAACTACAGACAATTAGCTGGATTTGATTAATGCGACTTAAATTGAGATGGAATAAGTTATCTGCTTGTGACATAGAAACTGGCTCAAAGCGAACTTTATTGCCTTGGCGACATTGTGAAAGCTTAGCACAATCGGGTGAAATAACCGCGCCAATTTTAGGATAACCCCCAATAGTTTGTCTGTCATTAAGTAAAACGATAGGCTGACCATCTGCCGGTATTTGTACTGCTCCATAACAAATCCCCTCTGATAGGATGCCACCCACATCAGCCTTTATCGCACGACCTTGAAGGCGATAGCCCATACGGTCCCAATGTTTACTGATTTGAAATTCACTTGAGAAAAACAGTCTTTTTTCGATAACTGAAAAGTACTGGTGCTGATAACTTAAAACAGTATGCAGGACTACATCATTCGAATATTTTGGTTGCTCGTGCTCGGCTAACATAAGTTGCGTTGGTTCATTAGCGGCTTGAGGCAAACCTTGACAAGGCAGTACATCATTAGCGACCAGCTTATCGCCAGTTAGACCACCTATCGACTCTCGACATACCGTGGCTGTGCTGCCAAACATTGGCTTTATATCAAAGCCGCCAGCTACCGCTAGATAACAACGAACGCCAAGCGATGTAAACCCTAATTGAATAGTATCTCCGGCTTTAATCAGAAAACTTCGCCACAGCTCTTTCGGTTGACCGTTAATGGTCAAAGGCATAGGTGCGCCCGTAACAGCGATAACACAATCAACTTGTGCGGTTAACTGCAAACCTCCTAGACTTATTTCGATAGCCGAAGAATTTAACTCATTACCACATAATCTATTAGCCCAATAAAACGCAAGCGAGTCTGCTGGACCGCCATTAGTAAGCCCTAAATTAAAGGCACCATATCGTCCTGCATCTTGAATTAGACTTAATACACCAGCATTAGTAACAATAAGTCCTAATGTATTCTTACTCTTAATCATTTGAACTCAGCTGATTTGGTAACTTACCACCTAGTTCAAGATATTGTAGTTTAGTAATAGCAACAAATTTTACCCTATCGCCTACTTCAACTGGCATCGTGGGCTCTGCTTGTGCATTAAACATATCAATGGGGCAGAAACCTATAATATTCCAACCACCAGGAGAGTGAGCTGGGTAAACGGCGGTTTGTCTATCGGCAATAGCAATAGCGCCTTTAGGAACTTTTAATCTTGGTGAAGTTAGCCTGGGCGTAGCAATACGCTCGTCAACTTCACCTAAATAAGCAAAACCAGGAGCAAATCCTATCGCATAAACGCGATATTCTTGCGCTTGATGTAAGCTAATGACTTGCTTAACTGTTAACTTTGCGTGTTTGGCAATACGTGCTAAATCTATTGCTGATTCAACAGCATAATAAGCAGGTAACTCAACTAACCGACCTTGTTTACTCGTAGCGCTACCGCAATACCTTAAGACTCTTTTTAGCTTATTACGTAAATGGTGATGATCTATTTCAAGTAAATTAAACACCACTAGAATAGAGGCGTATGAAGGAATAAGATCAATAATTTCAACAGTAAAGTTCTGACCTATAAGCTGAACGGCTTGGCGAACATCATTACTAATAAGAGGAGAAATATCAGCAGTAATTACTGAATTTTTTTGTATACTTGAAAGGCTTTTATTTGAAGTAAAATAAAGCATCAAGGCGTTTTCACCGGCGATTTCAAGACGAATACCGTCATTTATGTGCGTTGACATTAGCTTAACAAAGCTTTTATTTCACAAATAGCCTGCACACCTTCAATATTATCACCATGAACACATAAACTATCGACACTAAGCTTAAGTACCTTGCCTGATATTGTAGTGACAGTGCCTTGTGATGATAGTTGCTTAACTTGAGCAAGCATAGCTTCCTTATTTAAAATAGCACCCGCTTGGCTACGTGCTAATAACCGACCTTCATCGTCATAACAGCGATCAGCAAACGCTTCACTATAAATAACGAGCCCTAACTTATTAGCCTGAGTTTTATAGTGTGCTAAATCGGCTGTTGCTTGTAACATCAAGGCAAGTTTTTTCGGGTATTGAGCCAGTGCCATTAAAATAGCGGCAAACACCTCAGGTTTTCTCATCATGTCGTTATAAAGTGCACCATGAGGTTTTACATAATCTAACGATACCCCTTGTACATTTGCCATACCATCAAGCGCCGCCACTTGATAATGTACCAATGCTATTATCTCTTCTGAAGAGCAATTCATTGAACGACGACCGAAACCAACTAAGTCGGGATAACTAGGGTGCGCGCCAATACTGACATTAGATTTCTTAGCTAACGCCAACGTTTTTTGCATGACTAGGGGATCACCAGCATGAAAACCACAGGCTATGTTTGCCTGGTCAATATGCAGCATTACCTCATTATCGAGTCCCATCGTCCAAGCACCAAAACTCTCACCTAAATCACAGTTTAATTTCATTGTCATTATTACTCGCCAGTGTCTTTTTTAATAAATCATCAACTCTATTGCTATAAAAGATTATATACCCAAAGTTACTCGCTAAAAAAGTACTTATACCAATGGCATTAACTAAGTGGCTATTTTCAAAAGTCTAAGAGTCCAATAACCTCGTTACTTTTAATACAAATGCTCATATTAATTACGTTATTATCATAATAAAAAAGCCGACAAGTGCTTGACACGTGTCGGCTTAATTACCTATCTCAATACGTTAACTCACTAGGTTAAACTTTAACGCCTAACTCACGTAAACGTTCGAGTAAATAACTCGCTTGAGTATATTTTTCAGACAACACCACTTCACTGCGTGGATGTAAAAACAACGGAAGTGATATACGAGATTTATCACTCCCCTTACCTGTAGGATTGATAACTCGATGACTTGTCGATGGAAAATAACCACCCGATGTTTCTTGTAACATATCGCCAATATTAATAATTAGATTACCAAAATCAGAAGGCACATCAATCCACTCGCCATTTTGTCGTTGAACTTGTAAACCTGGTTCATTGGCTGCTGGCAATATAGTTAATAAGTTAATATCTTCATGGGAAGCGGCTCTTAGGGCGCCGGGTTCTTCATCCCCCTTAAGCGGTGGGTAATGCAAAATGCGTAATAAGGTATTTGGAGTATCTTTAATCATATGAGATAACGCCTCTGAATAGTCAGCTGCGACGTCGACCGGGCTATGTGCTTCGACCCAGTCAAGTAACTCCGAGGCAAGCTCAGAAGCTAGTCGGTAATATTCAAGAATTTCATCATTAAGCTGTTGCGGAATACGACCCCAGGGATAAACATGGAAATACTCTTTGATATCCTTTTTACTATGACCCTTTGCCGTTTCAGATATCTCAGATGAAAAATAACCATCTTGCTTTATTGGATCAAAAGTAAATAAACGCTTTTCCTCACTTAAGAAAAATTCTTGCCAGTTTTTATAAATTGATTCTACTAGACTTTGTTTTATTGGGTGATTAATAAGTACACAAAAACCCGTTTTATGTAAACTTTTAACAAAATTTTCTGCCGCATTTTCTGCTTGGTAATCTACAACTTGTACTTGCATAATTTTACTTCTCTTTAGCGATAATAATAAGATTTTACTCTTTTATTAATTTTGTTCAACTGTCCCAATATAAACCTGACCATATGGTTTTTTTAGTACCTGTAACTAATACTAGTCCGATTAATTAAAGAAAAATTGTGTCAAGCTAAAGTTGAAAAATACAGCGTCAAGCTAAGTGATAAATAGCTATTATTATTGAATACACTAGGTCAATGCTATTATAGCCTATTTAAATAGACCACTTAGTTAGTTTGATTAGTATCACTTGCATCAATTAATATTCTTCGTTACGTTATCTTTATTTTATTTTATTTTATTTTAAAGGCTACTGATGACTTTCAATATTTATGCATGGCACAAACGTTGTTTACATATTATATTTTTATTATTTACGACCTCTAGCTCAACACTTTTGGCGCAAACAATTGTTGTATTGGCTGATACACCTTACAGCGATAAAGAAAAAGAAATGTTACAAGGGCCTAATGGTACAATATATCGCCTAATTAATAATCTCAAACCCAGTGTTGTTATGCACCTTGGCGATTTAAAAAGTGGTGGTAAGTCATGTACTGACGACTTATTGAGAAAACATAAAGCACTACTAGTACAAATTTATCCAGGGAAATTAATTTATACTCCAGGAGATAATGATTGGACAGATTGTGATCGCATTTCTTTACCTTACAGTTTTGATGAGCTAGAAAGACTAGATTTTTTAATTACATTAATGTTTGAGACCCCGCCATTATTAACTAAAAATTTACCCTTAATTATCAACCAAGAGACACAAATAGAAAATAAGTTATGGATTAACGATAGATTAGCAATAAGTACTCTACACATAGTTGGTACCAGTAATGGTCGAGTAAATATTGGTAAGTCAAACCAGAAAGATGCTATTAAGACCGTTAATAAGCGAGACGAAAAAAATCTTAGTTGGCTTAAAAGTATTGAAGATAATTCAAAAGAATTTGATGCCTTAATTATTGGCTTTCAAGCCGATATTTATCAACAATCCGTAGTCGATGCCAGTACTTGTGACGATACATTAGTCAAAGCATGTGATGCATTTTCTTTTTATCGCCAAGCCTTTAGAGATTTAGCCCAACGAATTAATAAACCCGTACTTATTAGCCATGGTGATACAGGAGCATTTTGTTTCGAAAAATTAGCGAGTAATCTGTGGCATTTAAATGCTGCGGGTGACTTTCAGTATCTTGATGCAACTAAAGTTATCTTTGATAAAGAGTCAGCTGACAGACCCTTTATTATAAATGGTCTTATTGACCCCGACTTACCTAATACAAGGTGTAATAATTAATCACGGCTCTACTTTTTAATAAAATTATATAGCTAATATACTGCAATACTTTTTATCATACAGGTTGTTTCTTACTATGAAAGTAGTGTAATGTTATAAAAAAATAATTTCCTGACCACTTGGTTAACAAGTGAGTTAACTATAAACTTCTCTCTATAAAATTCGATAATATCATCAATAATAATTATCAGTTTTTAAAAAGAGGCTAAAATATAAACAGCCTAATTAATATTTAACTGCACGTTTATATTTAAATTACATATTAAATTTAAAAGAGACGTTTTGATGAAAAATTTTATATTAACAACACTTATACTACTATTTATTCTTTTTAGTAGTTTTACGACTCAAGCCCAAGAGATAAAACTTGCCTCATGGAATATCGCTTGGTTAGGGTCTCATGAGTATAATCAACGTATCGATTCTGATTACAAAGAGTTAGCGTTATATGCTGAACAATTAGATGCTGATGTTATCGCTTTACAAGAAGTTGAAAGTGAATATTGGGCACGTAAGGTTTTTGGAGATGATTACGATTATTATTTTTCAACCAAAGACTGGGTGCAGCGAGTTGGCGTAGCCGTTAAAAAATCTACTGGCTTAAATGTTACAGCAAAAGAGTATAAAGCATTAGATATCGGTAAAGTTCGCCATGGTATGGATATTACGCTCACTCAAAATGATAAAACGCTACACTTGTTAGCCGTGCATTTGAAATCTGGCTGTTTTACTGCACCATTAGATATTACGAGTGTTACAGCAATGCCGAGCACATCGATTAAGGAAGAAAGATACAAAGAAGCCTGTACCAAGCTTAGTAAACAAATAAAGCCGTTAGAGCAATGGATTGATTTACATGCCGAGCAAGATGCTGCATATATAATTTTAGGTGACTTTAATCGACGTTTTTCTCAAGATATTGCCTTGAAATATCCTAAAGATAAAGGTTTATGGCAAGCCTTAAATGATGAAGGACAAGAAGCGCTATGGACTCCAACAGCGACAACAAACTCAGCCTGTTGGGGTGGTCACTATAAAGACTATATAGATCATGTGGTTTTTAGCCAAAAAGCCAAAGAAAGCTATGTTGAGGCTTCGTTTGACCAACTTGTTTTCGAGCCTAAATACAGCAAGAAACTCTCTCAAAATTTAAGCGATCATTGCCCTATTTCAGTAAAGGTTAAGCTATAATAAATCCATCGTTTGCTATGATTTTAAAAAAGACTAATGAAGTCTATAATTAATAACAGTGTAACGTGGGTAATCCTCAATATTTAATAGAATTATTTATCCACTAAACTTTCACTGCTAGGACCTACTTATAAAATGTTTAATAACCTACTTCCCCTTGTTGATTTACACCGTCATTTAGATGGTAATATTCGTCCGAAAACTATTTGGCAACTAGCACAAAAAAATAATATAAAATTGCCTGAAGATAATTTCGAAGCATTTTTGCCTCACGTGCAAATTACCGATAGTGAAGCAGACCTGCTGGCTTTTTTGAAAAAGCTTGATTGGGGCGTAGGCGTTATTAAAACCCTTGACGATGTTGTACGTATTGGTTTTGAAAATGTTGAAGACGCTAGTATTGCTAACATTGATTATGCTGAACTACGTTTTTCTCCTTATTATATAGCTATGACTCACAACCTACCCATTGAAGGTGTAGTTGAAGCGATTATTGAAGGCGTTAATCAAGGACGAAATAAATTTACTACAAAAATTAATTTAATGGGTATTTTAAGTCGTACTTTTGGTGTTAAGCATTGTCAAAGTGAACTCAATGCCCTACTCGCTTATAAAGATGATTTAGTGGCGATAGACCTCGCGGGCGATGAATACAACTTCCCAGGTAGCCTTTTTGAAAGCCACTTTAAACAAGTTAATAATGCAGGGCTTAATGTTAGCGTGCATGCCGGTGAAGCCGCTGGACCTGAAAGTGTTTGGCATGCTATCAAAACATTGGGTGCTACGCGTATTGGTCATGGAGTGGCATGTGCTAGCGATCAAGGCTTAATGGATTACATGCGAGAAAATCACATAAGCATAGAGTCTTGTCTTACCTCAAACTATCAAACAGGTACCATTAAAGACTTAGCCGTGCATCCTTTGAAAACATTTATAGCTAATGGTCTAACGGTTTGTTTAAACACTGATGATCCTGCTGTTGAAAATATTGAGCTTGCTGGAGAGTTTCAAGTAGCAAGAGAAGTACTTGGACTAAATACCGATCAAATCAGTCAATTACAACGCAATGCAGTGAAAATGAGCTTTTTATCTGAACAAGAAAAAACAGCACTTATCAATATTAAGAAAAATCCATTAAAATAAGCATAAAATAATAGTGCCTACTTGAACGATACTTGACTGTACATTATTATTAGCAGTAGATTTTTTATTTAAAAACAAATAGTCTACTGTACAAAAAAGTAAATAAAGCTCTAAATAACGTAAAATTAATTTCAATTTTTCAGTAAAAAATCCTTGATAGCATTATGAACGATTGTGTTCTGGCTAGAAACTTACTGAGTTACACTTAACGTAAAAAGGATAACTCTTATGCCAACACCACATATTGAAGCACAAGCTAACGAATTTGCAGAAACAGTCTTAATGCCTGGCGATCCCCTTAGAGCAAAATTTATTGCCGACAACTTTCTAGATGATGCTAAATGCATTACCCAAGTACGTAACATGTTTGGCTACACAGGTACCTATAAAGGTAAACGTGTCTCTGTTATGGGCTCAGGTATGGGCATACCAAGCATATCAATTTATGCGACTGAACTTTATAGAGATTATGGTGTTGAAAAAATCATACGCATTGGCTCTTGTGGTGCGGTACGTGATGACATAAAGATTCGTGACATTGTTATTGGTATGGCTGCGAGTACAGACTCAAACGTTAACAGACAACGTTTTCATAATGTAGATTTTGCTGCTTGTGCCGACTTTTCTTTATTAAAAGGTGTTGTTGATACCGCTGAAAGACTAGGTAAACCAGTACATGTGGGTAATATTTTTACTGCAGATTTGTTTTATACCCCACAGCCTGAAATGTTTGCAACAATGGAAAAGTATGGGATTTTGGCTGTGGAAATGGAAGCTGCTGGCCTTTATGGTGCTGCGGCTGAATACGGTAAAAAAGCATTGACCGTATTAACCGTTAGTGATCATATCAAAACTGGAGAGAAAACTACCTCAGAAGAACGTGAAACAACGTTTAAAGATATGATGGAATTGACACTAGAAAGCCTACTGTAAGCTTTCAGTTATATTAGATATAAAAAAAGGGTTAGCAAATTTGCTAACCCTTTTTTATTTCTTATAAAGAATAGAAATAAACTTTACAACTAGAAAATATGAGTATTAAAAGAAGTTCGCTTTAAACTCTATACCAAAGAAACGAGGTTCATTGGTGTAACCCGTTAAGTTATTAAAATCAATACCACCGGTAAGCTTCTCTTCATCAAGGATATTTCGAGAATAAACGGCTACTTCATATTCAGCATCGCCAGCAAACCATTCATAACCAACACGTAAGCCACCTTCCATTATAGAATCGCCAGTAAATTCTGTAGATTCATATAAGAAAAAGCTAACTTCACTACGATAAGACCAATCGGTATAAATGTATAACTCACCAGTGCCAATTTCTTTGGTCCAACGCGCATTTAAATTACCAATCCACTCAGGTGATTGCGGTAGTGAATTTCCATCAATAATAACTTGTCCATTACTATTTAATGGATCTGTAATAGTACAACCACCGCCACACCCTGCAACAGAAATAGTATCATCCTGTAATTCTGTATGGTTGTAGCTTAAACTAGCACCAAACACTAAGTCTTCTGTAGCCCAAAATTCTGAATCAAGCTCGAAACCATAACCTACAGCTTTATCAGCATTTAATAAGCTTGCAACATTACCTGTGCCGCCTACTGCTGTAAGCTGCTGATCATCAACAACATAATAAAATACTGAACCGTCAATACGGACAGTATTCTCTAACATGGTAGATTTAAAACCGGTTTCAATAGACGTTACTAGTTCTGACTCCGCCGTTGTATGAGATTCAGAAAATAATAAGCTACGACCTTGAATACTTGGCGATCGGTACCCTTTGGCTAAACGTGCATAAAGGTTTGTTTCATCTGTCATTCGGTAATTAACACTAATATCACCACTAACTTGCGAATCCTCTACCGTCGCATTTTCACTAAAACTAGGTGCACCAAAAGGTGATTGAACTAAGGTACCATCCCATACTCGCTCATCATCTGAATAACGAATACCAGCCGTTAAGTTTGTTCTATCTGATATCTCAAAATCTAGAGAAGCAAAAATAGCCCAAGCCGTTGTTTCCATATTTTGAATAGCGATACCATTTTGGTTACCACCACCTAAGGTATCAAAACTTAAGTTATTAATTGTTAAGTCTTCGTTAAAATAGAATAAGCCTACTTGATAATCAAATTTTCCAAGATCATTACTAGACAACCTAAGTTCTTGGGTGATTTGAGAATGATCTGGCATTCTTGCACCCGTCTCAGATGGGAATGGAATAAATCCTGGACCCATATAATCATCTAAGAATACTGCCCCATAACCACCATCAATATCACCAACAGAGAACATTTCTGCTGATTCATAACCCGTTATAGAGGTAAGAGTATGACTACCAAAATCATAGTCTAACTTTAAACTAGAACCGTTCATTTCAATGGTTTGCTTATTACGTACAGCAGCATCTTGATAAATGACTTCACGATCAAAATCATCGACTAAATCATTAGTGCCCGGTTTAATTATATTCGCTCTAAAAACTCGAGCATCTGCATCTGCATCTCTGAAGTGGTAATTAAATAAAGCTGAAAAATCGTCACTTGGTTCCCATAAAAGCTGAATACGACCAGCAGTTTCACCATAGCCACCCAATTGATCATTTTGCTCAAAACCAGGGGCTTTATTATCTATCCAGTCTTCTCTATCTTGTTGTAAAAAAGCAACGCGAGCAGACAGTGTATCGGTCAGACCACCGCCTACGGCTAGACGTAAATCTGTTGAATTATAACGACCATATGAAGCTGAAACCGTCGCATCAAAATCTTGGGTAGGTTTCTTTGATTGAACCTTAATAATACCTGCCGTAGTATTACGTCCAAACAAAGTCCCTTGGGGACCACGAAGCACTTCCACACGTTCAAGATCGAACATAGGCATACCTTTGGTTAACGCATTCTCTAAAACAACATCATCGTAAATTAACGATACGGGTTGTGAAGCGAGTAAATCAAAATCTGTATTACCTAAACCACGAATATAAAAGCGAGGAAAAGTTCGACCAAATGAAGATTCAATCAATAAACTAGGTACTTTAGCCGATAAAGATCGAACATCCATACCTGAAGAGCCTAAAACTTCTAATTTTTTAGAGGTTAACGCTGAAACTGAAATAGGTACATCTTTAACATTTTCTGTACGTTTACGAGCCGTTACATTGATAACCTCAATGCCAACTACTTTTTCTTTTGCTACCACTTCTTCTGCAGCTAAAGCGCTAGTAGAAATACCCGCAACACTAGCCATTATTGATGCTTGCACACAAAGTGATAGTACGTTTTGTTTAAATATTTTCATTTGTTTACTCCCATAGATTATTTTTATTTTATATTCAGTTTAATACTTATATTTTATCGTTATGTTTTAGTTATATTATGTTATTTTTATAGCACAATAGTAAATTATGCCTATTAATATATTTATCGCGCTGTAGGCTATTGAACTACTTGGCGTATAAGTCAGACAAGAAGCTAGTGCCATAATCCATCGCTTCGACATTAAATAGCTCCGCAATAGTTTGTCCTAAATCAGCGAAGGTTTTACGGTTACCTATATTAATAGAGTCAATCTGATGGTGGTAAGCAATCATGGGGACATATTCCCTGGTATGCTCACTTCCTGGCCAAGTAGGATCACAACCATGATCAGCGGTAAAAAATAGTACATCTTCTGCAGACATCGCCTGGTAAAGCTCTGGAATTCGAACATCAAGGGCTTCAAGCTCTCTTGCATAACCCACAGCATCACGCCTGTGACCAAAATCTTGGTCAAAGTTAACCAAATTAGTGAAAATAAGTGAGTTGTCTTGCGCCGTATTAATATGATTTAAGGTAGCATCAAAAAGTGCATCAAGTCCGGTCGCTTTGGTTTTTTCATCAATGCCTTGATGAGCAAAGATATCAGCAATTTTACCGACACTGATAACATGAGTGCCAGCTTGTGATACTTTATCAAGTACAGTAGGCGCCGGTGGTAACACTGAGTAATCCCTACGGTTACCTGTTCTAGCAAAGTTATCTGCACTATCACCGATAAAAGGCCTAGCAATAACACGTCCTATATTTAAGTCACCCAGTAATACTCGAACCGTTTCACAATATTTATAGAGATTATCTAAACCAAAGTGTTCTTCATGCGCTGCAATTTGAAAAACACTATCTGCAGAGGTATAACAAATAGGTAAGCCTGTTTTGATGTGCTCTTGGCCTAAACGGGTCAAAATTTCAGTACCAGAGGCATGACAATTACCTAACATGCCGTCAAAGCCCGTTTGACGATTAATATTTTCAATTAACGAGGTAGGAAAGCTATTCTTTTTATCGGTGAAATATCCCCAGTCAAAAAGTACTGGCACGCCTGCCATCTCCCAGTGACCACTCGGGGTATCTTTACCTGTACTTATTTCTTGTGCGAAACCATAAGCACCTTTACTCGGTTCTTGGCCCTGATAAGGAAATTTTTGATTAGATGCTTGTTCACAGGCTTTTATCACTCCCAGTGCAGATAAGTTAGGTAAGGAGATTTCTTTACCTGTTTCATCAAAATAGGCACGAGACAGGTTAGCAAAGGTATTTGCACCAACATCACCAAAATCTACTGCATCAGGAGAGTAACCGATACCAAAACTATCAATAACCATAATTATTGCACGTGCCATAACATTTCCTTTTTACTTTTTTAATTACAAAAAATGACAAAAATTAAAATAATTCGTCAAAAAATATGACCAGCTGGTCAAGTTGTGTTAATTTATCACTATTACATTTACGGGTAAATAAAGCTTTTCCACTTGCTGATTATTTATCTAACAGTATAGAGAATATCTTGCGACTATCATCAACAAAGCTCAAGATAGTAACTCTACTTTAATTATTGATATTTGCTTTGACAACAGGCTGAACATTGAAAACTATTAAACCAACCATTATTGCTATCGCTGGCCCATCAGCATCAGGTAAAACACTTTTTGCAAAAACTATTCATGATGAACTTATTGAAGAACTGGGTGAAAATGGTATATCTATTATTTATGAAGATGCTTATTATCGTGAGCAATCACATTTATCTATGCAAGAGCGTGAGCAAACGAACTATGATCACCCTAATGCATTTGAACATGAACTGTTATCAAAAAATTTAAAAAAACTGACTAACAATCAGGTTATTCATAGCCCTGTTTATTGTTATAAAACACATACGCGTTTGAATGAAACAAGAGAGTTTTTACCGACTAAAATAATTCTAGTTGAAGGGATTTTACTACTGTCTAACAAAGAATTAAGAGAGTGTTTTGATATTAAAGTCTATATGGATACGCCATTAGATATTTGCCTGATCAGAAGAATTGAACGAGACTTAGTTGAACGTAGTCGCAGTATTGAATCGGTTACTAACCAATATTTAGCAACGGTTAGGCCTATGTACCACCAATATATTGAACCCTCTAAAGCTTGGGCGGATATTGTTATCACCCGTGGTGGTAAAAATAGAATGGCTATTGAGGTGATCAAAGCAAAAATTCGTCAACTTTCACAATTACCCTCACAACAATAAAAATTAAATAAAAAGAGGTATTCATGGATTTAGGTGCTCTAAGAGGTCTGCTAGGTATTGTCATTTTATTAGCTATCGCCTATGCGTTATCAAGCGGGAAAAAGTCTATTAACTTACGAACAGTCGGTTTTGCTTTTACTCTACAAATATTGCTTGGGGCTTTTGTATTATATGTTCCCTTTGGTAAAGACGTTTTACTGTCTATGACCAATGGCGTACAAAGTGTTATTGACAGTGCAAAAGTAGGTATCAACTTTCTTTTTGGTGGTTTAGGTACTGATGCCATGTTTGAAAACGGTGTTGGTTTTGTTTTTGCTGTCAGAGTTTTACCTAACATTATTTTCTTTTCGTCTTTAATTGCTGTGCTTTATTACCTCGGCATAATGCAATGGGTAATAAAAATTATTGGTGGTGGATTACAAAAGCTTTTAAAAACCAGTAAGCCTGAGTCACTTTCTGCAACGGCTAATATTTTTGTTGGTCAAACAGAAGCTCCGCTTATTATCCGCCCTTATATTAAAACAATGACTCAATCAGAGCTTTTTGCCATCATGGTAGGAGGACTAGCCTCTGTAGCGGGTTCAATCTTAGCCGGTTATGCCGGTCTTGGTATTGAGCTAAAATACCTGATCGCTGCTTCATTTATGGCTGCACCAGGTGGTTTATTAATGGCCAAGATCATTTGTCCTGAAACTGAGCATGACAAAATAGTTAATAAAGCTGTCGATTATGATGATGAAAATGATAGACCAACCAATGTTATTGATGCAGCAGCTTCAGGGGCAGCTTCAGGCCTAAAATTAGCGGTTAATGTAGGCGCTATGCTACTTGCCTTCATTGCCCTAATAGCCTTACTAAATACCATCGTTGGTGGATTATTTGGCTTATTTGGTTATGAAGATATTACCATTGAATTTTTCTTAGGTTACTTATTTGCACCCTTTGCTTTTGTTATTGGCGTACCTGCAAATGAAATGCTGCAAGCGGGTAGTTTTATTGGTCAAAAAATTATCGTTAATGAGTTTTTTGCCTACGTTAATTTCATTGAAATTAAAGATACCTTAAGTCCAGCGACTCAAGCGATTGTTACCTTTGCTTTGTGTGGTTTTGCTAATTTGTCGTCAATAGCTATTTTACTCGGTGGTATTGGCTCTATGGCACCAAGTCGGCGCCATGATATTGCTAGATTAGGATTACGAGCAATGCTTGCTGCTACATTAGCTAACCTAATGAGCGCGGCAATTGCTGGCATATTCATTTCTTTATAACAACACCATAGGAGAAAAAATCATGTCTGATCTTAAAAATATTGCTCAACGTGCTCTATCGTTGATCGATTTAACTAGCCTTAGCAACACCGAAACTGATCAAGAAATTATTGACCTTTGTAGTCAAGCCAAATCACCTGCGGGCGAAACAGCAGCGATTTGTATTTTTCCACGCTTTATTCCTTTGGCTAAAAAAGCACTAAAAGCGCAACAAACACCGCACGTAAAAATAGCAACCGTCACAAACTTTCCCCATGGAAATGACGATATTGATATTGCCTTAGCCGAAACAAAAGCGGCTGTTGCTTATGGTGCTGATGAAGTTGATTTAGTATTTCCTTACCGCGCGTTAATGCAAGGAAATGAAAACATTGGTTTTGATATGGTTAAGGTATGTAAGCAAGCCTGTGCTAATTCAGCCAAACTAAAAGTCATTATTGAAACGGGTGAACTTAAATCCGAAGACTTAATACGTAAAGCCAGTGAAATTGCTATTAATGCAGGTGCTGACTTTATTAAAACATCTACCGGTAAAGTCGCTGTTAATGCCACGCCGACCGCGGCACAAATTATGTTAGAAGTGATCAAGCAAAAAAACACATCAGTCGGTTTCAAACCTGCAGGTGGCGTCAGAAACGCAGAAGATGCGGCTATTTATCTTGATTTAGCCGATAGTATATTAGGTAATGAATGGGCTGACGCTAATCACTTTAGATTTGGTGCTAGCAGCCTACTTCTTAGCTTATTAGATACGTTAGGTCATAAAAGTAATACCAAGTCATCAAGTAACTACTAAATCCTCCCTAAATAGCTGCTATTATCTGGCAGTTAATGATATTGCGATGATACCCGAACGCTGAAGCATAAATGCTCAATAGCTGGGTATTGTGGTAAGCATCATATTTTTAAATAAAAGAACTAAAAAATGGCACAACTTTATTTTTATTACTCATCGATGAATGCGGGAAAATCAACTCACTTGTTGCAATCTTCATATAACTATCAAGAACGAGGTTTATCTACCGCGATTTATACCGCTCAAATTGATGATAGATTTGCTAAAGGTAAAGTCGCTTCGCGTTTAGGTATTGATGCAGACGCTTTTCTATTTGATGAAAAAATTAACCTGTTCAACGATGTTGACCAAAAAAATAAAGCGGCCAAAATAGATTGTGTACTTATAGACGAAGCCCAGTTTTTATCTACTGAGCAAGTTAAACAACTTACCGACATAGTCGATTTATTGCATATTCCTGTGCTTGCTTATGGCATACGTACTGACTTTTTAGGACAAACCTTCTCAGGTAGTGCTGCTCTACTAGCCTGGGCAGATAAATTGGTCGAGTTAAAAACGATATGTCACTGTGGCCGAAAAGCTAACTTTGTTATCAGGCAAGACGCCAACGGTAAAGCAGTACAAAATGGTGAGCAAGTGGAAGTGGGTGGTAATGAACGTTATGAGCCGCTTTGTCGTGCTCACTTTAAAAAGCTTGTCTGGCAGTAGAATAAACCGCAGTCATCGCTACATTAAAAACTTAGTTGTTATATTTTAGGGCTTAACAACTAAGCTTATGTTTTTATCTATGAATATATTACTGGCGGTAACTCAGGGCTCTCTTCAGAATAGCTAAGTGCATTATTAAACTGCTCAATAGCTCTACTGGCAGAGTCTTCATCTTTGGCATGAACTCGCGCAATGACTTCACCACGATTCACTTGTACACCCAAGGGTAAAATCCGATCAAAACCAACAGTGTGATCTACCTGTTGCGTAGGTGCAGTTCTACCGCCACCTAAGCCAACTACTGACATACCAACAGCACGCGTGTCCATTTGCGCGATATAACCATGCTGTGAAGCTTTCACCTCAGTAATAACATTAGCCTTCTGCATTGAGTCCCAAGGCTTCTCGACAAAGTTTTTCGGTCCACCTAACGCTGACACCATACGATTAAATACTTCAGCCGCTAAACCTGAACTTAATACCTTTTCAATTTTAACATGGGCGTCTTTTTCACTACTAGCCAAGTTAGTATTAATAAGCATTGCACTGGCAAGGGCTTGTACAACTTTATGTAAACGCGGCTCACGTTGTTTTCCTGTTAAATATTTAACCGTTTCATACATTTCTATGGCATTACCAGCACTGGTACCTAACACTTGATTCATATCAGTAATAATAGCCTGTGTTTTAACACCAGCTCCGTTAGCGACACTAGTAATGCTTTGTGCAAGTGCTTTAGCATCCGCTAAGTTATTCATCATGGCACCATTACCCACTTTGACATCCATCACTAAAACATCAAGTCCTGCGGCAAGCTTCTTCGATAAGATCGAGGCGGTGATCAGCGGAATAGATTCTACCGTTGCAGTCACATCGCGAATAGAATACAAACGTTTATCCGCTGGTGCTAAATTATCGGTTTGCGAAATAATAGCAACACCAACGTCCTTAACAATACGTTTAAATTCGCTAATACTCGGTTGTACATTAAAACCTACGATACTTTCAAGTTTATCGGCGGTGCCGCCAGTATGGCCTAAACCACGTCCTGAAATCATCGGAACATAACCGCCACAGGCAGCAACGATAGCAGCTAACATAAAGCTTACTTTATCACCTACGCCGCCCGTTGAATGTTTATCAACAATGGGGCCATCAAAGCCTTCCCAACTCAGTACTTCACCCGAGTTCATCATGGCCTTAGTAAAGTTTACCCTTTCATCAATCGACATGCCCTGTTGAAAAATAGCCATCGCCATAGCGCCAACTTGGCTATCAGAAAAATTGCCATCAACAAGACCCGAAACAAAGCCGTTTATCGCTTGTTCGTTTAATACTTGGCCATTGCGTTTCAGTCGAATAATTTCTTGTGGGATAATTTTATTGGTTACTGACATCAATTAAATCCTTATAAGTCTAATAAATCTTTTGGGGTGAATGCGTCTGGTAATAACTGCTGTACAGTCCAAACTTGTTGTTCGTTTTTATGGTTAACTGCAATCACCGGTGCTGACTGTTCAAAAAACTCAGCAATTACCTGCCTGCAAGCACCACAAGGCGGGGTTAATTTTTCTTGCTCGGTATAAATAACAATTACCTGAAATTGCTGTTCGCCATTTACTACCGCATGGCTAATGCAATTACGTTCTGCACAAATAGTTAAACCATAAGAAGCATTTTCTACATTACAGCCTTTCACTATGTTGCCATTACTTGTTAACGCTGCAGCGCCAACATGAAAATTGCTGTAAGGGGCATAAGCTAAGTGGTAAGCGGCTTTAGCTGCAGCGATGACTTCATCGAGTAATTCTATTTTTGTTTCACTCATCTTTACACACCTTTAGATAATCAACTGTATTTATTAACTTAATATATCATTATTGACCAAGCGGTCAAGTTATATATACAGAGAAATAAACGTTAATATAATGGCCAAAAAAAAAGCCATACTTTTCAGTATGGCTTCACTTTAGATTGACTAAATAGTGTTAATTAATTAAGTATTACTTACTAATACACTTATATAATTAAGTCATTAGAAGTCGTAACTTACACCAACGCGCATTTCCCAAACAGACGCATCTTTGTAGAATTCTTGCTCTTCATTACCATCATTAAACGCTTCATAAAGGTATTTACCGTTATCTTGAACTGACATCTCAACCATACGATTACCAACGAACTGACCTTGATTCATAACACCCCAATCATCATTTAACATATTACCTACGTTTTTAATGATAAAGAATGCATTACCTCGATGACCTTCCATTAAACCAGGGATTTCTTGGTTAATTTTAATATCAAAACTTACATGCCAATCAGCATTTTGTGCATTACGACCTGTAGTTTGACCACGAGCTAGGCCTTCAGCAGCGACAAAAGAGTCAAATGCTGCTTTATCAAAGTCTGGCCCATATTCAACATTCGCATCATCAACAGTCGGGATATAAACTAACTGACGACTACCATTCCAATTATCATCACCAAAAGAGCGATCAGAACTATCATAGGTATACGAGTATGCTTGCCCTTCACTTGCTTGGCCGAATAAGCTAAAGCGAGTTTGAAGTCCATCAATCAGTTCAATGCCATAACTAAGATTCATGGTAAAACGATGAGGGATTTCATAATTAGACGTGGTAATTGGTGGGTTAAGCGCATCTGTCGTTGCTAAGTTACCATAGTTAGAACCGGCAACCGCACTGGTCATAGGGTTAGCATCTTCAGAGCTGGTAAAAGAGTAACCAAATGAAGTATCTAAACCAAAATCAAAGCTTTTGCTTAACGCGAATGAAAGAATAGTAGAGCTACCATCACTTTTAGTATTAGTTAAAACATATTCATTACGTTTACTACTAATACCATCAGCATGAGTAACACCTTGATAAGTAGGACGGCCATCAAAGGTATTATCGCCATATTCTAGATTGTAATCGAGCACAGTTGCTGAGTTTTGCTTACGGTTATGAAGAATATCTGCCGAAATAATATAATCGTTATCGGTAGTATAGGTAGCACCTAATGCGTATTTCCACTCTGACGGAATTTCAAAGTTTGGATCGGTAGCATTAACAGAGCCATTACCACTTTCTTCATCTAGGTTTCCAATTGTATCTACCATCACTTGTGGTACACCAAAACCAGGGCCACGCGGATCAGAGGATGGTGTATTAAACAAATCAAACTTACCATCAACCGTTGGAATGCTATCATGTTTATAAGCACGTTCACTGATATTAACTAGACCATCGTTTGAATAGGAGTTAGACAACCAAACGTTAGGGTTACCACCTGAATAAAGACCAAAGCCACCACGTACTTCTAGGTTATCTTCAACTGCCCAGTTAAAGCCAACACGGGGTTGTATTAAATCAATACCATCCATATTTTTGTCATTTCTAACGCCATAACGCTCTTCAAATTGTGCATTATATCGCGGGTTATCACTACTGGTATAACGGTCATAACGTAAACCTGCTGTTATCGTCATATCAATATCAGATAACGTGTATTCATCTTGAATATAGAAAGTATGTAAACCATAAGTAAACTCTTGACTAGCATCACTTGGTACATTGGTACCGGCAGAGTTATTATAATAGACACGATCAGCTAAACCAGCTTCATAATCATCAATAGATCCAAAGCGATACTCACCTACGGTATGTTGCATAAACAAGTTAAATGCTGTTAATGTTTCGTACTCATAACCACCAGTAATGGTGTGTTCATCTAAGTAATAACTACCAGAAAGTTTGAAAGTAGTCGTTTCCCAGTTCATTTGATTCGATTGACGAGAGTCATCTGGACCTAAAAATATTGTTGTGCCATTGTGACGAATTTGTACTTCACCAAAGCCACTATCAGCATCTAAGGACGTTTGTCTATTCTCTAGTTCGGTATGACCAATTCTTACTTCAGTAGAAAAGTTATCGGTCCAATCAGAGTTAATTGCTGCAGCAAACGAGTTCATTTCTGCGCCTGACTCATAGAAATGATTATCTAACGTCAAAGCCCAATCATCAGACTGAGATAACTTGAAACCGTCATTGTAGTTATATACAAAGCTAGCACGGTGATCTTCACTAATATTCCAATCTAACTTAATGAGGATTTTTTCATCATCAACCGGCATACTTGCTGGAGTACCACCTGCAGTATAACCATATTTATCAATTGATATTTCATTTACGCGATTAATATCAGCTTGAGAAGCCTTATCGCCTAATGGAGAATATCCAAATAACTGTACGCCATCTAATTTTTCATAAGAGGTATACAAAAATAAGGTATCATTGATTAATGGTAAGCCAATATTAAAACCATAACGTTTATCATCGTAATCGCCGTTTTCTTGATGCTCACCTTTAATACTGTCGCCTTTCATTGAATCATTACTGTAATCAAAAAAGACACTGCCGTGCACTTCATTGGTGCCTGATTTTGTTACCGCATTAATGTTACAAGAGGTGAAACCACCATATTTAACATCAAAAGGTGCTAATTCAACCGATACTTGGTCAATTGAATCATAAGAAAATGGAATACGTGTAGTTGGGTAACCATTGTCATTTAAACCAAAGCTGTCGTTCATACGAACACCATCAACAGTTAAGCTATTAAATCTTGGGTTACCGCCACCACACTGAATAGCGTCACTGCGGCTTTCATCAATATAAATGCGAGGGTCAACACGAACTATATCTTTTAAATCACGATTTATTGATGGAGCACTTTTTAAATCCTCCGCGTTAAAATGAGCAGCTGGACCTGTACCGCCAGAGTTCATACTAATTGAACGACCTGTAACAATAATAGTTTCTACGTCGCCTCGTTGTTCACCAAGCGCTACGTTCAACGGTAAAGTTTCGCCTAACGTTAAAAATACATCTGAAACAGTTTTATCTTCAAAAGAATCAGAGTCAACTTCAACATTATATGGGCCACCTACGCGTAACCCTTTTGCGAAGAAAATACCTGCGTCATTTACCGTAGCCGTTTTAGTCGTACCCGATGGAACATGAGTAATAGTAACAATTGTTCCAACAGCTGGATTACCATTTGGCCCTGCAATCTGACCTTTAATTGCAGAGGTAGTAACATTAGCCATCGCCGTGGTAGATAGTCCAAGCGCAAGTACTAACGCGCCAGTGATGCGTGAGATACGATGATTTTTCATCTGTTATTCCTAAGTTATGTTAAAGTATTTTTTTTTGTTATGAATAAGCAATCAATTCAAAAGTTAACCAATTGCTCTGTTTTTTATTTCGATTGAAATTAGACCAGAATTTTATGACAGTTTCATTACATATTTATACATATTTATCAGAGTGCCAAGAGAATAGATGTTAGACCAGTACCTATAGCAACAATAAAACACAAAAAAAACACTATAATATCAGCTGCTTATTCATTTATTTTAAGTTGTTAACTCATATAAAAAATAAATTATTTTTCTATATAAGATATTGTTATGAAGATGGGTAGTTTTAACTACATTTGATTATAAAAACTTTCCATTTGGTCAGTTAAACAACAGAAAACACTCTTCTCACCTAATGAAGATGGCATTAAGCGTTATTAAGACAGTGTCTTGTAGGATAAGATTAATATAAAATATATTAATTTTATCCTATTAAAATACTGTGTTTTAAGCATTTTGTCATATAAATTTAATCAAACAACGATATGATGTATTTTTTTAGTTTAATAAATTACATTTACAGTTACGATAATTAATAAATATTAAATTTTTTATAATTACACTAAAAAATCAGTGCATAACAATTCTAAAAAGTGTGTGACTTCTATCTGTTCGACTGGTAAAAGTCGCATAAATAACAATCATGAGTATAGATAATAATGGAAATATTCACGAACACCGAGCCTAAAGTATGACTAGCGCTAATATAATAAAAAAAACCGGTAATATTCGAGCCAAGAGTAGAGTTAAAATTCTAACAGCCGCCAGAACAGAGTTTGTATTGCAAGGGTTTAGAGGAGCAACAGTGCAGTCTATTGCTGATAGAGCTGAATTGCCCAAAGCGAATGTACTTTATTATTTCAAAAATAAAGAGAATATCTATCATGCTGTTCTTGAAAATACACTAGAAATGTGGGACCAAGGTATCGGCGATATTGAAGCAAATGAAGGTCCAAAGATAGCGATAGAAAAATTTATTGCCGCTAAAGTAAGAATGTCATTTAAAGAGCCTGAAGCATCGAAAATATATGCTATGGAAATTATCCAAGGCGCCCCGCATCTTCAAGATTATGCACGTACATACCAACGTCAATGGGTAAGAGAAAAAGCTAAGTTGTTTCAACAATGGATAGACAATGGTGAAATGGCTAAGGTAGACCCTGTCCATCTTATCTTCCTTATATGGTCTGCTACTCAGCATTATGCTGATTTTGATACACAAATATTGACCATCATGAATCAAGCTGATTTCGAAGAAAATGATGTTGAGCACGTTATATCATTTTTATCTGACATAATTTTACGCGGCTGCGGCTTAACTTAACTAATTTATGTAAATAATAAAGATATTATGAAGAAATATTCAATCATTGCCTTACTAGCCTGGGTTTTACCTACTATGACGATTGCACAAGAAACAGTATTAAAAGTTGCGACCTTTAATGTCAGTATGGAGGCGCTAAACTACATAGAGCAGAAACAGAGTAAATCGCCTAGTGTCACAGGAAAAATCCTCAGCCAAGCTTTGGCAAATGATCATCAACAGATAAAAAATATTGCCGAGATCATTCAAACAGTTAACCCTGATATTATTTTACTGAATGAATTTGATAATCAAAACGATGGCCATCAAGCACTAAAAACCTTTATTAACCGCTATTTAAATAAGAGTCAAAATGGTCAAAATGCTATTAACTTCCCCTACTTTTACCAAGGTCCCGTTAATACCGGTATCAATTCTGGTCTGGATATCGATGGTAACGGTAAAGAAGGAATATTACCTGGCGATGGTTATGGATTTGGCTACTTCCCTGGCCACTTTGGTATGGCACTGTTATCAAAATATCCCATCAATATTGAGAAAATTAGAAGCTTCCAACTGTTCAAATGGCATGACATGCCAAATGCATTGATACCAAAAGACCCTGAAACAAATAAACCGTGGTACAGCCAAACAGTTTGGCAAGAAATGAGACTTTCATCAAAGTCTCATTGGGACGTGCCCGTAGAGGTTAACGGTAAAACGATCCATCTTTTAGCTAGCCATCCAACGCCACCGGTATTTGACGGTCCCGAAGATAGAAATGGTAAACGTAATCATGATGAGATACGTTTTTGGCAAGATTATATATCTCCTGATCAAGCGAGCTACATTTACGATGACAATGGTAATAAAGGGGGGCTCGAATCTAAGCAGGCCTTTATTATTTTAGGTGATTTAAATGCTTCCACTGTCGATGGTGATGCCGTTAAAGCAGGAATTTCATCATTATTAAATAATAAAAAAATTCAAGATGCTATGCCACAAAGTTATGGTGGAAAAATACATACACCAGATAACAATAACGCTAAACATCACACCGCATTTTGGCGCATGAGAGCGGATTATGTATTACCTTCTGTTACTGGATTAACCCTGAATAATTCAGCTGTATTTTGGCCCTTAGAAACCGACGATAACTTTCGATTAATAAGAGATAGAAAAGCGTCATCCGATCATCGTTTAGTATGGCTTGAGTTAACAACCAAACATTAGTATTCCGTATATTTACTAATTAACCATAAAAATTAACCACAAAGAACCAATATTATGAAAAAACTACTTTCTACCGTTTTTGTCACTCTTGCATTGAGTGCTTGTACAACTACTGAAAACTCAAATGTGATTTCACTAGGTAATGCTATCGACTCAAAGTCATCTAGCAGTCCTAAAAATATCATCATGATAATTGGTGATGGTATGGGGCCCGCTTATACTACTGCTTATCGTTATTTTAATGATAATCCAGAGACAACTATTATTGAACAAACAGTCTTTGACCGTCTACTTGTTGGTATGGCAAGTACCCACCCTGCGGCAGTATCTGGTTACGTTACCGATTCAGCAGCAGCAGCTACTGCTCTTGCGACAGGTTTTAAAAGTTATAATGGCGCCATCGGTTTAGATGTTGATAAAAAACCCGTTGAAACAGTACTTGAATGGGCGAAAAAACAAGGTAAGAAAACCGGTATTGTTGTTACTTCACAAGTTAATCATGCTACGCCAGCGTCTTATCTTGCCCATAATGAAAGTAGAAAAAACTATAACGCCATTGCCGATAGTTATATTGATGAAGGCATAAAAGTTGATGTTATCTTAGGTGGTGGTTGGCAGTACTTTATTCGTGAAGATCGTAACTTAGTTACTGAGTTTCAATCAGCTGGTTTTCATTATCTCGATAATGCCGAAGGATTAAGTGAACTGCCACAACAAAAACCTATTTTAGGACTTTTTGCCGATGTTGGCTTACCTTGGGCGCTAGATGATCAAAATCAACTTCGTTTATCAGCAATGACAAAAGCAGCAACCAAGCAACTAGAGAATGATAAGGGATATTTTCTACTGGTCGAAGGCAGTCAAATAGACTGGGCCGGCCACAGTAATGATATTGCATCAGCCATGGCTGAAATGAAAGATCTTGCTAAAACAGTTGAATACCTTGAGCAATATGTCGTACAAAATCCAGATACACTGGTAGTACTTACCGCCGATCATAGTACTGGTGGCTTTACTATTGCAGCTAATGGCACCTATAAATGGGATCCTGAAGTGCTTCGTACCATGAAACGTTCGCCACAAAAAATAGCGAAGCATTTAGCCGTAACTGACATTACGATTAAAGAAGTAAGCAAGCAGCTTAGTTTTACCGTGAGCCAAGAAGAAGTTGACTTATTACAACAGGCAAAAGACCAAACATCTACAAACCTTGTAGATTTTTATGGCTTAAATGAAAAAGCACAACAAGAACAGCTTAAACCGACTATTGAAATGACAATTCATATTGCTATTAAGAAGCTTATAGATAAACGTACTAACAGTGGATGGACATCAAGCGGCCACACAGCTATTGATGTACCTGTTTTCGCCTTTGGTAAAAGCAGTGAAATTTTTCAAGGTAAACTAGATAATACCGATATAGCCAAAAAAATATTTACTTTACTCGGTAAAGAATAGGTAGTGAAATTAGAGCTGTAAAATAGGAATACAAAAAAAGCCGACAAGTGGCTACACGAGTCGGCTTGAGTTACACAATATGTAGGGGTTGTTAAACATCTCTAGTAAGCAAAACTGGTTAATACTTTATATAAATTATTCTAGTTATCAATTTATCTTAGCAATGACCTCATCTTTTTTATTATTAATAAAGCTAACTTTCTCTTAACATCAGTGTATCGCGAAGTACTAAAATAGCTTCTCTGAGCGCTTACTTAAGAAAAGGAATAGTCACGGCCGTACCCGCTAGCATTGCTATGCTACTAACGACCAGCCTAACATCAAAAGTACGTACCGCTTTATCGACCGTCTGTCTCCAAGTACGCACAGGTAACTCAAGCAAAGTTTGTTCAACCGATATGGTCAAAGAAAAAACTTAATTAATGGTAATAGTTAAACCTTTATTGACACATTAAAATTGACTTACTGCTAAATTATTTTTCTCAGATAGCTTTAAGAAACGTGCTGTTTGTCCAGTCAGATAATCTACACCGACTTGGTGTTGCTTTACTTGTGCTTGTTGACCCACTAATTTTAAATACCGATCATCAATTTGCGCTAATAGCTGATCTTTTTCAACTTGACTACTAACATTCTCAGGTAACCAACTGCGGTTACCATGGTAAAGTGGATGGCACAGGCTAGCCTAAAGGCTTAAAAAAAGATGATATCTTCCTACCAGAATAATAGCGATTACCGATATTTTGAAGCATTAGTAGCAAATGACTAAACTTACAAGGACACAAAAACCTTGTCAGAAATCCTTACCATTATGGGAATAATGACACTAGTTGACCATCTTTAACCTGGTTGATTTGACGTTTTTATCCAAGCAAAAGTCTACCTATAATTTGCCAAAGAGTATTTAGAAACTAGCTAGTTTAATATGACTCAAATACTTGGCTATCAAAATCAAGATAAGGATTAATATTAACACTATAGCCGTCATCAATCACAGTGCGGTATATTAGTACTGTTCTAAATAGTTGAGGGTAAGTGTTAAGAGTCGTTGTTTTTCTTGCTCTGATATAAAACTGACTTTAATAGCATTAATGGTAAATTGCGCTATTTTAGCTTTCTCCATTGGGTGAACATCCGCTACTGCATTAAAGTTATCCGTTATGTAACCAGAAAAATAGGCAGAGTCGGAGTTTTTCGTCATACAAACACCTTAACGAAGAAGATCAACAATATTGTGATCAGCCATTTTTTAAAATACTTTTAATTGTCTTATACCCACTTTAGTTCACTATGCAAGGACTCAGTATTTGATGAAATACAATTAGGAAAAAATAGCTTCAATAAACTTACTTGTTATTTAACTCAGTTAATTCAAAGACTGGAGTTTTGATAATACCGCAATATCTATCATTTCTTCAAAAAGTTTCAGCAATAATAGGTTGGAGTCTTTCCATTTTACTTTGATTAACGTCGCCAACAATAGTGAACATGCATATAATTTTGAAGAGGATTTTAAATATTCAGCTAAGTGAATAGCATCATCAACAATCAAATTTTAGGGTTGTCACTGGTGTTTGTATGTTAGCTGAATATTTCTCTTGGAGACGAAAAATTTTATATCGTCAAGTTTAAAACGATGATGGCCACCCTAACAGTATCAACTTTTTTACTAATACCCTACTGACTTATTAACCTTTTTTTTACTTTTTATTCACCTTATTTAAGCTGAATATTTACAGTATATTTACACTTAAATTTATTTAAAATCAATTTGTTAAAACAAATTTGATGTTTATTACAAATGTTATTGTATTTCTATTTTTAATCAGTAGACTTCTGACTATTAATAGTTAAACAATTCATGGTAGAGCTGATGCGATTGATCGATATCTCTTTTAATAAAAAAATATTTCTTTTGTTACTTTTCCCTCTATTGAGCTTTTTGGGTTTTGGTATCAACGGAATGGTGTCTTCTGTCGCAACCAATAATGAAATGGTAAAGCTTAGTAAATACGCGAAACTCTTGTCGGTTTATAGTGTACTTGTGCATGAATTACAAAAAGAGCGAGGAATGACCGCTGGTTTCCTTAGTTCAAAGGGAGAAAAACTTTCCTCTGAGCTACTAAGGCAAAGAAATAAGACTATTGATAAAATAGAAAAAAAATCAAATTATTGGCGTAATAATCAATTTGATAATAAGCAAATTCAACAGTTAAATAACACTATTAACCAACGTTTAACCAAGCTTACCCAAATTAGAAGTAATGTTGATACGTTATCCATTCCTCTATCTGATGCGCTTACCTTCTATACAAAAACTAATGAATTATTGTTAAGTGTTGCAACTATTGTTACGAATATTTCTACTGACGCTGAAGTTACAAAACAAACGGTTGCCTATTATAACTTCCTTCAAGGTAAAGAAAGAGCGGGTATTGAGAGAGCTATATTAACGGCTACCTTTGCGGCTGATAAATTTAATCAGGGCATGTATCAAAAGTTTATTAGATTTATTTCTGAACAAAACACTTATTTTTATAGCTTCAATGCCTTCGCAAATGATGAGAATAAACGTTACTTTATTCAAAAACAAAATGATCCATCAATCAAAGAAGTTACAAAACTACGAAAAATAGCGATAGACAATGCTATTTTAGGAAATTTTAATGTCGACGCTACTTATTGGTTTGAAAAGTCAACTAATAGAATTAGCGTATTAAAAAATATAGAAAATAAATTAAATCAATCCTTGTTGGCTCTGACCAAAAACACTCAAGAAAAAGCATTTAGCACATTACTGTTTCTAGCCACATACTCACTGGCCATTCTTTTGTTAGTTACCATCATAAGTTTCTATATTCTTAAAGAACTACATAGCCAAGTGTCGGATTTAACGTCGGTGATGTCGAAAGTGAGTAATGAAAATGACTTAACAGTCAGAGCAAAATTTATTGGTAAGAGCGAGTTAGGTCAAATAGCTACTACTTTGAACCTAACACTTGATAAATTCTCTGGTGTAATAGGTGAAATTTCTACTTCAAGTACAACGCTTGCAACATCAGCAGAAGAAACCGCACAAACCTGTGAACATAACTCACAATCTTTACTTGAGCAACAAGACGAAATTACCCTTATTGCTACCGCAATAGAGGAGTTGTCAGCCACAGTTAAAGAAGTAGCAGGCAATACTCAACTAGCCGCTGATTCAGCGAAAAAAGCAGATGAGCAATCACAAAAAGGAGCCGGAGTTGTACAAGGCTCTTACCACTCTATTGAAAGTCTTGCTGCAGAAATAAATAACCTGGCACAAAGGATAACGAGTCTACATGAAAGTAGTAACAATATTACTAATGTAGTTGATGTAATTAAATCAGTAGCTGAGCAAACAAATTTACTTGCCTTAAATGCAGCCATTGAAGCGGCAAGAGCGGGTGAACAGGGACGCGGATTTGCGGTTGTTGCTGATGAAGTGAGAACATTAGCGCAAAGAACACAACAATCAACAAGTGAGATTGAAAGCTTTATTGCAGCCCTACAATCCGATGCTAACTCAGCATTTAGTGTGATAGAAAACAGTCAAAAGATGGCAAGTGATGCCGTAGAGAGTTCAAAGAATGTGGAACAGACCTTAGGTAACATTACCGATTCCGTCAGTAATATTTTTGCGATGACCGGGCAAGTTGCTGTCGCCGTAGAAGAGCAAGCAATGGTCACGCTAGATGTTGCTAAAAATGTGATCAATATTGAACAAAAAGCTATAGAAACAACAACTGGCTCAACGCAAATCACAGCAACAGCAAAAGAACAAGCTAGACATGCGATAACGTTACAAGATATTGCGACAATGTTTAAAATATCTTAGAGGCAGTTAAAAATATTGGCTGTAGCCTACATCTATCAAGGTAACAAAACTGTTATCTCAATTAGCGATAGTGAGAAGTGAAAGTACGAGAAGGTACTAATTAGCTTCAGCAATGCAACTCAGAAAATATAGAGTAACATTACTTTAAAGAAGTATCGGATAACGAGCATATTATTAGCCGCAACACTTTTTATATTTTTTACCACTGTTGCATGAACAAGGATCATTGCGGTTTGGCGTTTTATCAAAGGTGGTAGTAGTTACCTTGTTTAGTATGGCGTCAAGTTCAATGATATTTTCTTCAATAACGCTATCTAGGGTAATATCTGCAAAGAGTTCGTTATCCACAAGTAACGCTTCTATTTCACTTTTTCTTTCTTCACTGGTAACCGATAGCGTTATTGGATGTTTTTCTGTGCCGAGCTTAGCGGAACGCTTAGTATTATAACCTGTTGTTACATGGTTTTTTCTAGTGTGGATACGCCCTTTGTAATACAGATCGTGCATAAGATAACTCCGCTAATATAAATACTTTGTTTAAGCGCGGCAGTATACCGGAAAACGGTAAATAGTCACGGTTGAATTAATGAAATTGCCTCTGTTTAGTTTTTATTTTATTTTTTACCCGTAAACATCTCAAGATTGGCAACAGCCCAGTATTTCCTTAATACTTTTTTCAATATAGTCACGAGGAGTCTAAAAGTTAAAAGATCATAGTTAAGGCTTTGATCAATATTATTAGAGGTTTTGGTAAATATTCTAATAGGATATTAAGGGGCTGTTGATCTTTCGAGGTTTTTTTGCAGGTATTTATACAAGGCAGAGCCTTGGTAATGTGGTTGTTCACATAAAAAGACGATAACGCTGTAAAATGGCTAACAAGCGCTATCCGAAGGATTCGGATAAAGTTTAATCGCGAAAGTTCAACAGACCCTAATGTAGATTACGATAAGTACCACATCAAAAATAGATTATGCTAATAAGAGGTAGAAAAACGGCATTGAATCGATTGATGATTGAATACTCAGAACGTTGAATCGGTATGATTAAAAATTGACTAATATATAAAATCTATTAGCTACTTTAACGTCATTCTTAATGAGTAAAGAAAACTAAAAATATAAACATAATACGGTTTCAGCCACGTAAACTAAACGCTGCGCTTCACCTAATGCATCGGCCACTGGACGATAGTCTAAATCACCACGTATTGGTAGAATAATACACAAGTTACAGCGATGGTTACAGTCTACTGATATTTTAAATAAGCATAATGTTTATAGGGTAATTTTAACACCTTGTGACGGTACTAAATCAATTAACGGGTATTGTTTAGACTTAGGTACATGTTTATGTATTTGACTTAAAACTTCATCATAAGCATAGGGGCCAGTTAAACCTGAACAATCGGTAACAAACTTCTTTGGACAGGCAAACATAGTTAGACCAATCGATACTAAAGGTATTTATTAATATTATTACCTTCTTTTAGCTGAATATTCCATTTATTTGACTGTTTAACAACTGAGTTAACTAACAGTAGAACTGCAACAACTGCAACAACTGAACAGTAATTATAGCGATATCATACAAGCCATTAATTGCCTTTCCAGCCTATCTTCTAAATATTCAGATATAATTTCTATACGGCTTTCCACGCAATCATTGAGTTCTTTTTGTGTTAAGCCATCGGCTGTGTAGTTATAGCTAAATGTCCCATAATTAGTGATGAAAACAGCTTTTACCCGTTCTGCGCCGATATCCTTTAAGAATATAGATAATTTGTGATAATCAAATATTTGATTCAGTAGAAATATCCAACCAATACTCATATAGCCTTCCCCCTCGTTAATGGCTTTTATAAAACCACAATCAGGAATAGCTTTATCAGCAGCTAATTGTTTTTTATCGTTTATGTGATGATGATGATGATGAGCAGGTGAAATTTGGCTAGCTGTTTTACCTTCCAACAAAGAAAATTCTATTTTACCTTGTTTTGAAAAAACTACTTCGGTATTAGGACGGCCATGCTTTCTGACATAGGTATGCAATTTAGCTTTATCATCGCTTTGGTATAAATCTAACTTGGTCCCAATAACAATATCTGCCATTTCAATCTGCTGATTAAAGGTGTCATGAGTAGTATAACGTTCGTTTGATAAGTTTCGTGCATCCACCAATGTCAGCGTTTTTTGTAACGACAATACCGTTTGGTAATGTTTCGCTGCAAGCATCTGCAATACTTCTTTAGGATGTCCAAGCCCTGTTGGCTCAATGAATAAACGATCAGGTTTAGCACGAATTAATAATTGATTCAGAGCAACTTGCATTGGCACACCAGCAACACAGCACATACAACCGCCAGGTACTTCACGAATGAATACACCTTGTTGCTCTGAGAGTTGTCCCTTTAATATACTTCCGTCTACGCCTATTTCACCGAATTCATTCACCAACACTGCCCAGCGTTCGTTGACTGGTTTATTTTTAAGCAACTGTAAAATAGCTGATGTTTTGCCTACACCTAAAAATCCGGTGATAATATTAGTAGGAACAGATTTTATACTTATAGTGTCGGCGTTCATTGGTTAAATTTATTCCAAGGTCCAGTAATAGCTAGCGTAGTGGTAGGAGAATATAAGTTTACAAACATTGTGTTACCATCAGGCGAAAAACACGCACCAGCTGGCTCTGTTTGTAATTTTATACGTGCAAAGTCATAGACTTGACCATTTGTAGTGACACCCTTGAGATGATTATCAACTTGATCAGCGTATTGGTCTTCGCAGACGATAAGGTGGCCATTTGGAGCTAGGGTAATATTATCACCAAAGTTTAATGATTGCTTATTTTCACTTTCAACAAATAAGCTCAGTTTACCTGGCGTATTATTCTCTAATGAGCTTCCTGCCGATAATGACGGAACATAACGCATTATTTGTCCTAGTTTTTTAGCGCCACCACTCGTGCAGCAGAAATAAAGTTCGTTATTACCCCAGTGCATCCCTTCTCCTCGAGCAAACAAAGCGGCGCCTGCCTTATGACCACGAAGTCGCAAGTCATCATCTGGGCTCTGAGGATTATCAAGATCAATCCAATAAGCATCCATATCTACATTTAATAAAATTGATGTCTTATCCCAGTTGCGAGTATCAAATTTAGGTCGTTGGCTAATAGTTAATGCTTGTAAATGACCACCTTGATGCAGTCTACCTTTTACCTTCGGAATAAAACGATATAATAAACTATCGTCTCTATCTTCAGTCATGTATACAATACCTGTACGTGGGTCGACACAAGCGGCTTCATGATTAAATCTACCCATGGTAATAATAGGTATTGCTTTTACCATCGCAGTCGCATTAGCTGGTATTTCAAATACATACCCATGATCTTTGCTCAGTTGTTTATCCTGTTTTACTGTTGACTCTTCGCATGTTAACCAAGTCCCCCATGGAGTGATACCGCCTGAACAATTACGAATGGTGCCAATAAGCGACATAAACTGATGTTCAACTTGTTGTAATTTATGATTGTAGATAATGTTGCTCGTGCCGCCAGGTAGTGGATAGCTGTTTTGAAAGCTATCGTAAGCTAGCTCAAGCATTTTCTCATTGGCTGATGTGTTCGTTTGATGTTTAGGAGATAATTCATGATTTCGGATCAATGTTACTCGGTCGTCGTCGAGATAAAAGCAACCCATTCCATCAGCACGATCAGGCACTAGCAGACCATCTGTCATTTTTTCGTTTAATGAGGAAATAACTTTATATGAAAACCCCATAGGTAAATCGATTAACCCATTAGGATCTTTGAGTAATTTTCCATAAGTAAGGGCAGATAAATCATTGGTGAGCGCCGAAGGTGAAGCAAGTAAATGGCGTGATAGCCCTGTGAATGCAAGTGTTACTATACTTTGGTTGAATCGACGTCTTGAAATCATATTCATTTCTCTAGTTGATAATAGTTGTGAGTAACATCTCTACTGTGTTTAATAATTATGTAGTTAATTCAAGCAATATTGGCATAAGTAATTGGCTCTATTAGTTTATTTTTATTACTTTTAAATCTTTATTTTCGCAGCTATGGCAATCAGTGTGCTGTTCGCATAAGCGAAAGTTCTGATAATGGCCAAATGAAATGACCACCGCGCCAATTAAGGTTAGTATTTTTTCCCCAAATTCACCAAGGGTTTTCTCACCTAAAACAATAGCGAGTACAAGAAAAACTAAGCCTAACGAGCCAATAACAAGTAATCGATAATGTTCATGCCGACGACATCCCATAAATAGCGCATATATACTAGTAGGTACTACCGCGACAATCATCCACAAATGAAACGCTTCATTATTAAGTTGTAGTGCTGCAACGCTTGGTAGCAAAAGCAATATTATAGGCATTACTAGACAATGAGTTGCGCAGGTTATTGATAAGCCGATTGCTAGCTTATCGGTAAGGTATTTTCTTGTTGTCATTTTATGATTCTCTCATGAGTGATGAAGATTTTTCATGACATGATTTACAAATGCATGTCATTTCGAGCTGTGATATGGCAAAGTGAAAACCAGCATGTAACACATTATGATGAAGATCATCCAGAGTCGCTTTCTGGATATTAACTTCATCAATTTTATCGCAAATTTTACAAATTAAAAATTGTATGATGTCATGTTTATCGGCGTTAGTATTATAATCACAGGCAAGATACTTATTGATTGAATTCAGTTTGTGTACTAGTTGTTTACCCTGAAAAAAATCTAATGCTCGGTACACTGTCATAGGGTGTAAAACATAATTAAATTCAGCCTTACAGAAATCAATAAGCTCATAGGCAGAGAGTGCTTTTCCTGACTTTTTTAGACCTGATAGGATCAGCTGTCGATTATTCGTTGGATGCATACTTCGTTCTTGATTATCTACTTCGACATGATTAATTTTTTCGCAGAAGTTAGCCATAAAGCTTACCTCAAATGAATGATGTTATAGCTGGCATTACTCAGCAGTACTTTAGCGTCATTAACTATACTAACCTTTTGTTTATCCTTTACTTTAGGCTCTAAATCAAAGAGATTAACCGTTGGATAAATCAATTGAATATCCAGTACTCCTCCTTCAACCATCATTTCAGATAGACTACAGACATCTAAGCTAGTACCTTGTCTTTGCTTATTTTTTGCATGAATAAATCGGCCTACTAAAAAAAAATTTAATAGTATTATATTTAGTAAAAATGATATTATTTTGTTTACTGCCATTATTTAACTTCCGTTTACCAAAACTATTTAATCGTTAATAAAATCAAGCGTTAATATTAAACGGCGTCCATTGATTAAATCTTCTGGCTGTGCAGGTGAACGATGTACTAAACCAGCACCTTCATTATTATGCCAAAACTCACCTTTAAGTAAGCCCACATCACCCTGTTTCAGTTGACGAATATCATCAGTACTGTCAAAAAGACCTGATTTTTCATCTGATTTACCTTGGTTACCCGCACCTAATTTACTACGGTCAACCAACTGATGAGGAAGCCATTCTGTGGCAACACCATGATATGTTGTTACCAATCGACACGGAATTCGATCAAAGTGAAATCTAGGGCACATAGCTCGATCGAGTGCTGTTAATCGTAATCCCACCTCTTTAAGTTCAAACAAACAGCAAAACATATCAACCAATAGTGTTATATCTTCGCTCAACTTCCTCACAGCACTCGTATCACCTAATGCATTACAAAGCGTAGCGTTGACACTTTCTACGGTAACTGCCTCTGCAATTTTTAACCTTGTACCCGTCTTTAAAATATCGTCCACCGCTAATAATAGTTGGTCTGACAATTTACGTTGCCAAATCGCTATATTGGTATCATCTCGATAAATATCGGTAAGTGCCTCAGGCGTGTCACTTTCATTAGCACGTTTTGTCGGTAATTCAGCTAAGTGTAGACTTGTTGATTGACTTTCATTAATCACTGCTAATGCACTCATACGCTTTCGCTCCACGCTGGAAACGGATCACTGAGTGTTGCCCAGTAATTTTT
>JBKEHN010000008.1:0-44034 GCA_046710905.1 Colwellia sp.
TATTAGCTTAAATATCAATATAGAAAGCTAAATAGAAAAACTAGAATATGGGTTTAGAGGATTGGTTTGACTGAATTATAAGATAATATTTTTTTTAATGTTTCATGACTAAATATTTAATATTTAATATTTAAAATTTAAAATTAGAAAAATAATTAGATGATTAAAGGGTAATAGGTTAATAAATAAGGGTGGGTGTCTACTATTTCGTCCTACTTTTGGTGTCTAATATTGAAACATAGTGGAAGCTATATCCTCTAGGACGGCTATATTTAATATATACTACTCGAAATCATAAATGTCATCTTTAGCAGTAGGTATTAAAAAATGAAACAAGGCCAAATTATTTTCTACGATGGTCTTGTATCAAACGTCACGGTCAACCGTTGGGAGTGGTTGCTTTTAGTTACGCTACTGTTGGTATCTTTTATTGGGCTTCCCGCGCAGGCGGCAAGTGTCTACAAATTCTCCCCAGATGGACTATTGCCTATCGGATGTAGCCCAAAGTTATCAAGCACGACGGCCTATACTTGCGGAGTAGTCACTCTCGCCGTTGGAGACACTATCACCGTTGGTACATCCACTCCAGTCACTATTACTTTCACTGGTGCATTCACAACAGCAGCGGGAAATCTAATTAATACTGTCGGAGCTACCACTGACTTAAATATTGTCACTAATGGTGTACTCACACTTGGTGCTAATAGCACTTTAAACGCAAACGTGATTGGCACTGCTGCTATTAATATGGGGGTTGACAGCACTATTGGCGGCAATATTACCGCAAGCACCAGTACTGGCGTAGTTACCCTAGGGCAGAATAGTAGTGTGGGTGGTTTTATTCACACTGATGCTGGTCCAGTCAATGTAGCTAGTTTGAGTACTATTGGCGGTGGTATTACCACCCAAGCTGGTGCTATTACACTACTGACTAACATAAAAGTTGGCGGAGACATTAGTACCGTCGCAGGCGCCATCACTATTGGTGATGGAAGTTCGACTCGTAATAGCGTTTTCAGCACGGGAGCCGGTGTCGTTGTAATAGCAACCAATGTGCAAGTAGGTGAAAATGTCAGTACCATTAATGGTGCTATTACGATTAGCGGAGGAAGCAAGATTGGAGGTGACGTCAGCCCAATGGGGAATGGTGCTGTGACACTAACGGGTGTCCATGTCGGTGGTAAAGTAGTCACTAGTGCCGGCGCTATAACGTTGACCAACTCAAGAGTAGTTGGCATTGTAGAAGCGACCGGTGCAGGAATAGTCACTTTAACGACCAGTGTTATGAACGACACCTCGCTGATCGTACCAGTTCCATCTGGATACCCGATACAACTAGTGCCGCTTGTTTCAGACCACCATTTCGATGAGAATAGTTGGAGCGGTGACGCAAAGGATGTATTCGATTCAAGTGCTAATGGCCATCACGGTAAAGCCAGTAAATCTATGACCAACTCTATTGATGGTGTGGTCTGTAATGCAGCAGATTTTAGTCAAGCTGGTACAAGTAATTATGTCTCTTTAGACGCTTTAGCGCTTAATGGTCTTGATGATTTTTCTATTTCTATTTGGGGTAAGTCGGACTCTTCACGTACAGGGGCGCAAACTATTTTTTCTGCCGCCGAATCCGCTTCATATCATAATAGTGTGTTGATGTTTTTCCCCAACACCAGCACTCTACAATTTTATTTTAGAAATGAGCCATTTGCTCGATATAATTTCCCCGAGGCTATTAATGATCGAGAGTGGCATCATTATGTATGGACACGTGATGAAGGGAAACACTGCTTGTTTATGGATGGTGTAAGTCAGGGGTGTCAGACCTCAACCTATACGGGTAGTATATCAATAGCCTCTAATGGTTTGATTATTGGTCAAGAGCAAGATTCTGTGGGGGGAGGATTTCAAGCTAGTCAAGCATGGGAAGGATTAGTGGATGAACCCATGATTTTTAGTGGTGAACTATCAGCTGCACAAATACTCTCTATCTATAGTAATCAAGCTGCAGGTAAAAACTATGACGGCACACCACGAATCTGTCCAACTATTCACCACTATGAAATTAGTCACGATGGTCAAGGGTTAACTTGTGAAGCTGAAACCCTAATAATTAAAGCTTGTACTGATGAGAGTTGTTCGAGTGTCAGCACTGAGCCAGTTACGCTTGATGTTCTTGCTGACGGAAGGATCATTAGCTCGCCAACCTTTACAGGGACTACCACCGTTAGTAGCCCGGTTAGTTCCACTGTTAGTTTTAATCATACTGTTGTGGAAACCCTGACTTTTTCGGTAGCCAATGCCACGATAGCAGCATCAAATGCAACTGTCTGTAATAATAGTGGTAGTGCCAGTTGTGATATGGCGTTTACTAATGCGGGTTTTAGGTTTTTATATGGTAATAGCACAACTATACCCAATCAAACATCAGGCACCACCTTTGGCGATACTTTAGAATTACAGGCAGTAAAAGATATTGATGGTGTCTGTAAAGGGTTATTTAGTAATGATAAAGAAATTGATTTATCTCAAGAAAATGTTGACCCAGGCGGTACTAGCGGGCTTAATTTTACCGTTAATGGAAGTCCTGTTGCTAAACACTCAACTTCAACTGTCATCAGTACCACATTAAATTTTGCTACCAACAGTAGTATTGCGACAATACCTGCACCGATATATCACGATGCTGGAGAAATTCGTTTACATGCCAACTATGATGTAGACGGTGTAACATTAACAGGTAGTAGTAATCTATTTTGGGTGAGTCCGGCTGTACTTGTTGTAAGTACAAAGTCTGGGACAACACACTTAAATGCTGCCTCAGCGACCGAAACGCCTACTCATAAAGCAGGGGCAGAGTTTAATTTAACTGTCACCGCATTAAATAGCCTTGACCATATCACACCGAACTATTCTCCAGGACAAATACAGTTTAAGCTAGAACGTACCGGTCCGACATTGGCTGATAAAAATGTTGACGGTTACCTAACATATAACGCTACTAGCACCAGCCCGTTGGCTACTAGTACCAGCCCTATATTCCAAGATGTTACGCTTACCAATTTTTCTTCTGGCGTGTCAGGTTATAATACGGCTCATTACTCAGAAGTAGGTTTACTTAAGCTAGAAGTTCAAGACAGCAATTATGGTAATGCTAATATTGTAATTCCAGCTACAGCGATTAATATTGGCCGCTTTACCCCTGACCACTTTAAGCAAACAGTAGTACGAAACGGTGGGCTTTATGCTACATGTGATACAAGAGTATCGCTTACAGCCTACAGCGGTCAAAAGGACGAAATGACAAGTACTATTGGCGCAATTTCATACTTAAACAATCCAATATTAGCCATTACCGCTCACAATAAACAACATGGTATTACCCAAAACTATTATGAGGACAGTCAAGGTAGCGTTAACGATTTCATGAAACTTAGTAATACCGATGTTGTCGTCATTGCACCTACTTTAGATAAAAATAAAGAAGGCGTCGACACGAATAAGCTATCGTTAACGGCTAAGATTTATACTGGAATCTTGAGCCAAAATGATTTAACGGTATTGCCTAGCGTTATTGCATTACCTAACGGGGTATTACATTACCAATTGTCAGAGAGTGATAACTTTTTCTATAAACGTTCTGCCAATGCACTAGTAGAGCCTTTTACCTCGGCTATTAATATTTCTACGGCGACTATCAAAGATGCAGACGATGTAGATCTAATACCAGCTGTTCCTATTGTTGGATCACCAACGACTGTTGATGCATTACTAACGGGTGTTGAAATTCGATTTGGTCGGTTACGGTTGGAAAATAGTTTTGCACCTGAAACGTCAAATTTACCTCAACCGATGCAACTTGAGCATTTTGATGGCACGGGCTTTGTTGTCAGTGCCGATAATAATTGTGTCAGTTATGATGCAAGTAAAATCTCACTAACCAATATTAGTTTAGATCCTTCGTTTACCGAGATACTGGGAGGTACTGGGTTTTTCTTCAATGGTAAAACGCGGGTAATTGAATTGGAAGCTCCAGGTGCGAGCAATCAAGGCGAGATAGATGTGTCATATGATACCTATGATTGGTTGAAATATGATTGGGATAATGACGGTGCTTATGATAATCCTTCAGCTACCGCCACATTTGGTTTGTTTCGCGGTAATGACCGAATCATCTATCAGCGTGAAGTTTATCGTTAGTCATAATCAGTCACTTTGAAATCATTAGCCTAGATACCCTATGCACTTGCCTTTGGGGGCTATTAACAACGTCATATTTGAGGTTTTTTCGAATATTTATTTTACTTGGGTTGCGGTCAATGCCAACTAGACCCCACAATACAAATAAAATTAAGGCGGCTATAAGTAATAAATTATCAAACCGCTTTGTACTTCTTAATCTCGCACATTCAAGTCCAATGCCTAATTTATTATTTTTGCTATCCCTAAAGTTTTCTTCTATTTGCATACGTTGACTATAGAGATTAATAACAAGGCTAGCTTTAGTCATAAATCTTTGGGGAAGTTTAAAGACAAGTAACCAAAGCTCTCTAGCATCTTTTTGATGAATTTTATCGTTTGTTCTTTGTGAGATCCCCTCTCGCTTTTTCTTAACCATCCTACCTTTACGGCTGCGTTTAAATATAACCGCTTGGCATTTGAATTGAGCTTTTTTACCATAATAGACATCACCAATATATTCGGCTTTACCTCCGTAAGCATTGTCAAACCACTGGTAACTTGTTTCCCAATGCTGTTTATCTTTAGACAGTGAGACTTGACCCCTTACTCTACCCACCCAATACCAACCTTTCTCTTCTGCGGCTTTAAACCAAGGCGAACGATAAATTGCATCAGATAGAATAATGGCCTTACACATTTTTGGTAATAAACCTTCTAGCTTAGTTAAAAAATACTGATGTGCTGTTTGGGTATTTAACTCCTTTTCAGTAAATACCTTTTCATAAATAACAAGGCTACGCCCTTTGATAGCTATACTCGCTCGATGTAGTTGAAATATTTCTGAGCCATTGATGGGTGACCAATCAACAATGATTATAGGGTGCTCTTACTGAGCAACCAATTGATCCGTCATGTATTGATAAAAATGGTTTCGCTCACAATGAAAATCGATATTACCTACAAGGCGATCAGATCTTTTAATGTCATGCTTCTTTGTTGTATTAGAAAGATTTTTTAGTCCTCTTCCTAAGTATGTGGTTGATACACGCTGATCTCGTATGCCAGAAGATACAAAGGTGAATAAAGTATTTAGCCGAACAGAATGAATTGCAGGGTAGGTATTGCAAATATTTTTATGTATTATATCAGTGAGCTTCATGGTAATTGTGAAATGTTGTTTTTGGCGAAGTAATTTGATCACAATCTGCCATGAAGGTCGATCCCCTAATCATATATTTTTATGATTATATTTCGAGGAGATTCGTCAGGATTGGGTATATACCAAGATGGCGTTGGTTAGTTAATTAGTAAAGATTTATCTTAAGCCTAAAAAACCATCGAATCACTCAATGGTTGTGACAGTCATTATTGGCTTAGGTGGGTTGCATGAAAACGCAAGTGTTCTTCAATAAATGATGAGATAAAATAATAACTGTGATCATAACCTTCGTGAATGACCAACGCTAATGGGTAACCATTAACTTTTGCTACCGCTTCTAATGTTTCTGGCGTTAACTGTTCTTTCAAAAAATCATCAGCTCCGCCTTGGTCAACTTTGGCCGGAACAAATATTGTTGCTTGTCGCATTAACTCACTGGCATCATGCTTAAGCCACCTTGCTTTGTCTTTACCCAGGTAGGCAGTAAAGGCTTTTTTGCCCCAAGGTACATTCACTGGGTTGCAAATTGGGCTAAACGCCGACATTGAGCTATAACGCTCAGGATTTAACATAGCAATAGTCAATGCGCCATGACCACCCATTGAATGTCCGCTAATGGCGCGTTTATCTGATACTGGGAACGTCGCTTCAATTATCTGCGGCAACTCATTAACCACGTAATCGTACATGTGAAAATGACGATTCCAAGGTGCTTGCGTAGCATTGACATAAAACCCAGCGCCTTGGCCTAAATCATAGCCGTCATCATTAGCGACCTCTTCACCTCGAGGGCTAGTATCAGGTGTAACAATGGCAATACCTAACTCAGCAGCTATGCTTAGTGCACCTGCTTTTTGCATAAAGTTTTCATCGCTGCAGGTAAGGCCAGAAAGCCAATACAACACCGGGACTTTGTCTCCATTTGATACTTGTGGAGGCAGGTAAATAGCAAATCGCATAGCACAATTTAATGTTTTAGATTGGTGACTATATTGTTTGTGCCAGCCGCCAAAACTTTTGTTCATACTTATGTTTTCAATTAAATGATCGGTTGTCATGGTAAAACCTCAAGATGTTACCCCTGTTCATTTATGGTATGAAAGAGGTAACGAAATAGCTGTTATTGATTGAAGTGGATGCTATTTATCGAAGTGAATAACAGAGCGGATACTTTCGCCTTTATGCATCAGTTCAAATGCTTCATTAATATCTTCAAGACCCATGGTATGGGTAATGAAGTCACTTAATTTAAATTCACCCGCTAAATAACGGTCAACATAATCAGGTAATTCAGTACGGCCTTTAACACCACCAAACGCAGAGCCTCTCCATACACGACCAGTTACCAGTTGGAACGGACGGGTTGATATTTCTTGTCCGGCACCAGCAACACCAATAATAATGGATTCGCCCCAACCTTTATGACAACACTCTAAAGCAGAGCGCATTAGGTTAACGTTTCCGATACACTCAAAAGAGTAATCAACGCCGCCATCAGTTAATTCAACAATCACATCTTGAATGGGCTTATCGTAGTCTTTCGGGTTAATAAAATCAGTAGCGCCTAATTTTTTCGCTAATTCAAATTTACTTTCATTGATATCAATAGCAATAATACGGCTTGCTTTGGCCATGGTTGCCCCAATAACAGCAGACAAACCAATACCGCCCAGGCCAAAGATAGCTACCGTTGCACCTTCTTCAACGTTAGCTGTATTCATTACTGCGCCCATACCTGTGGTAACACCACAACCCAGAAGACATACTTCTTCTAATGGTGCATCTTTATTAACTTTTGCTAAAGAAATTTCTGGTAATACCGTGTACTCAGAAAAGGTTGAACAACCCATATAATGGAAAATTGGCTGTCCGTCTTTATAGAAACGAGTAGTGCCGTCTGGCATTAAACCTTTACCTTGAGTTTCACGAATTTTTTGACACAGGTTCGTTTTACCTGATAAACAGAATTTACATTCGCGACATTCAGGTGTGTATAAAGGAATAATATGATCGCCAACTTTTACACTGGTAACGCCTTCACCAATTTGCTCGACAATACCGCCACCTTCATGACCTAAGATCACTGGAAAAATACCTTCTGGATCATCGCCAGATAATGTAAATGCATCGGTATGACATACGCCTGAGGCGATAACTTTAACTAATACTTCACCTTTGCGAGGTAACATTACATCGACTTCTTCGATTGATAATGGCTGATTAGGACCCCAAGCAATGGCGGCTTTTGATTTAATAAATTTATCTGACATAGTTATTCTCACTTTCAATTGATAGATATTTTATATATTGGTAGCGTAGACCACTATGCTAAATGACATTAGTCTACGCTATTAATTTAAACATGATAATACATCTAATAGGTAATTCACTTTTACTGTTTGGTAATAATAAAAACTTAATTATGATAAAGGGATTCGTCGGTCTAGACTGGGCTCGAAACAGTGATACCGTAAACTGTTAATGGCTGTATTCTTGAGAAAGGTTAATAGTTGCTACTCGGGTAGTGATTAAACCCATGCCAAGGCATGTTGTTAAATCAAAGTACTGACGGTAAGTTACTACAGATAATATATACTCGTTCAAGTCGAAGATTCAGTATTCAAGTACAATTATAAAGGGCTTTAGACAAGTTTGGCAAAAATACCCATTATTATATTTATTATGATTTACTCAAGTTTACTGAAACGAATAGCTTCAAATGGAACAGATATAACCACTGTTATAATAGCTAATCCTGCACATAGCCCATAGACGATACCCATAAGTATATCTTGCATCGTTTGTGCTAAAACATAAATGCTACTGAATGTCTGAATAAGACTAAAGTACTTGCCAGTGGTTTAATAAAACCATGAGTTTCTTTTAATACTACATGAGACATCGCTTTTGTAGCGACAGCTAAAAAAGGAAGGAGCAACCATACTTTCTTCCTATAATATTATGCCGGCTAATACTGAGTGAGCCCTAGATACTTGACTTACTCGCAGTACTATTTCTTGATGAATGCTATTATATTTGTTGCTAAATAAATGATAATATTCTGGTTTAGTAAATAACTTATACATATAGGTAACAGTTATGCAGTGGGATGGAATCAGCGAATTTGTTTACGTTGCGGAAAACGATAGCTTTACCCTGGCTTCAAAAAAAATGGCGATATCGACAGCGCAAGTTAGTCGTCAGGTAAGTGCGTTAGAAAAACGGCTTAATATCAAATTGTTTTATCGAACAACACGTAAAGTGTCGTTAACAGAAGAAGGACGAATTTTTTATCAGCACTGTCGCAGTGTACTCGATGGCTTAGATGCTGCAGAGCGTGCTATTACAAATTTACAAACTAAGCCTCAAGGTAAAATTAAGCTAACAGCCCCTGTAGCCTTTGGTGAGAAACAAATATTACCATTAGTGAATAATTTTATTAAGCAATATAACGATGTTGAAGTGTCTGCTTATTTAAGTAATCGACAAGTAGATATTGTTGAAGATGGCTATGATTTAGCCATTCGTCTCGGTAAGTTAAGTGACTCGACCATGATGGCAAAAAAGTTAGGTAAGAGAACAAGCTATATTTGTGCATCGCCAGATTATTTAGCTAAGCACGGTATACCCCATTCTATATCGGAGCTTAATAAGCACAGTTGTTTATTGGGAACGAATGACTACTGGCACTTTAGGGAATCAGGCCGAGAAAAGCGTATCCGCGTAACGGGTAGATTACGTTATAACAATGGATATAGTTTGACTGATGCAGCATTGAAGGGATTAGGTATAGTGCAGTTACCTGATTATTATATTGAAAAACAGATACAAAGTGGTGAACTGGTGTCGTTATTAGATAATTATCGTGCGCCTGATGAAGGCATATGGGCGGTTTATCCTCACAATCGCCATTTATCGCCGAAAATAAGACTACTTGTCGATTATTTAGCTGAACAGTTACTTTAAGTTATGATGGTTTTACATACTGGTTGAAAAAAGTCATTCAACAGCATAGGAAAACAGTCCATCACCACTTGTTGAAGTAGTTAAGAAATAATGGACTAAATTAAATATCTTTATTGAGGTTTTTTATTAATTAGCACTAGAAAATTCATTATTAAAGTTTTAGTACTTAATACGTCAGTTAACGGTTAAAAGGCCAGTCTAGAGTAATAATATACTCTGGACTTTTTATTCATTATGACTTAAAAATACTAGTGTTTATTCGAGATTAACGATCTTAGACTTTTTAGTCTGTCTTTAACCGCACGCCAATGTGTTTTAGGTATGGTTGGCGCTAGTTGTAATAAGTGCTGGTAATCATGCTCTGTTAAACACACTTCTCCGCCATGCGCCAAAATAATGCTTTGTGGTTTTAATGTGATAATTTTATGGAGTGAAGCACGATAACGATTAGGATAAAAAATAGGGAAAGGTGGAATGTATTTATTTTTTACTTTTACTATTAAATCGGCAACGTATACTTTATTGCTGGGTAAGTGATGTAAAGATAAATCTCTATCAGTATGACCTTGAGTCGCTAAAGCAACCCACTCGGTAAACCCGGGTAATTTTTCACCATCATCAAGCTTATAATCTGCGTTTAACTGACTAGAGTACCAAAAGTTAAGACGAGGTTTTTTCATACGTTTTGCTACCCACTTAGCCAAAAATATGTCAGTTAGATGCATGAGTCGACCTTCTAAACCTGAGTACCACTGTCCACTGACATTGGCGGTAGCAATTTTACATCCTGTTATTTTTCGTAACTTATTAGCCGCGCCAGCATGATCTGGGTGCATATACCCGTTCCACTTGAAGATGCAGGATTCAGCTGGAATTATAAACGCCTTTAGGCAAGACATTGATTGAAGAGAATAGTTATTCTATTGTCGAAATCAATAACGCAGCATAAAGCGTTTATAAACAAGCCCTTCGGGGAAAACTGAGTAAAACATATTCGTCGTTACATTTGTTTTTAAGGGAATAACCATTAACAAAAAATGTGCCTTGATTATGACTCGCTCAGGTTTCCTGAAACGAGCATCTTCAAGTGGAGCGGGTATATGTGTTACCACAATTAAGGCTAAATCACTGAACGGGCGTTGAAGGTTTTGGGTAATAAAAAGCTTTAGCATAGCAACGTCTGAGCGACAGCACCCATCAAGCAATAGCAGTTTATCAGGATACTCTGCTAGCAAGATTGTTTGGATATGTCCGTCTATATGGTGTAGTTTCATAATCATAAAGCCGTTCAGTGAATATTTAATGAGAACATTAAATGGTAATGGGTATACAGTAAAAGAAAATCCTCATGGCTGCACTACTATAATTAATAATTCCTAATATCATAATTATAGTATTTTTATAGATTGACCTTAAAATAGCGAATTTAACGTAAATGATGAAAACAAAGAACCTCTAGGAAAAATATTTTATATGTTTAAAACTATATTGAAGCACCTTTTTCCCAGCATTAAAGGCAAGAAACAAGCCAATTACTTATACTTCGAAAAAGATAAAGAGCCAGTAGAGGAAATACAGCAACAAACTTTTGAAGAGTCTAAAAGTGCCGGTCCTGCCAAGCCGTTGCGTTTGGTAAGTATTGAAGAAACACATCGTCAAGATTTCTATGATTTTTTATTTGGCCAATCATCAGCGACAGCACAACACGATGAATTATCATATTATGTTGCTGACAAAATTGAAGCGGTGTTACGTACACCTAATACAATAATTGAAGTAATGCCGGTATTACCTGCTTCGCTCAGCCAGGTCATTGACCAGCTGACTGACGATAACTTTGATACCCAAGAATTACTTTATTTGATTCAGCAAGAACCCGCTATTGCCGCGAAAGTGATTGAGTTATCTAATTCAGCTTTTTATAACCGTACAGGTAAAGAAATCTCTGACCTTAAATCTGCTTTTATGTTATTGGGCAGTAATGGGCTTATAGAAGGGGTGATCAATGGTTTTGTCAGTAAATTAACCCCTCAATCTCAAATATACTTTAAACAGTATGGTAATAAAATTTGGCACCATAGCTTAACTACTGGTGTTATTTCTAAAGCATTAATAAATAAATCCTCTTATAAAGACGAGGCCGCTCAAGGCTATCTTATTGGTCTTATTTGTAATTTGGGTGACATGATTATTTACCAATTATTGATGGAAGCATTTTCTTTTATCCACCCTGATCATCAACCGAACTCTTATGCCTTTAAAGAATTAATACAGAAAAAATCAAAAAAATTAACTTATCATATTGCTAAACATTGGCAGTTCCCTCAGTCCATTTTAGATGCACTCGCGTTACAGGTTAAGTTAACTCATGTTTCGATGTTACCTGCTGTTTTTAGCAAACGACCTATGGCTTGTTATGTTTATGAAGGTAATATCATTAGTGAACTAATTATGATGTTTGAGCACAATGATAAAACCGAAGTCGAGTTAAGAGAGGCGGCAGGAATATTGCTCTATAGCGATGAAGCGAAACAGTATGTTGAACAAGTATTAGCTGTTAGGATGGAGCAATTAAAATAGACTTTGTTGATAAAAAGTAGTTAATTTAAGCAGTAAGTCATAGTTTATTCTATAAAAAAGCCACCCATAAATGGATGGCTTTTTTTATTAACGAAGAATGTCCAGTTAACTACTTTTTGCAAGGCAGAGTTAGAGACTTATATTTATTCAAGGCCAATTTTTTGTCTCTTTTCTGCTAAGACTAAATAAAAGCTAGGCAAAATAAATAAGGTAAAGATAGTACCAATAAACATACCTGCTACTAAAATAATACCAATACTATTTCGCGCTTCTGCACCTGCACCTGTCACTAACACTAACGGGAAATGGCCCAAAATAGTAGCTGCCGAGGTCATTAAAATAGGCCGTAAACGTGTGGTTGCTGCTTCAGTTACCGCGGCGAGTTTATTCGCGCCAAGCTCTTGTGCGTGATTAGCAAATTCAACAATTAAAATCCCATTTTTAGCAATTAAGCCTATTAAAGTAATCAAGCCTATTTGGGAATAAATATTAATAGTAGTTAATTCAATATAAGGAATAAGCAGCGCACCAGATAAGGCTAACGGTACACAGCCAAGTAACACCACTAAGGGGTCTCTAAAGCTATTAAACTGAATCGCCAGTACTAGGAATACAATTATTAATGAAATGCCCAATACCATGACTAAAGTATTACCCTCTTGACGTAATTGTCTCGATTCCCCCGCATAATCAATAGAATAACCTAATGGTAATATTTCTTTTGCGGCGTTTTCAATAGCGGATAACGCCGCTTCTTTATTTGATCCTGGCGCGACACCACCGTAAATTCTAAAAGATGATTGCTGTGCAAAAGTACCTAACTCTCTCGGCACAGTTTTCCATTTTAAATCGGCTACTGATGAAACAGGCAACAATTCACCAGTAGGTAATTTAATATCTAATGATAAAATCGCTTCCGTTTTACTACGTACGTCATCATTAATAATAGGAATAACTCGATAAGCTTTACCCTTAGAATCAAAGCGATTAACAAAGTTACTCGATAATAAAACACCTAATTGTTCGCTGATTTCCCCGACGTTCATCCCTAAGTCGGCAATTTTAGCACGATTTAATTGTAATTCTACCTGAGGTAAATCGATTTTTAGATCGGTGTCAGCAAACAAAAATTGTCCACTACCAAATGCTGCACCAACAAGTTGATCAGCATATTGCTTCATTTCACTATAGGGGGCCGATGCTTTAACAATCATTTCTATTTCAAACTGACCCGAGCTTGGTAAGGAGGCCGGTAGAATAGGAAACATGTTGAGTCCTGGGATTTGTGCCAATTTATCGTAAATTCGGGGTACTAGAGATTGTGCACTGTAGTCTCTATCATCGGCATTAACCAACTCTAAACCACCAAATCCACCGCCACCAAAAATTATTTGCCAAATTTTCTTACCGCCTTCAATTTCTTGCAAGCTTTCAACAACAGGGTTCATTTGCGACACGTTATAAATCATTGAAGCATCAGGTGGTGATTGAATAACAAACATCACCATGGCTTGATCTTCTACCGGTGCTAATTCTTTTTTTGAGTACAGATAAAAAGGTACGGTGAGTAGTGAAACGACCAAGGCGATTAAAAATACTTGTCCTTGCCACTTAAAAATACGATGTAATAACTTGGCATAGCCTCGTTGTATTCTTTCAAACAGGTGATTCACTTTAGTGGTTAACCAACTCTCTTCGCCACCTTTAGGTGACACATAAGCACTCATGATAGGTGATAACGTTATCGCAACGATACCAGAAATAATGACGGCAATGGCGAGAGTAAAAGCAAACTCTTTAAACAATACACCGGTTAGCCCTGATAAGAACCCAATAGGTGCATAAACGGCTGCCAGTGTTAACGTCATTGAAATGATAGGTACAAGTAGTTGTCGAGAGCTAATGAGCGCAGCATCAAATTTTGACATACCTTGACGCATCAGTCGGGCAACGTTTTCTACCACAACAATGGCATCATCGACGACCAAGCCAACCGACAATACGATAGCTAATACGGTTAATAGGTTTAACGAAAAACCCATCATGGCCATTGCTGCAACCGCACCTAAAATAGAGATAGGTATAGTAATTAACGGCACTATAGCGCTTCTAAATGACCCCATTAGCAGCACAACTACTAAGCCAACTAAAATAACGGTTTCAATCAGCGTGGTGAAAATTTCTTTTAAGGCATCACGCATGTACAAAGTGCCGTCATAGGCATAATCAATGGATAAACCGTACGGTAGCGTTTTATTTAGCTCGGCAACTTTTTTATATAATTTATCCCCAATGGCTATTTCATTAGCACCTGGTAGTGGCCAAATAGAAATATAAACCGCATCTTTATCGTTTAGTCTAGCCGTAACGCTAGTATCTTCAGCGGCAAGTTCAATTTTTGCGACATCTTTTAAATAAATATTAGCACCATCAATCTGAGTAATAACCAGTTGTTGAAACTCTTCAACGCTACTGAGTTGTGTATTGGCAACAATATCAATTTTTTGTCTATTGTTTTCTACATAGCCCATAGTCGCTATGGTGTTGTTTTTTGCTAAGGCTTGATAAACATCACTCGCACTTAAGTTAAATACTTGTAGTGCCTGAGCATTTAACCAGACACGCATTGCTGGCGTTCTAGCACCTTCAATACCTACCCGTTGTACGCCTTCAATGGCATTTAAAACAGGATTAACTTGGCGTGTTAAATAATCAGTAATACGTGATAAGTCATTACCATTCGCCTGGACATTTAAATAAATAACGGCGAATGGTCGGTCAGCACGACTTACCGATACCACCGGATCTTGGGCACCTTGTGGTAATTCGAAACGAATCTGTCCTAATCTGGCATTTAACTCAGCTAATGCCAGTGTTGAATTTTCGTTTAATTTAAGCCAAACCGTGACTTTAGAGCTACCAGAAGTACTGACTGAATCAACGTATTCAACACCAGGTACTGTTGCTGCTGCTCGTTCAATAGGCTCGGTGATGAAACCTTTTACCACATCAGCGGAAGCTCCAATATAATAAGTTTCAATAACTAATGAGGCACTATCAATCTTAGGAAATTGTAGAACTGGAATTTTACTTGCAGACCAGATACCAGCAATACAAATAATGATAGATAAGACAATAGCAACGACTGGTCGTCTGACAAAGATGTCCATAATGGACGATTTACTTTCTTGCATCATAATCCCTTATTATTGTGCGCTAACATCAGCAGCTACTGCTTGAGTTGCTTCTTGGGCAGATTCTTTTGCAAGGTAGACTTTCATGCCTGGAAATAACTTGAACGAGCCTTTATTAGCAATAAGCTGTCCAGCTTCTATACCTGAAAGAATCATGACGTGATCACCTTGTCGCTCACCTAACTCAACTGGCATTAGCTTAGCGCGATAGGCTCCGTTGTCACTTACTTCTAATACAAAGACATAATTACCGAGTGCATCACGTTTTATCGCTAAATCAGGCACGGTAGCGACTGTTGAGCTATTATCGATTGGTACGATCACCGAGACTAAGGTATTTGGCTTTAACGCTAACGTTGCAGAGGGGAGTTGTGCACGGTATTTTAAATGACGTGAAAGGCGTGATAACTGCGGATTGACTGCAATAATATTTGCTGCAAAGCTGGCATCTTGATTGATAGGACTAATTTCTACCGTTGACGCTAAATCGAGTTCTTGATAAAACTGTGGCAAGTTAAAATCAATCCAAGTGAAGTCATTAATACCAACAAGCTCAAGTACCTGACTATTTTTATCTAAGTATTGGCCAACTTCTAGCGTATGAATACCAACAGTGGCGGTAAATGGTGCCGTTAATATCTTTTTATCGATAGCGGTTGTTATTACGCTGATATCGGCTTTAGCTATTTGTACTGCAGCACGGGCTTGGTCAACTTTTTCTTCACTTATACCACGAGTCTTTTGTAATTCAATATTACGGTCTAGGGTGTTTTGCTTTAGCATTAGTGTTGCTTTAGCTGCCATTAAGCGAGCATCTTCATCGCGATGGTCTAACTCAAGTAATACTTGTCCTTTTTTAACGACCTGACCTGAGGCTGCATTTAAACGGGTAATTTCACCAGCTAATTCATTATTGAGCATCAGAAACTTAAATGCTTGTACTTCGCCACTGACTTTAATATGTTTTTGGTAGCTAATATTACTGACAGTGACCGCGGTTACTGTGGCTGCCATCTCAGGCATCATCGCTGCTTGGGCATTGGCTGTTTCTTGCAATGATGTTTTATAGCTATATAAGCCAAATACTGTACCGGCTAATATAATGGTCACTATAAGCCATTTAGTTGTGTTCATGATTATTCCTTTATCTTTTTATTCAATTACTTAAAATTATTTTTCGAGTTTATTATCTTGTTAAGCTGTTTTATCTTAGTAAAATAATACAGCTATATTGTTTGTTACATTACCTAAGCTCTGCATCGACTAAATGTAGACAAACCTTTTTAATATCATCATCTGAAATTTCTTGCTGCCAGTCATAAGTGTTGACAAAACGTTTCATAGTAAGAATATGTGCATTATCTGCTGCTAGCAAAAGCGTAGTTTCTTCGCTACTTTCATCAGGATTATTGTGCCAACATTGATGCAAACGTACTGTTTGAAAGTAACCAACGGATAATGACCAAATACCTACATTTATTTCTTCAATATCTCGATTACCAGAGGTTAATTCATCGGAATCAGCCGCAGCTTGCAAAAATTGTTGAAACATAGCTTGGCATCGTTCACTACAGGCTAGCATTTGCGTTAACCAACGTTCTGAACATCGCTTCATCATCGCTTCGGTATTAACAATACTTTCAAGTTCATTATCAAAGGTATACATATGTACTTTAGAAAAATCTAATAAGCTGGTCGCTATGATGCGTTCTGGTGTTGTTAAGGGCAAAGCGAGTACTTTTTTAAAAACACATTGTCGCTGTTGATACATGCGTGTGGCTAATGCAATAAGTACATCTTCCTTACATTGTACAAATTTATAAACAGTGCCCATAGACAGGCCTGCTAATTTAGCAATAGCGGACATAGAAAAGTCTAATAAACTACTCTCTTCTATTGCCTTAATTGCCGCACCTATTATTAATCTTTCTTGTTCTACTGCACTAAATCGAGGAGCTGGTGCCATCTTAAACCTATACATAATTGTATTCGAATATAATTCGAATGGTATTTTAACTATCTTTTTATTAAGATCAAGTACAAAATCATTCTGGACAGGTTATTTAAATTTTAAGGCTTAAATACAGCAGATAATGATGAAAATCTATCGTCTGAGAGGTATCAGTTATGAAAATAGGCCAGTTAGGTACCTTATTAGATGTGATGACGGCACAGTGCGCCAATATTGGACAAGTGGCTATTAACTAAAAGCCTTAGACATAAAAGTACTGTAGGGATCTTCTTGGTAATCAGCAAAGGGCAAACATTGGATAAAACCTAGTTGTTGATAGAGTTTTTGTACTGGTAGAAAGGCACCTATCGTACCTGTTTCAAGGCTTAGCTTCTGGTAACCAAAGCGATGTGCTCGAGCAATCATATGTTCCATAAGTAGTTTGGCAATACCTTGGCGTAAAAAATACCGTGCAGTTCGCATAGATTTAATTTCACCATGAGCATTGTTTAACTCTTTTAAGGTACCACAACCAGCCAATTCATCTGTTTGCCAAATAGTCCAAAAAGTAATGTTTTTTGAGCTAATGCAGATAAATCAAGCGTATACACGCTTTCTGGTGGTGAATGACTGAGCATATCCTGATGATACTCCTCTAGCAGTGCAATAACCGCTGGGTGTGTTAGTGAGCCTATACGGATTTGCATTATTTTCTATTTTTTCTTTTTAGTTTCTTTAAGCAAAGCTTCTTCAAATTCTTCAGGAAATAACACTAAGCCTTGGTTGTCTTGGTTCGGAAAAGTAACTAAAGCGAGTTCATCATCGGCTAAACCAGTACTCCAGTGGCTATACCACTTGCTTAATGAGATAGCCTCTGCCTTACAATGTTGCCACTCATCTGTTGCCCAGCGCTGGGCAAATTCTTGGTTAGGCCAGACAGGAACGCAATCTTCCTCTTCGGTGTTTAGCATTACGCAGCCATGTTCATCAGCTAATATCCAGATTTCTTGGTTACTAACAACTTGCTGAAGCAAATAGCTTAAACGCTTTTCTTCATCGTATTTTTCTATGGTATTAAGTTGCTCGTTACTGATTGACATAGTTGCCTAGAAGATTTGTATAAATAAATAATATTTTACCGCGTTAGGGCTGAGCAAACAACTTGATTGAGTTTAATACTAAACGTATTAATTTATTGGGCAGCTTATAGCAACACGGATATAGCTTTTTAGATAATGCTGAAACATATTCTTAAAATAACTATTATCTTAAATTAATACCTTACCTTAGGGCTTTTAATTCTATTTTTGATATTTTTTCAGGTGTGAATAAAAAGTGATTACAGTCTGGGTAAGCAGCTGATTTTTTTAAGGACAAAAATTAAGTAAAAAAAAACCGATAGCATAGGCTATCGGCGAGTTAGCTATGAGGAAAGCTAGAATATTCAATTATTACAACAAACGTTCGCAAAAGAGAACGAAGCAGAGTATAGAGTAGATACTCTATGATCGCAAGTATATTGTGTAATTTTATTTCATTTATGTTGCTTTATTACGTAATCATTGGCTAAATCCAGCTAAAAATCTCTTAAGGCACATTGAAATCTGTATCTTGAATGGCTATAAATAAGTAATAATTTAATAGAATAGGTATTAGAGTAATAAAAAACCAGTAGGGTATTTGGTGATTTAGCATGCATACAGTAGACTGTTGGTAATTATTGTTTTAATATTGCTTTAAGTGAAAATACTATGTCATCAACAGATCAAAACTCTTCAGCCAATGACTTATCTACAACTCCTAATACAGCAACCGATGCCGATACTTCAGTCGACAGTTCAGTTGATATTTTAATTGAGAGTAAAAGCACTACGCATTTTGGTTATAAAACTATAGAAAAAGACGATAAAATTTCTATGGTAGCAGGAGTTTTTCACTCGGTAGCTAAGCAATATGATGTGATGAATGATTTAATGTCATTTGGTATTCATCGTTTGTGGAAACGTTTTACTATTGATGCCAGTGGCGTGCGCCCAGGTAATAAAGTATTAGATTTAGCCGGCGGTACAGGTGACTTAACGGCTAAATTTTCACAATTAGTTGGTCGAGAAGGTAACGTCGTTTTAGCTGATATTAACAGTTCAATGTTAAATGTTGGTCGTGATAAATTACGCGATAAAGGTTTGGTGCAAAATATAGAATATGTACAAGCTAATGCTGAATACTTACCTTTTGAAGAAAATACCTTTGATATAGTCACCATCGCTTTTGGTTTACGTAATGTCACGGATAAAGATAAAGCCTTGCGCTCAATTTATTCAGTGCTAAAACCAGGCGGACGTTTACTGGTACTAGAATTTTCGAAGCCAGAAAATGAATTGTTGAATAAAGCCTATGATTTCTATTCATTCAATATATTACCTAAAATGGGTGAATTAGTAGCTAAAGATGGTGAAAGTTATCAATACTTGGCGGAGTCAATTCGCATGCACCCTGATCAAGAAACATTAAAAGGTATGATGGAAAATGCAGGTTTTGAACAAACAAGTTATAAAAATTTAACTGGTGGGGTCGTTGCCTTACACAAAGGTTATAAGTTTTAATCATGCAAGATTTTACTAATCTAGGCCTAACTAGCTTAAGTACGCAATTTAGTACTCAGTTAGGTAAGCGTTTATTATTACCACAAGTTGCGACAGCGACGTTTGAATTAATTATTAATAAGGCGTTGGCTTTAAATAATAATAAATCAGTATCTTTTGCTGCAGTCGCGCAAAAAACGTTAACCCTTGAACTGGCAGAACTGCCATTCACTTTATGTTTCACTGTTAATACTAGTGCTAGTAAAACATTGATCATCGTTAGATCTGGTACAGAATTTAGTGATTGTACTATTAATACCAGTATCAACACGCTCAACAAGTTAAAAGCCCATAAGTCTCTTACGCAATTAATAAAGCAAGATGAGCTCGATATAACGGGCGATATTAAAATAGCACAGCAATTTGCTAATATCGCTCAATCACTTGAAATAGATTGGCAAACAGAGCTTGCGAAATACCTTGGTGACGTACCTACGTATAAATTATTACAGTTTGGTAATAAAATTACCAAATCACTTATCGGTAAAGGTAAACAACTTGATGCAGATATTAGCGAGTATCTTGTGCATGAAAAACGTTTAGTGGTTACCAATAGCCAAATAAATGCTTTTAATCAAAAAACTAAAGCTGTTGCCAGCAAAGTTGATAGCTTGTCGGCGCGTATCGATAAACTCGTAACTAATATAGCTAATATAGCTAATAAATAATCTGCTATTAGTTGACCAATACCATTAATAGCATTAACTAGCATTAATAAAATATAGGAAATAATAACCGCCGTGAGTAGCCAACGTCTTTATCAAATCGTTAAAACCTTATTAAATTTTGGTTTAGATAAAATGGTACCCGCGGGACTGTTGCCTTGGTATGCCAAAGCCGCTAGACATAGCTTTTTTTGGTTAAGAAATGAACATAAAGATAAAACCCCAGAGCAGCGTTTTCGTTTAGCGATAGAAGTGTTAGGACCGGTGTTTATCAAGTTTGGCCAAATGTTATCAACCAGGCGTGACTTATTACCGCCAGCATTAGCTGACGAACTCGCTTTATTACAAGATAAAGTAACCCCCTTTGATGGTCAGCAAGCAAAAGATATTATTGTTGCTGCTATGGGTGCAGATGTTTTTGCACAATACTTTAAAGACTTTGACTTGACCCCTTTGGCATCAGCCTCAATCGCGCAAGTTCATACCGCAACATTACTTGCTGGTGATACTGAACAAAATATCGTTATTAAGGTATTACGACCAAATATCAGTAAAATAATTTTAGCCGACATCAAAGTAATGTCTCTGTTTGCTGGTCTCGTGGCACGTTGGTTACCCGATGGTAAACGCTTACGACCAAAGGAAGTTGTTGAAGAGTATCGTAAAACAATGCTAGATGAGTTAGATCTTAACCGTGAAGCTGGTAATGCCATCCAATTAAAACGTAATTTTGAACAAGGCAGTAAGTACGATAAAGCGTTATACGTACCTGAGATCCATAGTCAATATAGCTTTGAAAATATCATGGTTATAGAACGTATTTATGGTGTTGGTGTGGGTGACGTAGACACCCTTAACCAGCTAGGCGTGAATATGAAGTTACTAGCGGAACGTGGTGTTGAGGTTTTTTTCACCCAAGTATTTCGTGATAGTTTTTTTCATGCCGATATGCATCCGGGTAATGTTTTTGTTGATGCCACTAACCCTGCTGATCCTACCTGGATTGCTATTGATTGCGGTATTGTTGGTACCTTAAATCGAGAAGATAAACGTTATTTAGCCGAAAATTTCGTCGCCTTTTTTAATCGTGATTATCGTAAAGTTGCACAGCTTCACGTTGATTCAGGATGGGTACCCGCCCACACTAGTGTGGATGAATTTGAATTTGCTATTCGCACTGTTTGTGAGCCTATTTTCAACAAACCACTGTCAGAAATCTCTTTCGGCCAAGTATTGGTTAACTTATTTAATACTGCACGTCGCTTTAATATGGAAGTACAACCACAGCTTGTTTTACTACAAAAAACCTTGTTGTATATTGAAGGGTTAGGTCGTCAGCTATATCCACAGTTAGATTTATGGCAAACGGCAAAACCATTTTTAGAAAATTGGGTAAAAGAGCAAATGGGCGTTAAAGCGGTCTTTAGTAAAATTAAAGCTAATCTACCTTTTTGGAATGAAAAACTACCTGAAATGCCTGACTTGATTTACGACTATCTGAAAACAAGTCGTGAAAACCAACATCAGCAAAGGCAATTAATGCAAACTATGTTGGCCAATCAAGGCAAGAATAATCAGCGAATTATCTATAGCATTGTTGCTGCAGCAACTATCATTGCCAGCGCCATTTTTTTAAGCCATTAGATTTATAGCTGTTACCACTTAGAGTCGACTCTAAAACATCCATATTGAGTGGTAACGGGTATATTATTATTAGCTGGTTCATACCAAGCCAGTGTTGTCTTCGACTCTTTTCAACTCACCAGTACCCTATATTAGCTATTTTATAGCAAGTTAACTTTTGATAAAAAAACAGTAAACTTGAATCATTGCATCTTTTTTCATGGTTTTACTTTTTTATCTTGTTAAATAAAAGAATCGATGATGATATTTACTACACAAGCCGACAGTAAAAAAAGTAACATTAGTATACATATTCTTATGGTGTAATAGTCTCTATCAGTGTTGAATTAAGTAGTATTTAGTATTTGTAATGAAATAATATTTTTAAATTTCATTAATGTTGTAGTCGTGCCATTTATAGATAAAATTATAAATGAATAACTTAGTAAAGCTATTCTTATATTTGACTGAAGTATATGATAATTTAATATAATGATTTTATCTTTAATTATCTTTAATTATCAATTAAAACAAAAGGTTATTGGAATATTGATACGATGATGATAAAGCGTTAACGATAGGGTTTTGACTTGCTCAAATGAAGATTTGGAACTGAGTATTAATAAATTTTACAGCTAAAAAAGATGTCAGCAATTCTGAGCGGTAGATACAATTTAAATCATAGGTAAGCGAGTACGCGTAGCGCATCCACTTACCTATTTGCTATATGCTAGTAATTAAACCGCTACAACTTTATTTGCGCATGGACCTTTTTGTCCTTCGCCTACTTCATATTCTACTGCTTGGCCGTCAGCCAAAGTAGCATATTGACCACCAGCTTGAATTTCTGAATGATGAACAAATAAATCTTTGCTGCCATCTTCTGGAGTAATAAAACCGAAACCTTTGTCTGCATTAAACCACTTAACTATACCTTTACTCATAACATTCTCTTTTTTTTTGGTGAAAAAATTTAATTCTGATCAGCTATCACCATTACATAATCAGAAATTTATTGGATACATGACCCTAAAGCGTTTGTTGGAAGTACCTTTTTTGGTTACTCCAGCCATAAATCGTATACGACGCCATCCTAATAATACTCGGTTTAATAGAATTGTGTACCCTAGAAAGATATTGTATTGCTAAAGAGCCAAAGAAACCAGCAACAACACACTAAAAACTATTAATACTATATTTATTAGTCCAGATCACACCATTATTGTACTTTATTTACTAAATAGATGAATAAATTAGCTAAGCTCAAATTCTTTATTATAAGTTTTAAACTATTGTTTGGTTTTAATGTATCGGTATTTCATCATTTTTTTGAGGAGTCTCTTGATATCAAAAGTTTGCGAGAAATAGACTTCTATATTATTTCATTTCGTTACCTCTAATTTTGGCTCAACAGCGATAAAAATGATCTCGAGTAGGTCGGACTTATATTACCAAACGAAAGTCTTTTTATTTTCTACCAAGAGAGTAATCGTTTATAGTCCTTATTAATTGTTACTGTCATATAAAATTTATTAAGGAATTAAGAATTATGGTCAAAGTGTTCAGGCTGTTAGGGCTTATAAGTATATTCAGCCTTTTAGGTTGTAGTCAACAAAAAGTTCATACCAGTAGATCGGAATTATCCTTAAGTCATAGTGATAACATTATTATCGCTTCAGCATTGTCTGTCGATGGTCAACTTAACTTGGTTGCTGATGGGAAAACAGTATGTTTATGGAATAAAAACAACGTTGAGTCACCATCATATTGCTTAACAGGTAATGAAGCAGAGTTTATTGAGTTGCTTGATATTAGTGAAAATAAAAAATTTTATTTAGTATCGAATCAAGTGTCGGTACGTTTGTATTCGGTGCGTGGTAATAAATATATTGGTGAGTGGCAGGTCGAAGATAATATCATTAACGATATGGATATATCTGCGAATGGTAGTAAAATTTTATTAGGTTTTCGCAGCGGTAAGGCCAGCATAATTGATGTGACGCGAAATAAAGTAAACACTTTTGACAAACATAGATTAGACATTAATTCGGTGAGCTTATCTGACAATGGTGAAATGGCATTTACCGGTTCAAGTGATAAAAAAGCACGTTTATGGCAAACAGACTCAGGAGAAAATGTTCATGAGTTTTCTCATGGCTCAAGAGTTAATCATGTTAAAATTAGTACTGATGCTAAGGTTGCTTTTACTCTTGATGCAATAAAAGACCATACCTTTTGGGATTTATCTACGGGGAAAGTCTTATCAGAGTTGGATACTAATTTACGATTTTTTGAATTTAATGATTCAGTCTTCTCTAGTGATAACTCACTACTATTAACAGGCTCACCTAAGCAGGTAATTAAATTATGGCGAGTATCTGATGGCGTATTAATTGCTAAGTGGCAATCGATAATGACACACGGCAGATCATCAATACTGAGTGTGGCTTATTTAGACCAAGATAAAGTTGTTACTGCTAATAGTGATGGTCTATTTGAGCAATGGGCTTTACCTAAAGCGAAGGCTAATAATTAATTTAAGCGCTAAATTTAAGCGCTATATAGTTAATTGAACATATTGTTTTAAAGGTTATCTTTGAAGATTAATCACAGTTTAAAATTAAATCCACGATTAATACAATACAGGTATTATGTCCCTGTATTGTGTATCAGCATATGAAATTAAAACCTTAGACTAAACGTTGTATCAGACTTGCTAATTTTTTTGGCTAGTCTGGTTATATGATCAGATAAGATCGCCAATGACATAGTCTTTTTATTGGCTGAGGGCAGGCGTGTTGAGCAATAATAAGTTCACTTTGAATGTCTTATATACCTAGCAAGGTTTTTTATATTTGTTGTCTGATTATTTATACTAGGATTTTGCTTTTAAATAATCAATAAATTTTTGTACCAGCAGGTTATGGTGACTATCCTTATGCGTGACTAAAGAAAAACGTCGGGATAAATTTAAGGGTGATTTCAGTACTACTAAACTACCTATTTTTAGTTCTTCAGTAATGGTGAGTTGTGATAAACAACCCAGTCCTAAACCAGCTTTAACTGACTCTTTAATTGCGTCTTGCCTCGTTAGCTCTATACCTAAATTAATTTGTGCTCCCACTTGTTCAATGGCGGCGTCAAATATTGCACGTGTGCCTGAGCCATGTTCACGTAACACCCAAGCTTGTTGTTGAAGTTGTTCAAGGTTAATTACCAATTTTTTTGCTAGTGGATGATCAATAGGGCAAAAAATTTGTAGTTGGTCTTCTTGCCATGGGATTATTTGTAAGTGCTTATGCACTGCTGGGCCCTCTATCAAGCCAATGGATGCTTTACCTTTATCTAAATAATCTATCACCATTTGGGTATTACCTATGTGTATCTCAGGGACAACTTCAGGGTAAATTTTTACGAATTTAGCAATTAACTTAGGCAGTAAATAAGTGGCGATGGTAGCACTGGCGACAATTCTTAATACGCCACTCATGGTGTTTAAATTAGCAAGTTTTAGGCTATTGAGTAAATCGCCTATTTGGCGGACTTTTGGTAGCGACTTAAGGCCATTTTCTGTGATCAATAAATCTCGGCCTACGCGATCAAATAGTGGGTAACCTAAACTTTCTTCCAGTTCTTTTAACGCTTGGCTAGCGGCAGACTGGCTTAAATAAAGCTCACTCGCCGCTTTAGTTAATTTACCTAAGCGTGCTGTTGCTTCAAACAACTGTAGCTTTTTTATTGAAATACTCATGGCTTAAATTACCTTAAGAAGAGTTAATATTAATCATTGTTAGTTAACTCAGTTTTGATGAATTAATTATAGTTCGGTTTTTTGAATACTATACATCGAATCAATCTATTATTCTTATTTAAAACTTTGCGCTATATTATATTCCATAAAGTGATTACTGGTTGCGAGTGACTGGTAAACCTATAGTCAGCAGCTTATTGTTAAATAAGTCGTTCTTTATTGGCCGTTCATTAGCCATTTATTAGCTAAGAGGTTCGTTATGCCAACCTGCATAGTTCTCCCTATTATTGCCTTATTGGCTATTGCCCTAGCCAGAGTAGAAGAAATCTCCGCTTTTGGTTTGAGTGCACTGCCTTGTGCCATTGTCTTTGGTATGCTTTATGGTCACTTTTCATTAAGAGTTGAAGATGAAAATGATCAACAATTCTCAACCTTCTGTAAGCAAAAGTTACTTAGAGTAGGCATTATATTATTTGGTTTTAGCTTAAGTTTTCAGCAAATAATCGCGGTAGGTTGGCAAGCCGTTGCGATTGATTTAGTGGTAATAACTACTGTTTTTTCTATCGGCACTTTTGTTGGTATTAAAGTACTTAAACTACATCGTGATGTTGCCATTTTAACCGCTGCGGGTAGTGCTATTTGTGGCGCCGCAGCCATACTTGCGACCGAATCAGTACTTAAACCTAAACAACAACACATTACTATTGCCATAGCTACTGTTGTACTATTTGGTACTTTAGCCATGTTTAGCTACCCATTTATCTATCAATGGGTTGATATGACTGATCAGTCTTTTGGCATCTATATCGGTAGTACCGCTCATGAAGTAGCGCAAGCCGTTGCCGCAGGACAAAGTATTAATAGCGAAACCATGCAAACAGCCGTGGTGGTGAAACTCATTCGAGTGATGATGTTAGCGCCATTTATTTTAATGCTAAGCGCAGGACTGAATCGTATTGATAACCGTGCCAATAGTAGTATTAGTAACAGCGCTAAGCGTGAAAAAAGTGTTATTACTATCCCATGGTTTGTTTTTGGCTTTATGGCTACCGCTATGATTAATAGTGTTGTGCTCTTGCCAGATTTTTTTAAAGTAGTATTCAGTTTTGCCAGCCAATTTTCTTTAGCAATGGCAATGGCTGCATTAGGCGCACAAACCCAATGGGCTAGTATTAAAGCCGCTGGGCCTAAGCCGCTAATCTTGGCACTATTACTCTTTATTATTTTAATTTTTGGTGGTTTTTTATTAAGTTCGTGGTTAATCTAGAAGTTAAAGATAGGACGTTTTTTAGCTTTAATATTAGCTTTAATATTAACTTTTAAATAAAAGTAGCTTTAAACCTTTTATCTTTTTGTGGTGTTTAACTTAGTAATAATCTTAATGCTAATTCTTGTTAAGTGATGTGTAGATTAAGTCGCTTAAAATAGTAATATTATCATAAAGATATACGTAGATAGCCGTTATTAAATGCTAAAAATACTTTTGAATATGCCCCCATAGTCATGTCGGTATCGACTGCTCGCTCACGGATGCTAAGCTGTTTAGCGGGCTTACAGCTTTTTATTCACTTTTGTGTGGGTGAAATGAATCAAATACCATCAGGTCGCACCATAAACTGCTCATAAACTAAATAAGAACCAGCGCAGCTAATAATTCACTGAACTAAAAAATTCACTTGGCATATGCCATAACGATCGCTCTTTCGCTGATACTAACATCTCGTTGATTGCATTTGAGGTGTGTTAGCGTTATTTAATACGCTTGTTTGTACTGATGTCGCGTTAAGTTTTTCCGTTAAAGGTGCTGTTATATCTTTCATACTGCGGGTAGAAACTGAACGTCATAATTGATATATGTTCGACAATTAGGTTTTAAACCTATTTTTTTAAGTGCAATTGCACCATTTTATTTACTATAAAATATTTTTTTAATCGATATTTTTTAAAATAACACTTTAAAAACAGCCGCTTATGTTGTGGCGTATATCTTGCTTCGTTAGAGATGAAATTAAATTGAGTGCATAGGAATCATTATGGTTATTTTTCTACCTGTAGAATACTTAATAAGATTATTAGGTCTTAAGCTTACTTTAATCTGTTTTATTACATTAATACTTACCTTAATTAATATTGTTCCTTTCTTTGGCAGTATAGAGGCGTCGCTATTTTCTACTGCTATTCTTTATTTGTTTGTCGGACTAAGATTAACTTTTTCACGCCAAGAGCATCATTTTAATACAATCATAAATAATATTGATCCGATAAGTTTTGACTACCGAAGTCTGAAGTTCGATACGTTATTATCTAAAAATACGTCAATTGCACTATTACACTCTTTTCGAGAGTTATCGCGTATTAATCAGCAGCAAAAAAATCAGTTAAAGGAAGTAAATCACTCTGCAAGCCAAGTAATAGAAACCACGATAAGTTTATCGAATAATGTGGAAAAGCAATTTAATGCAACATCGTCGACCGCAGCTGCAATTGTAGAAATGAGTCAATCAATTAGTGAAGTCAGCAGTAAAATTTATGCAGTACACAGCTCTGCTAAGTATGCGGATGAAATAGTACAAAGCGGACAAAGTCATATCACTTCCTTAACAGGGGCGATATTAGCGGTAAGTAAAGAAGTATCTCAAACACAACAAGGCATGCAAGATTTAGACGAGTTGGCACAGGAAGTCACTTTGATCACTGAATCTATTCGAAAGATATCATCACAAATCAATTTATTAGGATTAAACGCATCGATTGAAGCTGCGCGTGCTGGTAGTTTTGGTCGAGGTTTTGCTGTTGTGGCAGAAGAAGTTAGAAATCTAGCAATAAGTACCCATAATTCTAGCGATCACATAGCCAATAAAATCAATCAGGTATTAAGCCAAAGTAGTAATACTGTTGAAAGTATGAAACTTGTCGTCGACAAAACAAATGCCTGCGGTGAAAAAGCAAAAAATGTTAATAAAATGCTAGAAAAAATAGCTTTAGCAACAGACTCGGTACAACAGGAAACAGAAGTCGTTTCAGTTAATGCAGAGCAACAAGTCTTAGCTACTGAAGAAATATCACGACATGTCGAGCAAATTGTTCAAAGTTCAGAAGCTAATGCAGACATTGCTAAACAAACTGAATTTGTGGCTGAACACTTGAGAAAACTTACCTTTTAGCTGTGCATAGAATTAACTTAAAAAGCGGGTTACTAACAAATGAATCTTTATCAAATAATTGTACTGTTAATATGTATCCTAGTTATTTTTTATTTAAAATTAAACCCCTTTAAAGATAATCGCCTTAAAATACAGCGTCAAGGCTTGCTGAATGTAAGAGCTTTAAAACAACTTATTTATTTTATTCAACAACACAGGGGAATGACGGCGGCCTATTTAAATGGCAAAAAACAAATATTAACTAAAATAAAAACGATTAGGCAGCACATTCAAGAAAATATTAGAGAAAATGAACTAACTTTTGATAAAGATAATGAACGTTGGCAGAGCTTTTTAGACCACTGGCAAAGACTTAGTACAGGTAGTGCAAGCGCAGGCAATAGTTTTGATCAACATACGCTACTCATTAACAACATATTATATTTACTTGAAGACGAAGCCGAAAAAGGTCTGTTATTTTCTCAATTTTTACCTCAGTTTCCTCAAGCTGGTTATGTTTGGCGTGAAGTCATTGGTGCTACAGAAATGATTGGTCAGGCAAGGGCCATTGGTGTGAGTGTCGCAACACAAAAAACTTGTTCTAGTACTGATAATATTCGTCTAAGTTTCTTACAACAACAAATTAGTGAAGTGAGTAAAACTGTATTGCATCAACTGTATTGCTTGCCACAATATCTAGAAGAACATAATAAGTTAATTAAAATCACACAAGAGCAAACCGCAATGTTCTTGTCTACCGTTGACCAAGCTTTTCTTAGCACCAATGAAATTACGTTAGATCAACAGGTCTATTTTGAACAAGCTACTTTGGTTATTCAATCTATCGATGATGTCTTTGAACATCAGCTAACGCAAATCAGTAACTCTTTGGACGTTACTTAACAATAATTACTTAATAACGGACATAAAAATAAAAGGCTAGCATGCTAGTTATCAGTGAGTAAACGCCTAAAAGTATTAGAAAATAGACTGCGGTACGCAGTTATTGTCAAGAACGATAGGTAAATCAGCGCTGAGCAAAGCGGGTCGTTATATTATTGGCGGGTGATAAGTATTATTGATGAAGTCGCTGAGCTTAATGCTTAAACTCATGCCGTAAAAATATCGTTGTCTGGTACGTTAAAAATCACCATACTGTTATCTTTTTTTACTACATGTAACGCCAGTGATTGATGAGTTCTCTCAGTTACATGCCAAGTTAAATTTACACGTAGACTTTGTTGATCGACATATCGACTTATTAGCAAAGGACTATGAATTAGCGATACGTGTTGCTGAGTTAAAAAATTCAGTTTACAAGCTAGGCAATTAACCGCTATTAATCATGTGCTATGTGCTATGTGTTAGCCCAGATTATATTACAAAACACAGTTTCTATCAGAGCGCTGTCGATCACTGATTGATTTTATTGCACAGCACTTTGGTGATAATCCATATTAGGATAATTATTAACTTTCTAAAATCATATCAGCGGCTTTTTCACCAATCATAATGGTGGGTGCATTAGTATTACCACTAATGATTTTAGGCATAATTGACGCATCCACTACTCTTAAATTTTGCATGCCATGTACTCTTAGTTGTGAATCTACTACCGCCATTATATCGGTTTCGGGGCCCATTTTACAGGTACCACAAGGGTGATATTGGGTATCTGCTCGATTACGAATATCTTTCTCAAGCTGTTCGTCATTACCATTTTCAACAACATAAAGCATATTCTTTCGAATGGGAGCGAAGGGCTTTCCTTCAAGAATATTTTGCATCTTTTTCGCTGCGCGTTTGATGATCTTCATATCTTTTTCATTATTAAAGAAATTAGGATCTATCGCGAGGGAATCTTCAGGATTACTACTGTTAAGTTTTACTTCACCAACACTATCAGGACGGAGTAAGGTAATATGGCAACTGTAGCCATGACCAAAATTAATTGTTCTTGCGTGATTATCAGCAATAGCAGGAACAAATATCAATTGTGCATCAGGGGCTACTAAATCGTTTTCGGTACTAAAAAAAGCGCCAGATTCAGCTAAAGAGCTAGTCACTTTTCCGCTTCGAGTTTTTCTCCATTTCGATATCCATTTAAGTACTCTAAAGCTACCTCTAACAGAGAAGCCAAAAGTATCGTGGCGACTACTTACTTTAAACGTTTGCACATAATCAATATGGTCTTGTAAGTTTTGGCCAACACCAGGTAAGTCATGGACACTAGTAATACCTTTTTCTTTTAAATGTTGACTAGCGCCGACACCAGACAACATTAAAATTTGTGGCGATCCAAATGCACCACTGCTGAGGATCACCTCTTTATTACAATGAATTTGAATGGATTTATTATTTTTTTGGTAACGTATACCAACAGCAATATTACCTTCAAACAGTACTTTTTCAGTTAATGCATGAGTAATAATAGTTAAGTTTTTTCGCGCTATATTGGGCGTTAAGTAAGCTTTAGCGGCGCTGCAACGCTCACCATTTTTTATGGTACGCTGATATAAGAAAACTCCCTCTTGCTCAGCGCCATTACAATCATGGGTATACTTGATGCCTTGTTGCACGCATGAATCAATGAACATTTGATTAATATCACTAGCATGACTGGCACTCGAAACACCTAATGGACCATCTACACTATGATACTTATCTTTAAATACTTCATTTGCTTCTGATTTTTTGAAGTAAGGTAATATATCTTCATAGCTCCAACCGTCATTACCAAGTGCAGCCCAGTTGTCGTAATCCCATTTATTGCCTCGAACATATAACATGGCATTGGTAGATGAGCTACCACCTAAGGTTTTACCTCTTGGTTGATAACCTTGCCGACCATTTAAACCGGCTTGTGGGATAGTTTTAAAGGCCCAGTTATTGAGTTTAGTGGGCAACATTGCGGCTAAACCAATCGGCGCATGGATAAAAACACTTTTATCGGGACCACCTGCCTCTAAAACACATACAGATACATTGGGATCCTCAGATAAACGTGCGGCAACAACACAACCAGCAGAGCCGGCGCCAACAATGATATAATCAAATTTATCCTGTACGTTTTTCATTATTAAAGCCTTTGAGACAATGCGATTACTTATACAATACAGCCAACTTTATAATAGTTATACCACAGCTGTAATAAATCACTTATTACTATAATTAATTATGATTATCATGAATAAGTGCAACGCTAATATATAAATATACCTTTTATCGTGGAGGTAACGTGGAGAGTATGGCGTTGTCTTAGCTTTGATAAGTTAGTTGAGTTATTTCGCACTTAACCTAAAGGATCTAAAGCTGATACTTTCAAAACAGGGTGTAAAGTTTTAAATGACAAAATAGTATTATTTTTTATATCAATACAATATTGCTGATATATATAGCGACTAAACCTTTGCTTATTCGTTTACTAACTAGGCTTTAACAATGACATATCACTTTATAATTTACTGCCTGTTCTGTAGCTGTGCTGGCTATTTTTATACTAAAGAAATTATTTACTTGGTTATTGATATCTTTAGTAGGGTTGTAAAGTAATTAACCCGCCTAATTATCCTAAAATTCTCGTTGAGTTTATTTCTAAGTTTGAGAAAAACTATGTGCAAGTGATTGAAGTAATAAAAGCCGATATCTCTACAGTTATTAGCGTGGCACTTGAATGCCTTAACTCTGACGACATTACTTTGTCGCAATAAATGTTATGGTAACAACACTGTTTACCGTAAAGTGATTAATAGATTAAATAATAAGATAGGGCCTCAATGTTATTATTTTTAGATTGAGAATAATAAATAATAAATAATTACTTTTTAATGAATGTCCTAGGGCTTTATCAAGTTCATGCAGCTCCATTGCAGCGACAGGTACTATTTTTTTATGGCCTATGAGAATACGTTAAGAAGCTTATCGCTATTTCAGTCTGTGCACTTTGTGATTGTGATACTAATAAGTTAGATACAGATTTTTATCGCTTGATGGTAGTAGAAAAATGGCATGATAAATTACCCACTAACGTAGTATTGATTTCAGAGCCATGTAAAACAGCGGATATTCAACAAACGTTAGTGTTTAGTGCGCATGCTACAAAAGTGCTGATTGTTTTATTATTGAATAGTTAATTTGAGAGAGATTATGTTATCTGAGTATTATCAGTTTTTTGCTAAAGAAGTTGCCGAGTTTATTCCCGATAAACGCATTATTACCGATTATACTCGGCGTTTAGCTTATGGTGTTGATGCTAGTTTTTATCGCTTAATACCACAATTAGTACTGATTCTAGATAACGAAGCTGAAGTCGTTAGGGTTATTAAGGCAGCAGCACAAAAAAAATTACCCGTGACATTTAGAGCTGCAGGTACCAGTCTTTCAGGGCAAGCTCAGTCGGACTCTATTTTAATTATGCTGACTAATAATTGGCGTGACCATGAGATCTTAGATCTTGGTCTAAAAATTAAACTAGGCCCTGGCGTGATAGGCGCCGATGCCAATAGGTATCTATTACCTTATGGCCGTAAAATAGGTCCAGATCCCGCGTCCATTAATACCTGTAAAGTAGCGGGTATTGCCGCTAACAATGCCAGTGGAATGTGCTGTGGCGTCGCACAAAATAGTTACCATACACTTGATAATATTCGACTGGTTTTACATGACGGTAGTGTGCTTGATACTGCAGATACAGCTAGCATATCTACTTTTAAAAAAAACCACGTGCAACTACTGAAAAAACTGAAAACACTTGCCATTAAAACCCGTAGTGATGAAAAGTTAACTAAACTAATTAAGCATAAATATCGATTAAAAAATACTACTGGTTATGCCATTAACGCCATCATTGATTTTGACGACCCTATCGATATTCTTGCCCATTTAATGATTGGCTCAGAAGGCACCTTAGGCTTCATTTCGTCAATTACTTATAACACTGTGGTTGAGCATAAATATCGAGCTTCATCGATAGTATTTTTTCCTGATATGCAAACAACCTGCTCAGCGGTAAGCGCTTTAGCTGAGGCAAATGTATCTGCGGTTGAATTGATGGATAGACGTTCGTTAGCTTCAGTTAGTGATATGCAGGGCCTACCAGAATTTATTAACACACTCGATAAAAATGTTGGTGCATTACTGATTGAAACGCGTGCTGGCAATAAAAATTTATTAACTGAGCAAGTGGTAGCATTAGAAACTTTGTTAAATACTTTTGAGCAAACTAATGTGATTAACTTTACAGATGTTGCGAGTGAGTACTCAAAGCTATGGGCTATTCGAAAAGGTACCTTTCCTGCTGTTGGTGCGATGCGAGAAACAGGTACTACCGTTATCATTGAAGATGTCGCTTTTCCTGTTGAACAACTGGCTGATGCTGTAGCTAAATTACAGATACTTTTTGCAAAGTATCATTATGATGAAGCTATTATTTTTGGACACGCCCTTGATGGTAACCTGCACTTTGTTTTCACTCAGGACTTTTCAACTAACAAAGAAGTACAACGATATCAGAGTTTTATGGATGATGTTTGCCAGCTTGTTGCGGTAGATTATCAAGGTTCACTTAAAGCTGAACATGGTACTGGCCGTAATATGGCGCCATTTATTGAATTAGAATGGGGTAAACAAGGCTTTGCCTTAATGAAGCAAATAAAAGCCTTATTTGATCCAAGTAACTTACTTAATCCTGGCGTTATCATTAATGACGACCCATTAGCTCATGTAAAAAATTTAAAACATCTTCCTAGGGCACATGAGATTATTGATAAATGTATTGAATGTGGCTTTTGTGAGCCGGTATGTCCTTCAAAAGGCTTAAGTCTGACACCAAGACAACGTATTACCACGTATCGTGAAATCAGTCGTTTAACAGCCTCGGGTGATAATCCTCAATTGTTAAGTGAACTTGAAAAAGACTTCAATTATTTAGGCCTTGAGACCTGTGCAGCTACCGGTTTGTGTGCAGAGCTTTGTCCAGTTGGGATTAATACCGGTGATCTGGTTAGAGAGCTGCGTCACCTTAATAATACTAAATACCAAGGGCTATCAAATAAACTTGCCGTTAACTTTGCCAGTATAGAAAAAATGATACGCGTTTCTTTAGCTGTTACCAGTTTTAGTCAACGGCTCATTGGTAATAAAGCTATGGGTCGATTAACAGGGGCTATGCGCCACTTATCAGGTAAAATATCAACTAACAAAAATGCGAATAAAATCCCACTATGGACAAAGTACCTACCAAGTAAAGCTCGCTATCAACCGCAAGTTATTTCAAACAGCAATAGCGCGAAACCTAAAGTCGTTTATATACCCAGTTGTGCTAGTAGAAGTATGGGACAAGCTCTTAATGCAGCCGAGCAACGGTCATTAACCGAAGTGACTTATGCTGTGTTAGCAAAGGCAGGCTTTGAGGTTATCAGCCCTGACTTTACCGGTGAGTGTTGCGGTATGCCATTTAATAGTAAGGGGATGTTTGCCGAGGCTAAACAGAAAAGAAAATCACTGTTAACGATGCTAACTAAGCTGAGTGAAAATGGTCAACATCCTATTTTAATTGATACTAGTCCGTGTAAATCAATGCTACTTGAAGATATAGCAGCGACTGATGGATTATGCCTATATGAACCAGTAGGTTTTATCACTGAGGTTTTGGCTGAACATTTAAGTTTTACCCCAGTAAACGACACTATCATGTTGCATGTCACTTGCAGTAGCAGACGTATGGGCTTAACCGATAAAATGCAGCAACTTGCTAAGTTATGCAGTAATAATGTCGTTATTCCTGAACATATTCAATGTTGTGGTTTTGCTGGAGATAAAGGTTTTACTACCCCTGAGCTAAATGAAAATGCTTTAGCTACTTTAAAAGAGCAAGTACCCAAAGGTTGTACGGTTGGTTATAGTAATAGTAGAACTTGCGAAATAGGTTTATCGCATCATGCTGGGATAGACTATCAATCTATTCTTTATTTAGTAGATAAAACAACATCGGCTAAATAGCAGGTGGACTTTTCAGTTAGCTTGATGCAATAAATAATATTCTCTTTAATATCTTGATTATAATTATCTTACCCGTACGACTAAAATTAAAGTTAACCACTACAAGTGAAATAGCTAAATAATTTTTTCGGGATATGCCAGTTTATATAACGTTGTATTCTTAGTTGAAGCAGTACTCGCATACCAAGTAAGTCGTTCAATTCTAGTACTCTAGCTCTCTACCAGCCACAATAATGATGACTCAGCTGCTGAGTTAATTTTGCTAGCCTAAAAAAACGAGGAATAATAATGAAGTATATTATGCTCACACTATTTATCGTTATGTCATTAATCTAGTAGAGCCAATCCTTAATATCTATTATGTTGGTGTTTATGATGTCTTTCTAGCTTAGGTTCTGCCGATAGTATTGCTACAAGCAGTATATTAGCAGAGCGAGCCAAGAGGTACTTTAATCTTTGGTTCAAAGGCTCAATATTCATAAGTAAGATTTACATATATCTATAGAGCAGATCAGTGCGGAAATATTAGCTTTTACAGAGTAGAAAAATTTTTATTTGATTATAACGAGTAGTTATCGATTATAAGGTTTTCAATTGCTCTTAGGCTCTACTAGTCATGCCATTTTATACGGGGCACAATGTGACGTATTAGCCGCGTGCTTTAACGACTAGATATTTATATCCAAATCACTTGCAAGTAGCAGGGGTATATATTAAAACTTTGGAAATATTTGATTTCTACCCGCATTTTTTGCTTGATATAAATACTTATCAGCATTGTTGATTACCTCATCAATACTTTGTTCGCCATTGAATTGTTCAATGCCCATACTGACGGTAACTTTAATTTTGTCGCCTTCATAATTAACCAGATAATCTTGTAGCGTTTCTTGAATTTTCTCTGCCAGTATATTGGCATTTTTAGCCAGTGTTTGTGGTAAAATAAATAAGAATTCTTCCCCACCCCAACGAGTAATACAATCTTGATCTCTGGTATTTGTAGTAAAAATTTTAGCAAGCTCAATCAACACTACATCGCCTGCATTGTGTCCATATTGGTCATTTACTTTCTTGAAATGATCGACATCGCATAAAATGATAGAGCAGGGTTGTGGGTTACGCATTATACGTGCTTTTTCCTGCGTTAAAAGAGAGAGTGCACCACGACGGTTAGATAGTTGTGTTAGTAGATCAAAATGAGCGAGTTGTTGATATTTTTTACTTAACTTCAGGGCTTTTTTATAAGACTTTTCTCTTGAATATTCATATAAGGCTGACAGAAATGTAACCGTTAAAAAGGAATAGAGTAAACGTAATTTAAACTCAATATTGTACTCAGCATGAGCAATAATATTGGTTGGTATAAACATTATGGTACTAATTATTATTACGAATAGCCCAATATCAATTAACCCACGCTTTAAGCCATGAATAAAGACTGAAACAGGAGCAACAATATATATCCATAAAGGCCCTGTATTTTCAACACCACCAGTGTAGGTAAGATAAAACATTAATAAATAGAGTGAATAGAGAACTATTGCGGAACTTAATTCTATATTGTTAAACTTCTGATAAGCGTAGTAACCGAGTAAAAAGATAAAACTTGCGAAAAATAAAGTGCTCGCTAACATAAAATTTTCGTTGAACAGCCCAATAAGTGCCATGATGGCAGTCATTGTCATACCGACCAAAGTAAACAAAGAAACAACATTAGGTTGTTGTAACTCTTCCTTATCTATATCATCCGTGTAAGGTGGCTCTTGCAAAGAATATAATCCGATTTGTGAGACAATCTACTATTAAAATATAATTTAGCATAACCTTTTCTTATAAAACACTAATGTGTCTTTTTTTATACAAATAAGTGGGGTGTGCCTCCTTAGGTTTAACTTTAAATTTATTAACTAGCCAAACAGCTCGTTTTTTATTTGAGCCAAATAGGGTTTAATCAGCAAGTACAACCCTATTCCTGCCTCTGGACTTACCAAGATATAATACCTTATCAGCACTCAACACTATTGAATCAACCGATGTTTCCTTCCCCGCAGGAATAGTGACAACCCCTACAGTCAAAGTGACAAATTTACTTGTTTCAGATTTTTCATGAGCAATATTCATATTCTCAATTGCTAAACATAAACGTTCAGCAACAACCGTCGATTCTTCCTCTGATGTATTAGGTAGGATCATAGCAAATTCCTCACCACCATAACGATAATTAGTATCTGTTACACGCGCAACGTTAGCAGAAATACATTGAGCTACTTGTTTCAGGCAAATATCACCTTGCTGATGACCATAAAAGTCGTTAAATAGTTTGAAGTGATCAATATCAGCAAGAATCAGGGACAAGGGTTGCTTTTGACGATAATGCCTGTTGATTTATTTTGTTAGTTTTTCGTCGAAGTAACGGCGGTTATATAACTCGGTTAAGCCATCCTCATAGGTGAGCACTTCTAATTTCTTATTTGCATCGATTAGGTTATTAGCCTGTGTGTATAGCGGTGCTGTTTTTTCAATGACTTGTGCTGCAAGTGCTAATACAAATTGCTTTTGACTAATATATTCATCATCAACAGTTTTTAATCGGATCAAAAGATCATTACGTCGGTTAAAATCAAACAGACCTTTTTGTGTACCGACATAAAATTTATTATTTGAGATCTTTAAAATACTTATTATTTCGTTTGCGCCAGTAGGTCTGAGATTATTGGGTTTGGGATAAAAATAAGAGAAGGTTATTTATTTTTATCCTATAAATTTAAGCTAAAGCTAGTGGCAATCCAAAGACTATTACTATCGTTGTCTTCAATATCCCATCTTCTATTATGAGATAAACTGGATTTTTCCTCAGTGAATTTCTCAATATACTCAAAGCTGTTTTGACCAATATATCGGCTTAAACCATGATCATAAGAGCCTAACCAAATAGAGTCACTTTAGTCATGGAATAAAGATTGTATGCGGTTAGATGAGATAGAGTTAGTGCGCAGAGGATCATGAACAAAATACTGAAATTTTCCAGTTTTTGGTTCATAAAGATTAGCACCTTCGCCCCAAGTGCCAACCCATATTCTTCCGTCACGGTCTAACATCAGGTTGCCTGCATCATTATGAGATAAACCGTTGGCACTTATACTATCAAATTCAAAGGTCGTTACTTTTCGGCCATCATAACGCATCACACCATTTTCAGCGCTGCCAAAGCCAAGTAGTCCTCGATTATTCTAAATAATCGCATATATATTAGAAGAAACAAAGCCCTTTTCCTCTATTAACATTTCTACAGAGTATTCATTGGTAGGCTCTGAAGGGCGCTCATTACTAAGAGCTGGAATAATAATGCCAACAAATAAGATAATAAAACACATAAAGCGGTTAAACAGCAAAATACTACATTTCATAAGCTTCAAAGTTATCACAACTAAGGGGGGATATTACCAATACATAAGAAAAAATTAATAGTGCTAGTATTTTAGTTAATTTAACAGACCATATCTATCTGAAGTACACGTCGTAAGAGGTAAAAATAGCACTAAGTGTTTGTTACATCATGGCGTTTTAGACTAATGTCTAATAAATAAAGTAAGGTCACGATATTAATATATTAGTTAAAATTTTATTGTTTGGCGTTTATTGTTGAGCGAGATGAAAATCAGCTTCAAATGCTAGAATCAGCGAGCCATTATTACTAGCAGTTATGATAGTTTTTATCGTTAATTTATCAATCAAACTTACGGCACGCTTAGCGAGGTAAGTTTGATTGATAACGTTATTGTGACAACACAACAACATCTTAAATTAGCTAAATTGCTCGTCCCTATTGTGTTGGGCTGTCCAATCTTGCTGGTGAGCAATAGGAACAATGCCATAAGGGTTAATGGTTAAATGACTCGCATAGTAATGGCGTTTGATATGCGCTTCATTTACCGTTTTGGCAACGTTAGGTACTTGAAATAGTTCCAACATATAATTGTAGATGTGGCTAAATTCTTTGATCAATTTTAAATTACATTTAAAATGCGTATGATAAACCGAATCAAAACGTACTAATGTTGCCCACAAGCGCCAATCCGCTTCGGTAATTTCATTACCTGCTAAATAACGTTGTTTAGAGAGCTTTTCATCCAGTTGCTCTAATGCGAAAAATAACTCTTTTACATTTTTATCATAGGCTTCTTGCGTTGTGGCAAAGCCAGTTTTATAAACGCCATTATTAATTTTGTGATAAACCAACTCATTTTCATGATTAATTTTTTCACGTAAGTGTTCAGGATAAAAATCTAATTTATTACCGGTAATGTCGTTGAAAGCACTATTAAACATACGAATAATTTCTGATGATTCGTTATTTATTATTACTTTATCTTGCTTATCCCATAATACGGGTACACTATTAACACCGCTGTAATCAGCATCTTGTGCTAGATATTTTTCAGAAATAAATTTACCACTGTATAAATTATCTCCCGTTGTGCCATACAGTTTTGCCGACTCTTCATCATGGTTAAAACTCCAGCCATTTTCATGCATGTCAGGATGAACCACACTCACGGTAATTAAATCTTCTAATCCTTTTAATTGGCGGAAAATTAAGGTTCTATGTGCCCACGGGCAGGCGAGTGATACGTATAAATGATAACGACCAGCCTCAGCTTGAAAGCCACCACGCCCTGTTATACCAGCACTGCCATCAGCTGTGATCCAGTTTCTAAATTGTGACTCTTTACGTTGGTATTCACCATCTTTTATACTGCTGTCCCAACTATTTTTTACTGATTTCATTTTAGTATCTCTCTGTTATATGTGAATTAATATTAAAAGAAATTATACTAATTTGATTCAATTTCGTCCCAACTCAGAGCTATACTCGATGTTCAACAACAAAGCGAATTTGTTTAGGTTTAGTCACTCTAAATCAAATGAATTTAACGCTGTTCTTGGATATCGACAAAGCTCCCAAGGGCTAGTTTAAAGGGCTTACTTGCAGCGTTATTTATTTTAATAAGGACATTGCATAGATACAGCTTATTAGAAAATGCGGAGCATATTCTCCTGAATAACCATGCTCTGCAATCAATGCCTTGCCTCTAAGCTTTTTAATCCTCGCTGAGTGGCAAAGAACTTAATCAATTTGGTATTATTTAGTTTATTAACCTAAGCGCTGCTTTAATACGTTATCCAATGCTAACCTGCCTGCGCCACTAAACATCAACGAAATTGATATAGCGAGTAAGGCAAGGGCAAATTCATAACCGTTGTTAGTCATAAATAAGCCATTAACAAAATGCACACTAAATATGGCTACTACCATAGTAATGCTAAGTATTAACGCTGCTGGGCGAACCAGTAAACCAATGAATAAAGCGATACCACCAAAAAATTCTGCACTACCAGCTAATAAGGCAAGTTGGTAACCTGGCTCAAGGCCTATTGATGCCATCCATTGACCGGTTGCCTCTAAACCATAACCACCAAACCAGCCAAATAGTTTTTGTGCACCATGGGCAATAAATATAATAGCGACAGGAATTCTAAGCGCTAAAGCAGCAAAACCCGCATTAGTTGTGATAAGTCTATTTATAAAAGAGGTGTTCATTGTATTCTCCAAAGTTCATTGTTTTTGTTTAATGAAGCTATTATATTTAAAGACTCTAACGAAGCATAACGGTTAAATTTGAACTATTAGTTCAAAAGGATTGATGTATGAGTTCCCCCATAACACTTGATGCGCTAAAAGTGCTTGATGCTATTGAACGAAAAAAAAGTTTTGCCGCTGCCGCTGATGAATTATTTCGAGTGCCGTCAGCGATTTCCTATACAGTAAATAAACTTGAAGACGATCTTGGTATCGCATTATTTGATCGTAGTAAGCGCAAAGCAGAGTTGACAGCTGTTGGCATTATGCTCGTTGAGCAAGGTAGACAGATTTTAAAAGCTACCGATGAGCTAACTCATATGGCAAAACAATCGTCCAAGGGTTGGGAGTTGGAACTACGCATTTGTATTGATAGTATTTTACTCTGTCAACCTATTTACACCTTAATCGCACAATTCCAGCAGGAATATCCATGGATTAATATCCGTGTGACAGAGGAGGTGTTTGGTGGTACATGGGACGCATTGGTTGCCGATAGATCTGACCTTATTATTGGTGCTACAGGTGAACCGTACAATAGTGATTTCTCTCTTTATAAATTAGGAAAAGTAGATTTTGTTTTCGCGGTGGCAAAAGATCATGCATTAATTAAAGCACAACAGCCGCTTTCAAATATAATAATAAAAAAATATCCCTCTGTGGTAGTGGCAGATAGCTCAATAAATATACCAGGTCGTTCCGCGGGTCTACTGGATGGACAATCACGTATTACCGTCTCAAGTATTGAAAAAAAAATAGAAGTACAGCAGCTAGGTTTAGGAGTAGGGTTTCTACCGATTCATCGTATTAAAACTCAATTAGAATCAGGACAACTTGTTACCTTAGCTTTAGAAAAAACCGAAAACAGAAATAGCCAATTATGTATGGCTTGGCGTAATGATAATCAAGGTAAAGCACTGGCATGGTTTGTTAGCAATATCCAAAAAATGGCTACTAAGTTAATCTAATAAAAGTATTGAAAAATTCATCCATATAGATTAAAAAAACCAGCCTATATTTATAGACTGGTTTTATGGGGATAGTAAGTGATTTCGTTTTTTAAACAAACGCTGTTTTATTACCAGTAATAAAGTCTATTAATGGGCGACCTAATAATTATCCCTTAATACAGAGCGTGCAATTGGTGACCAATATAATGTAAAAGGCGAGTTAATAAATTCCAACATCAAGTCCGGCAGCCATGGTCATACCGAGTTCTTCACATTGGTCAAGAAACGTCGATTGCCAGTCACCAAGGCAAACTAATGGCGGGCGAATCCAATGCCAACGCAAACCTGTACAAATCGATTTGACTGCCCGACAAGTCCCAGTACCATCGTTGCCAGCACGAACATATAACGCACAAGGCAACCCCTGCTTTACTTCTAGACAAGGGTAATAGCAGCGGTCAAAAAAATCTTTTAATGCTCCACTCATATAACCAAGATTTTCAGTCGTTCCTAAAATTATCGCATCACAGGCTAATACATCCTTAGGTGTTGCTTCTAAAGGCGGTATCCAGCGTGTTCTAACCTGGTCAATATCAGAGTGCTGTGCACCTCTCAAAATCGCTTCAACCATTAATTGCGTATTTTCAGAAGGAGCATGCGCTACAATTAAAAGTGTTTTCATTATTAAACTCACTTTGACTTAAAACGTCCTATGGAAATAAAGGTTTATCTAAGCTTAGTCGGTTTATAGTGACATAGTCCATTGAACAACATTTTAATGGTAGTAATAAAAATATTATTTGCATCCTGTGTCCATTATCCGAGATATAGTCAACCAGCATTATTATTATTGTAGAAACTTACCTGCAGGTACTAAAAGTTAGGAATGATTGACCTATTTATTATATAAAGTTGATATTTTCCATTTTGGCTTTCATATATTTTATTAGAGACAAAATAAGTGACATAGTAACTTCTGCCCAGTAAGGAAATATCCATACTCTATTACTATTACACAGAAAAATAATAACTAACTTATTATACCGCGATAACAAGAGCCATCAAATTTTTACGCCTAGTATGCAGACAACGAGAGCTAATTTTATAAATACTTAAAAGGCACTTGAACGTTTAGTAGTCGGTATGAATTTTTAATTAACTAAACGAATGTAGAGGTGATTTTTAAGGCAAACTATCAATGCTTCTTTACGGTAATAGCGAGACAATAAATATACAAAAACAGTAAAGTTAATCAAGTAACGCCGATACTAGAATATGGACAAGTTTTTGAGTTTGTTAACAGCATTTAGAGTGACTCCCCTCGTGTCAGAATAGTTGTCAATCCTAAATTTTAAATTTTTTAGAACGGGGGGGGAAACGAACAATATATGTCTAGTTATTCAACGGAAAGAAAAGAAGCTATTTTAAGTAAGTTACTACCCCCTAATAATAAGTCGGTAGCAGAAGTGGCAAGAGAAGAAGATGTTGCTGAGCAAACGCTTTATAATTAGCGCAATCAAGCAAGAGAACAAGGTCAACCTGTGCTAGGAAAAAAATCAACACCAGATCAATGGTCACATGAAACGAAGTT
>JBKEHN010000009.1:0-42272 GCA_046710905.1 Colwellia sp.
AGACTCAACAGCTTTGGCATGAAAAAATACCATCACCTACTTTTTGTGGATTGAAACTACTCGGCGTTGATGGTGTTGTTTGGCGAACGCCAGATACCAAAGAAAACGAAGAGGCTTTCGGTAAGTTGCATAACGACAAGCGTGAATCAGCTTATCGCCAAATTAGAATGGTATGCCAAATGGAGTTAACCAGCCATTTATTAACCGGCTCTGCATTCGATAAAGTTTCTACAAATGAAATGTGTTTAGCCGCCGATTTAATCCCATCGACTCCCGACAACTCTTTAACACTATTTGATAAAGGTTTTTATTCGCTTGGTTTACTTAATCAATGGCGAACTACGGGTGAAGAGCGCCATTGGCTAGTACCTTTGAAAAAAGGGACGCAGTTTGAAGTCATCCGTAAATATAGTAATAGAGACCAAATAATCCTTTTAAAAACATCACCTCAAGCCAGAAAAAAGTGGTTAGATTTACCTGCCACAATGGAGGCACGGTTAGTGAAACGTACGATTAATGGAAAGGTCTATTCAATTTTGACGTCAATGACGGACCCATTACGGTACCCTGTTGCCGACATCGCAGATTTGTATTCACATCGCTGGGAAATAGAATTAGGTTTTAGAGAAATGAAACAGTATATGCTTAAGAATCAGCTGACCTTAAGAAGCAAAAAACCAGAGATGATAGAGCAAGAATTATGGGGTGTTTTACTTGCCTATAATTTAATTCGATTTCAAATGGCTAAAATGGCACATAGCTTAAAAGACGTGATGCCCTATCAGCTTAACTTTAACCGTGCATCGGCTTATATCATTCAAGAGTTAACGATGTTGCCATTTGTCTCGCCAGGAAAAATTCCCTCCGTACTCAATAGTTTACTTGATATGGCGGAGGCATTTGTCTTACCCGAACAGCGGGATAGGAGTTATCCGAGAATAGTTAAGGCTAGGCCTAAAAGATATCCAGAAAAAAGAAGCAAAAAAATGCCTGTCAGTTGTTAACTGACAGGCATTAGAGCTTAGCTCGACTTTTATTTAAAAGCTAGCCAGAAGGACAGCTGGTAATTAACAATCTGAAATATCAGAGCTAATCGCCGGAGAAAGACCTACGCCTGTTGGTTCTAAATACTTAGCTTGACAATTAGCAGGAGTAACCGCGCTTGCATGAGTTATCGTCGTGCCAGCCGACGATGAAACAAGAACAAAGTCACCTATACTAGCCGTTGTATCTATATCCATTAATAACCCAATGGTTAGAGCTGTTGGATATGAGTGTATAAAATTAATAGTTTCACCAGCAATACTTATAGAAGCTGATGAATCACCATTAATTAAAGATTTAGCATGAGCTAAATCTGCAGCTGACTTTAAAGACCCCTCTACTGCTTCAACAACCGCGCCTTTAGCATCAGCAGTTAAATTAATAAACTTAGGTGCTGCTGTTACCGCTAAAATACCCAAAATAACGATTACTACAACCAATTCAATTAAGGTAAAACCCTCTTGATTTGCTTTTACATTGATACTATTTTTCATATTTTTACCCTTAATTAACGAACAAATTTAAATTTACTGTTTTTTACTGTTTTATACTGTTTTTAGACCATTGTTACGGTTGCTTTTCATTGATATAAATAATCACTGAACTGTTTGCAGGTTGATAACTAAAACTATTACCAACGCCTTCTAATGGTGATGGTGTAATATAAGCGCCGGTACTACTTCTTGATAATGTTTCTTTTAAGTGATAATGGCATAAAGTTGATGAACCACTACCCGATACATTAGCTAAATACCGAAAACTATCGTCAGCATTTATATCGGCAACACTAGTAGCTATTAGCGGCGGCTGCTGCAGTAAGCTAGTCCATACGCTTATACAGTCTGCTATTGCCATAGTCTTGCTATTAATACCACTACCACTATTAGTACCTACGATATAACCAGGACTAATAGTTGGAGAGGTAGTGCGATCTTCACTGGTTAAATAAACGATAGTACCGTCATAATTAACCATATTTACATCATTAGTATCTTTTGGACGTGCTTCAGCTTCCCATTGCGAGCGTGCTAATGATACTCCGGTAGCAAAACCACCAGCCATCGCTTCAATATTTGCTTGCTTCGCCTGTTCAGTTAAATCAATAAATTTAGGGATCGCGGTGGCAGCTAAAAAGCCCAAAATTACAACAACAATAACTAATTCAATTAAGGTAAAACCGCTTTGCTTTGGCACACGACAAGCACCGGCTAGTTGACTATTTTGCGCTATACTGTTGTGGGAAATACTGTTATGGGAAATACTGCTTATCATTGAGATTACCTTTTATGTCAATTAACGCTTTGAGTTTATACCATGTAACATTAGCCAATAATTATAATTTTAATTTTAACCGACCTTAGCCTTTAGATAACATTATTGGAATTATAAACTATGTTAACAGTATATTAATTTTAATTCATTGTCGACATTAAACAAATTATTATTTGCTCATATGTCCTATATTATATATCAAATATTAAATATCAAATATCACTATTTAGTACAGTAAATTAATTAACCTGTTTGACTTTTCCTGTATCACTACGGTATTCAAAAGATTGTCCGTTAGCAATGCTATAGCGGCATAAGCGGCCATGTTTACTCGTTGTATCCTGAATTTCTATTGCTATCACTGCCGATTTAACTACCTGTAAAGGCATAGCTAAGGTTTGCTGCCAAATATGATGACAAGCTAAACTACTATCCATATTATCAATCCAACCCTTTTGGTTAACATTAATGTACTCTTTTTCCCTACTATTTAACCAACTCAACACCACCACATCAGGTTGTTCATCCATCAACCACTGTCCATGAACAACATTGATTTTACTGGTAAAAATTTGTGCTAAGCCGGTAAAGGCGGTATTGGTTATTTTTTCTTGTTGACTAAAAAATAACTCTAATAATAGTTTCATCAATACCGCTACGATAACAATCACGGCTAAAAATTCAATAGTCGAAGCCTGCTTTTTGTCAATACGATTGGGTGCATTCTCCATTATTTTCGGCTAACCTTGCATAGCCGAAGCCATATCCCACATAGGAGTGAAAATACCTAGCGCTAACACCAGCACCATAGCAGCAACAACTACCAAAAGTAGCGGTTCAATCCTTGCTGTAAGGGTTGCCAAGTCGTAATCAACTTCTCTCTCGTAATAATCACCTACCTCGCCAAGTAACTCATCAACCCGGCCAGTTTCTTCACCAACCGCTACCATCTGCAATACTAAAGGGGTAAATAAGGTACTAGCGACAGCTGATCTCAATAAACTATCACCACTTTCTATACCTTGGCGCATAGCGGAAATTTTTTTCTGCATATAGTTATTATCAACTGCATCAGCCACTAAAGTTAGGCCTGTAGTCATAGGTAGACCCGCTTTTAATACAATGGCAAAACTATGGGCGAAGCGCGCCAACATAGAACGTTCAATAATACTACCAATAATAGGGATTTTTATCTTACGTCTGTCCCATTGGTATCGGCCTTTTTCAGTTTTTAGCGATTCTTTAATCAGAAAAACGACCATAAAAATAATAATTAGCATGTAATGCCAATAGTTTATAAACAAGTTTGAGCTGGCAATTATAAATTTCGTAGCAAACGGAAGATCCGCCCCCAAACGAGCAAACATATTAGCAAATGTTGGAATAACAAAAATATTTAAAATGATCATAGCTACAGATATAGCAATAAGTACCATACTGGGATAACGTAATGCCGCTTTAATGCGCTTACGCGTATCTAATTCGCGTTCTAAGTAAGCGGTTAATTTAAAGAATGCCTGGTCTAATTGTCCAGTGTTTTCACCTACATGAACTAAAGAAACAAAAAGATGATCAAATATCTTAGGATGATTATTTAATGCCGAAGAAAGAGTGTACCCGCTTTCTAATTGCTTACCTATATCCGTTAAAGCTTTTTTAAGCGCTGTTGAATTAGCTGATTCCACCATACCATTAATTGACCGTAATATTGGCACACCTGAACGCATTAACGCATACATTTGCCGACAAAAAACGATCAGCTCTTCTAATGACACTTTACCATTATTGAATAATTCAAAAACATCAACACTCGCGGCACTATTATTAGCTTGTTGTGTTACAACAATAGAGATAGGGGTAATACCGTTTTTAAATAACTTTTCCGCGGCCATATCAGCATTAGCAGCTTCGATGCTATCTTTTACCTGGCTGCCGCTCGAATTTCGCCCTGTATAATTAAATGACGCCATAAAACTCTCTATGATAAAACATAACTTACTTACCTACATATCGCTACAATAGATTAATTAATATCAATTGTTTCAACTAGATGTAGTACTTCTTCTACTGTGGTAGTAGTTTGTACTTCATAATCAATTGTTTCAACTAGACGTAATACTTCTTCTACTGTGGTAATTCCTTGTGCAGCATAATCAAAAGCCGCTCTAGCTAAAGGAGTAAAACTAGGATTTTCCTTTGCTAGCTTACCAAATAGCTCACTGTCATTACGCTTTAAAGCAGCCACCATACCTTCATTCATTTCAAGTAATTCAAAAACACCAACTCGTCCTTTATATCCAGTATATTGGCAGGTTTGACAACCTTTGCCCTGCATAAATTTACTATTTCTAGCTAATTCACCTGCTAAGTTTGTTAACCAAAATAGTTCTTGTTCGTCCGCTTGATATTCAATAGCACATGAGTCACAGACTCTGCGAACAAGACGTTGAGCAACAACCGCTCTCAATGCACTACCTACTAAAAATCCTGCCGCACCCATATCAATTAAACGCAACGCACTTGTTATAGCATCGTTGGTATGCAATGTTGATAACACTAGATGACCTGTTATTGCACCCCGTAGACCTATTTCTACCGTTTCTTGGTCGCGCATTTCGCCCACCATCATAATGTCGGGATCTTGTCGAAGAGCAGTACGTAAAATACTTGAGAATGTTAAATCAATCTTAGTATTAATTTGCACTTGGTTAATACGAGGTAAACGATACTCAACCGGATCTTCAGCGGTAATTATTTTTTTACTTGCTTCATTAAGTTCACTTAACGCTGCATATAATGTCGTTGTCTTACCACTACCTGTCGGTCCTGTAACTAAAACCATACCGTGCGGACGATGAATTTGTAAACGGACTCGTTTAACAATATCAGCCGGCATACCTGTTTGTTCTAGAGATAGAAGACCAGCGGATTGGTCTAATAAACGCATAACTACCGACTCACCATGTTGCACAGGCATAGTAGAGATACGCACATCAATATTATGACTACTGATGTCTAAATTAAAACGACCATCTTGTGGAATACGTTTTTCTGATATATCTAGACCCGCCATTAGCTTAAGACGCAACACCATAGCAGAAGCAATTTTATTTTCTTTAAGTATTTTTTCTTGTAAGACACCATCAATACGCTGACGAATCCGCAGTTGATGCTCTTCTGGCTCTATATGAATATCTGAAGCGCGCATTTGTACCGCATCTTCAAAGACTGATTGCAGTAACTTACCTACGGTTGCATCGCCACCTTCATCAAGAAAGGTTGTAGAGAGATCAAAACTAGACGACTCTTCATATTCTTCTTCGAGTTGACTTGCAAAAGATTCAATTTCAGCTGTTCGACGGTACAAACTATCGAAGGCATCGAAAATCTGTGACTCCATCACTACCGCAATTTCAATACGTTTTGGCGACAACATGCGCTCAAGTTGATCTAAACCACTTAAATCAGCAGGATCACTCATGCCCAATAAAACAGAAGTGCCTTTATCTTTAATAATTAACGCTCTTAAACGTCTGGCATGTACTTCTGGCAGCAAACTAGCAACATTAGGTGATATTTTATGTTGCGAAATATCGATAAATGGTACATCTAGTTGTTGCGCCAAGAACTGTAATAATTGTCTTTCAGATAAAGAATCAAGCTCAATTAAGGTATCGCCAAGCTTACGACCCGTTTGCTTTTGACTTGATAAGGCTTGCATGAGTTGCTCATTGGATATGATGTTCTCATGAACCAATAAGTCACCTAAACGCATCTTTAATTTTGGTGCTGCCATAATTTGTCCTTCTATCCTATTACTTGTATGCGTTGCTGAATAAAATTTACTGAAGCAACGGATAAATCATTTTTTGTCAGTGCTTGTTTATAAGCCACACTGGCTAAAATAAATTGACTACTTTTGTCATGCAATACTGCCAAACCCAGGTACCAGCGACCTGCATCTGGTTGCATAGTAATTAATATTTGATAAGCTCCAATGGCTAGGTTATTTTGTTGTGCTTGCTGTGCAATATTTGCCAGCATAATTTGATATTGTTCATCTTTTAACTGAGCTAACGGTTTCATGGTATTTAATGCTGCAGTAATTTGCCCTCGCTTTAAATGAATGCGTGCTTTCATTTGACGCAAGCTACTATTTTTGCCATTTAAGGCAATGCCTTGAGATAATAAATTTATCGCATCTTGATAGGCTTGACGTCCAAACCATAAAGCGGCTAATTTTTTACGCGTTTGGCTATCATTTGGTTTGATGATAACCACCTCTTCTAACAGTTTTTCAGCCTTATCTATTTGCTTCGCTACCAAAGCTTTTTCAGCGAGAGCTAATTTTTGCGCGGCCAATTCATCCGCCGATAATTGACGGCGTGACACTGACATTTTGTGGGTGTTGTTTTTAGTTTTGGCCAATGTAACAATATCATGACTATGACTTGATACTGACTCTGAGTGACTATGGGTATCTGCTACTACTGCCATTTTCTTCACTGGAGTAACTCGACTAGAGCTATTATTTATCACAGTTTTTGCAGCTATTGGCTGAAAATTACTTTCAGAACGGTTAGCTAATAATGTCTTGTCTAAATCTATTGGTGCTGAAATATTAGTTTTGTTTGCCACTATCGCCAGTAGGTTTGTTTGTTCATTATTTAGCTTTTTAGTTGGCTGGTTTTCTTCTATAGTAATTGGCGCTATGTACGTTCTATTTTCGTTTATCTCTAATTCCCTAACCTGGTTCACTTGATTGGTGACTAGCTGATTTAGCTTACTATTATCTTTTTCAGCTTTCAATGTCTTATTTTCACTAACTAAATGCCAAACATAAAAGCTAATGAAACAAACAGCAAAGACAGAAATACTGGTAATTAGCACAATTGTTTTTGATGAGTAAGTTGACTCGACATGACCTGGCTGAACAGCACGAGCATTTGATTCAGGGCTTCGTTGTTCTAGATCCTTCAACATCTGATTAATTACACTCATTATTTAACCACCAAGGTATAATAGATTAACAATAAAGCGCTAAATAACCCTAAACATGAAAAAGCTAACAGATTTATTTTCGAGGACTGTTCAATACTTTCAGTATCCTCTACCGCAGTTTTTAATAATTTCACCGTCATCTTGTAATGTCCTTCACCATAAGCAAGCATCAGCATTTTGTGGCACAAAACATTAACCAGTCTTGGAATACCCTGACTAACTTGTGCGATTTTGTGGCATATCCTTGCAGAAAAAAGTTCTAAACCTGTGTAACCTGCTACTTGTAATCTATGGTGAATATATTGTTGTACTTCGTAGGCATTCATAGCGCGTAACTTATAGGCGAAAGTAATGCGTTGTCTTAATTGCCTAAATTCTGTTTTAGCTAAACGCTTATCAAGCTCTGGTTGAGCAAACAAAACTACTTGTAATAACTTGCGTGTTTCTGTCTCTAAATTAGTAAATAACCTTAACGCTTCTAAGCTATCTTCGGGTAGCGCTTGCGCTTCATCAAGTATCAATACTACCGAATGTCCCTGACTATGTAATTCTAATAAACGCGTTTGAATACGCTGCGTAAGTAATTGCACGGACATACGTTGTGCTTGCTTAACACCGAGCTCTACGGCAACAGCACGCCTTAATTCATCAGGGTTTAAGTACGGGTTTGGAATGTACGCCGTAACAAAGTGTGCTGGTATTTCATTCAGTAGTTTTCTACATAACAAGGTTTTCCCAGTACCTACTTCGCCAACAACTTTAATGAAGCCTTCGCCTGTTTGCAATGCCGTTGATAACACAGCTAAAGCTTCATCATGCATGGTCATTGGTAAATAAAAATTTGTATTAGGAGTTAAGCTAAAAGGTAACTCTCCTAAGCCAAAATGATATAAATACATAGCAACTCTACTCAGTGAACTAATTAAGCTAAATCACGCAATAACAGTGTTAGTTATTTGCCATTTATACCTAAATATTATTCAGCCGCTTGGCAAAAAGTATGCTCGTTAGCATATTCTGCATCAGCACATTGCTCTTCACATTCTGCTGTTAACTTATCTTCAGCAGATAACTCACACGCTTCGAGCTCTTCTGGAAACCACTTAGTTAATAAGCTACGTGCATCTTGTAACTGATTTTTCCAAGTATCTTGACCCACAACTATAGGTTTAAGCATGATAACTAATTCACGCTTTTGTGTCGTTTGTGATTTGCTTTTAAATAATTCACCAAGAAAAGGGATATCACCTAATATCGGTGTTTTCGATTCCATATCAACTTTATATGTTTCAATTAAACCACCAATGATGACGACTTCACCTGACTGAGCACGGATAATAGTATCTGACTCTCTAACACTACTTTGTGCTAGTGGTAATATCAGCTGTTCGCTACCAATCTGAATGGTTTTATTTTGCTCTTCGGTAAGAGTCACGGATGGATGAACATGTAAAATAACGCTACCATCTTTACTAATTTGTGGGGTTACATCTAACGCGATACCGGAGAAAAAGGGTGTTAATTCAACTTCAGGTGTGGTGGTTGTTGAAGTACCCGTGGTGGTAGTACTGGAAACTTCAGTAACAAAGTATTCATCTTCACCTACTTTAATTACCGCCTTTTGGTTATTAGTAGCAGTGATACGTGGGCTCGAAAGTACTTGAACATTGCCTTGGGTTTGTAATAACTCGATAACACCAGAAAAGTTACTACCATTAGTTTGCTTACTAAACGCCATGCTATTAACACCACCAATGGTACTGGAAATCACATTACCGACAACATTACCTGTTGTTGAGTAGACAAGATTTGCACTACCTACTTGGTCTAATACGTTTTCCCATTTTATCCCTTGTTGAAAATCATCATTAAGGGTTACTTCCATTATTTTAGCTTCGATGATTACTTGACGATGTAAATGGTTTTCCGTCGCGGTGATAAATTTCTTAACCGCGGTAATTTCTTGTGGTAACGCACGTACTGTCACCAAACCTGCTTGTGGTGAAACAATAACTGAACGACCTTCTCCATCGCCAACAAAGGCTGTTAATGACTCTTTCAGTTCGTCCCAAAAATTTGACTCATTTTCGGTGTACAGATTGATACCACTACTTTGGCTATTTGAGCTACTATTACCACTCTGACCACCACTATTGTTGCTGTTGCTATTATTACTACTACTATTGTTACTATTACCGCTATTAGGATCGTTTTCCGAGACGCCACCAGAATTAATGGTAGTAGTCGATGAGCCAAATCGTTTAAGGAATAAATAATTTAAGGCAATAGTTTCAGTGCGTATACCTGGAGGAAATACTTGTACAATATTGCCACGGCGAATAATTTCATAGCCGTATACATCTTCAACAACAGTTAAGGCTTCTGCTAAGGTAACATTATTTAAGCTTAATGATATTTGTCCGCTCACATCAGGGTGGATAACAACGTTATAACGTGAACCTCTAACGATGGCTTGAAAAAAGTCTTTGGCATCAACTTCTGTCGCTGAAATCTCCAAACGCTTTTCAGCTAACATCCCTTGCTTGGCCTGACTCATGTTATTTAACATCAGCTCTTGTTGCACAGAATTGGGTACTTGCGTTAACGGTTTTGGTCCATTAAGACTTTTTGTTGCTTTAATCGCCGCATCTAAATCGTCTTTTAACTCGACAGGACTATTAGGCACAGATTGACAACCAATTAAGGCTAAGCATAACGTCGACAAAGCAATTTTTAGTTTTAATTTTTTCATAGATGGACTTGTTTTCGTCATTAGTTAGTTACCGTATTTGCTATTACGTTACTTTTAAAACCTTTACTCTTAAAAATACTCAGTTTTAATCGTTGAGATTTACTACGTAAGATCACGTTATGACTGTTAATTGCTGTGATATGATACTCACCAATATAGTCAAACATTTTAACTATTTTGCCATTAATCACCGCAGTATGAATGCCATCACCATGAATGATAGAAGTTAATACAAAGCCGTCATCAGCCTTTATTTCTTCGCTATTACTATTAGAACTACTTACGCCAAAAGGTCGAGTAGGGTCAATATCTGCAGACAGACTTACTGATGAAGTCAATAGGACCAGCCCAACAAGCAAGCCGGTGATTGACCATGAATTAAAAGCAGCTTTAAACACCGATAAACTCCTTATTTAATCCTAAGCTATAAATGGTGATATCTACTTCACTGCGTGGGTAGTCTTTCACTTGGAATTGAAACTCTTGCCAAAAAAACTTCCACGATAATTTTTCAAGCTGCTGTAAATAATTACGCAATTGAAAATACTGACCTGATAGTTTAATTTTTATACCATGTTTATATAGATTCAAACCCAGCTGAGCTACTGTTGGTGAAGTTTTATCAGTGTTTTCATCTTTGTTTGGCACTGATAAATCTAATAACGGTTGCGCACCAATCAATTGAAAAGATAATAACGACACACCTGGTTCTAGATTCAGTAACTTAAGTAGCGCTTGACGCATTTCACTCGGGCTAATTAACTCTGTTGTTAAATGTAAAAGTAAACTGTCGATTTTAGCAAGTTTAGCTTCAAATTGAGTTACTTGTTTAATCTTAGCTATATCAGGGTCTTGCTTAAGTGCTGTTTGAAATTCTTTAATAGAAAAGTTAAGTGATTTACTAGCCGTAGTAATTGTACGACTTTGTTTGTCAAAAGTAATAATTTGGGCACTTTTATCATCAATAAACAAAGATGAAATAATAAAAAATATTGCCACTACTCCCGTTAAAAATAATAAAGCCTGCTCCCGACTAGTTAGTTGAAGAAACTTATCACTCAAGTCGTGCCATTGGTGCTTCATTAGCTTTCACCCTTTTTCGCGACAGAGCTGACAACAAACTCGGTAATATCTTGTTCATTCTTAGCTAATTTAAATTGCACAAACGCTTTACCTGATAATAAACTAGATGTTTTAAAGCCAGCTAGCCATGCTGGTACCGCTTGAGGGGTGCGGGTTAGTCCTGTAAAGCTCATTTCATTAGCGTTAATACTAATAGTTTGTAATCGAATATCTGTATGATGCATCGCTGACAGATCGTTCATCGCCATAACAAATCCACCTGCAAACGTATCGTCTGCATCGGTTAGTTTGGCTAAGAGTGCGTTTTTATGCAGCATAACTAATTTTAGTGTGTCTAAGTTTTTTTTCAAAGCAGGAGAAATTTGCTTATTTTTCAGTTCAGATTCTAACTTTTTAACAAGCTTTTGTTTTTGCTGTTGCTCTATTAATAAGGCATCATATTTAGCGCCTGATTTGTTATAATTGACTTCAGTCACTACCGACCAAATAACCATCAGCAACAATAACCCAAACCAAACACCTACCACCCTTGCTAATGTCAATAAAGGCTGTTTGGGAAAAATCTCAGCTTGTAATAAATTAATGGCATACTTAGTTGTCATAACGCGGTCCCGTTAAAGCTTCTTCGTCAGTACTATTTGGTACATTTTGCAAACTGGCGCCAATTACCACACCAAATTGTCGATGTTGATGATATGGCTTTGGTAATTCAAGTAGACTCACTGGCACAGCGCTATTTTCTACCAATTTTTCTACAACGACATATTCTAACTCTATGGGTAATAAAACCTTTATACTTTTGATCGGTGCTTGTTTTAGCTGACGTTCAAAGTAATCTGTCGAGCGTTGAATCTCTAGACTGAGATCATCAATAACAGTACTAGATAATTCTTCTACTGTATTACTGGCTATTTGAGCAAAGCCTCGTAAACGACGTTGAAAAAATATTTGTTTTTGTTTAACGATGATTAAAACAATCTCTTCATTAGGCTGTTGACAAACCAATAAATGCGCATCATTTTGTGGTGGTAGTAAGTTTGCAAAAGCGAATTCTTGGGTAGTGATAGCACTTACCTTAACCATACCTTGCTCTGTCGCTGTTACCAGTTCTGTTAATTCATCTAACCGAGCACAAACCACATTAATTTTTTCTTGGCCACCAGCGAGGGTCGGTGCATCATAGTAATCCAACACCATATTGGCAGGTAAAATAGTTACTAGGTCTTTGATCTGCCATTTTAACGCACTGTTTAATTCATTGTCAGCTACGTTAGGCTTATTAACTTGCACTACTTCAGATTGAGCTTCATTGAGTACTAAAGTAGCTAGCCCTTCAAGTTCACAACTAACGTGCAGTGCCTGAATAGCTTTTGAAAAATATGAAGAATTAGCCTTTTCAAAGGTAAAAAATACTTTATCTGTATCGATGATGCTATTAGATTTTTGTAGAGGAATTGAGCATAAAGAAACAGCCTTTTGCTGAAAAGCAATACCAAGACGCTGACATGAACTTTTTTTTGAAAAAATTTGACTGACTTTCGTTATCAATGACATTTATCGGCAATAATACATAGTAGCTAATTATTATCAATATACCCTGTTCTTCGTATATAGATCAAGCTTTACTATTTTCTAGGTTCAATAATTATTTATACAATAAACAGATCTACTGTTTATCTACTAAATTTGTATTTTACATAAAATAAAGTAGTGATAAAAATAAGGACAGGTAACTATTTCGTTTATAATATGTTTTTGCCACTTTAGTCAATCGATCTTTTAATAAAAATTATGCCTAAGCCATTGTCAATATTACAAAAGATACAGCACCCTCTCTTTGATAAACATAAGCTTGAGGTCCGGGTAAAACGCGATGATTTGTTACATGACATCGTTTCGGGTAACAAATGGCGCAAACTTAAATATAACCTAGAACAACTAAAGAGTAATAATTATCAAGGAGTATTAACTTTTGGTGGCTGTTATTCTAACCATATCCATGCTTTTGCCTATGCATGTAAGCAAGAAAAAATCCCTTGTATTGGTGTTATTAGAGGAGAATCAGACTATGCGAGCAACTTTACTTTACGTTGGGCAAAGCACTGGGGTATGCAATGTCACTTTGTCGATAGAAAAACTTACCGTCGCCGGTTTGAGACAGGCTTTATTAATGAACTTAACGAAATATATCCGCAGCATTTCGTGATACCTGAAGGGGGTAGTAACTTACTTGCTATCCCAGGCGTAGCTGAGGTAGTAACAGAATTAAATAGCCAAGTAGATTTCGATACTCTGATTACACCCGTAGGTAGTGGAGGCACTTTAGCTGGTCTAATTTCTGGTGATAGTGTCGGCAAGAGTAAACACCATAAAATTTTAGGGATAGCGGTATTAAAACAGGCAGAGTACTTAGTTGATGAAGTTAAGTGCTTACTTAGCTCTGAAGCCTTAAAACATAATAACTGGGAGTTACTAACCACGTTTCATCGTGGTGGTTATGGTAAGTTTAGCCCTACTGATGTAGAGCGCATCATCGCTTTTAATAAACAAACGGGAATAATCTTTGAGCCGGTTTATTCTGGCAAGATGATTTTGGCTTTCCTTGATTTAATATCGCAAGACTACTTCAAAGCCCATGAGCGTATTGTTTTATTGCACACTGGTGGTCTACAAGGACTGGGCGGTATGATTGAGCAAGGTAGATTAAGTGCCAAAGACTGGCCTTCATTGCCCCGTATAAATAATGAATAGGCCCTTGACTACTAGCCTCAGAGCTATTCAAGTAGCTTACCCTGACTAGGGTTTTATACCGTTCGGCTGACCGCTAAAACCTTAACTGATAACGTCCTTGACTATCTGGGCGACCAAGAAACGATAAGACAGATTGTAATTGCGCTGGAAATTTTGCTCCTGGTTTTAAAAAACCTTGCCCTGAAGCTTTTTGATTGGCTAATGATAAGCGCGCATCAAAACTTAAGCCGAGATTATTTTCAGGTAATATCTTGGCTCTTAAGTCACCTTTTTCACAATCTAAATCGGCGTCTAACTTACCTAATTTAATATTTTTTTCTAAAGCAACCACACCTGAGCGAATCCAACTAATTTGTCCTTGTCCTTGCTGACAAACTAACTTTTGTGAACGATCTATAATCAACTCATTAAATGATAATTCGATATTACCTTGCGCCGTGACAGGAATAGGCAATGGTAGCTGTTTGGCAATATCATTTGCTGAAACAAAAAGCTCAACATTGTTGAGTTGTAACTGATTAGAAGAAACTCGCAAAGTAAATTTTCCCTCAGCACCTACTGAACTAGTATCACCAAAACTAACCTCTACTATAGGAGATAAACTTAATAAGGACCAAAAACTAAGTTCTGTTTTAATCTGTTTAACTTGATTGTTAGCCACTGAAATCTGAGCTACTTCGCCTTGCCATATTGAACCAGAAACAGTATCAATATCGATATACTTAGGATGTTCAATATTGTTTATCAAAAATACTAGTGGCATTGTTGTCAATAAAAAGACTATATAACTGCTCAAAAATATTGCTATAACAGCAAACCATTGCTTCATCTAATTTCTCTATCTTCTATTATTTGTATTTATTAAACCTTCGCAAGGCTTTTTAATCATCACAACTTATAAACTTATGATTCAGTACTTACAACTTAGTAAGATGTAAACGTCTCACCTTGACTTCACCGATACTATCACCGAGAGTTAAATCAATCGCTTTAACTTGTAAACCTTCATTGTTTGTTAAATGTTCTAGCCAAAACAATAATTGCGTAAAAGGTGTACTGTCTATCCATACCTGTAAATCATCACCTTGTGGCTGCATACGCGTTATAGTCAATTTATAGGTTTTTGCACTACGATTAGTCGCACTAGATATACTAGCCGTAAGAGTCGGTTTTCCATTTGACTTTTTAATTTGCTTGTACAAAGCAGTATTATCTTGCACCCAAGTTAATAATTCCTGCTGCCTTGCTAACTTACTATTAGCCTCAATAATACTGTTGTTAATCGGCTTCCATATCGTACTATAAAAAATAAAAACAATAAAAAACAATCCCATAGCTACTACAAGACGCTGCTCTCGATTGTTTAATTGTTGCCACCATACTTTCATTATGATGCTCCCTTATTGCTTCGCTTAATAGCAGTAGACTTGTTCTTATTTACTACTTTATTAGTAATACTGAAAGAACCTGTTACTTGCTCACCCTGATTACTTTGCGAGCCCTGTTTAACCGTTAAATTAACCGCGGTTAATGCAAGACTAAACTGTTCAAAAGCCTGATAATCTTTCGCTGTTGCTTGAATACGTAATTCTTGTCTTTTGCCATCAAACTTTAACGACTCTGGTTTTAATGCGGGTACTTTAGTAAAGGCAGGTTGTACTTTCGCAAGCATAGCTAAAAAACCTTCTCTATCACCTACGCCACCAAGTAAGGCTAACTGACGATTCAATTGTGATTTTATGGTAGCAACCCTTACTCGTTTTGTTTTTGGAAAAGCTTGTTTATAAGTGGATACAATACTTTTTTTAACTTGTTCTTGTTTGGCATTAAGTTGCCATAATTGTGTGCTTTTATGGCCTACACTAAGTAGAACAGCAAATATGGCTACACCTGCAACCCATAACCATTGTCGTCCCACATTACTACGATTTTCTTTAACCTGGTATTGACCTTGTAGTAAATTAAATCGGTTTAATTTACTACCATAATTCGTCGCCATTAGTGCTAATGGTAATTCTTCAGACTTTTGGCTGATATTTAATTTTTCACTATAAGCTAAAGGAGAGTATGCCTCAATAAAAACACTTACTGGCTGTTCACTACCATCTATCTCCTCGGATTGCTCGGATTGCTCGGCAGAAAAAGCTTGCCATTGCAACTGCCATATAACCGCATCTAAAGTAAATCCTTGCCAAATATGTTGACGGACAATAACTTGCTCTTGGTTAGTATTACCTAAAGTTATTGCACTCCACCCTTCTTCCGTATGTGGCATAGCCAGTACATCAGGTAATATATATTGAGTATATATCTCAGCATCGGTTAACCATGATAACCATTGCTCCATTTGCTTATGGGCAACAACGGCGGTAAAGCAATTATTGCCCTGAATATCGTCAGGTAAATCTGCATAAGCGAAAAAAAGCTGTTCTACGTCTTCAGCTAAACTATCCTCTAACATATAGGGCGTTGCTAAACGTATTGCTCTAGATGATTTAGCAGGAACTTTTAACGACTTTAACAATACATCACAGCCAGGCACTAAAACCTTAACCTGTCGTTGCTCTGCCTTACTAGTCAATTCACTAAGTTGCTGAGCATCTTTTAGCTCTCCACTCGCTATAATTTCCTGCGCATTGTTACTAGTTTCAGCCACAACCAACCAATGAATGGTATTGTGAACTTGACTGCCTAGACGGATAAATAATGTTTCTGTCACTAGTTACGTCCTATAGTACGACTAATTACTTGAATTTGTTGTGTATCGTTAACTTTCATTATTGAACTCATAGAGAAGTAGCTATTATTAAAACGTGCACTAGCTTTCAATTTAAAATATTCGCTATCAATAACGAATTGCGCTTTTTGCCATTTATCCATGTTAATCTTACTTAATTCTGGTAGCTTATAGAAATCTTCTACATTTTCATAACCAGAACTATCTCGCGCACTAAGCACTTCTTGCGCATCCACTAAACTTGAATCAAGTAAAGCTTGCAATAATTCTGGCTTTTCCGCATCTAGCGTGTTGATATTTATTAAGTGCTGAGCATTTTGTGGCAGTACACACACATAAGGTATCAACGCTAAAATAACCTCTGGAGTAAAGTGTTCAATTAATCTTAATTCGTTAACACTAGCTAAATAACTATTCGCAGCCAGGTAAGGAAATTCGCGAGCAGCATAATCATTATCTTCGGCGCCAGCTGAGCCTGTTATCATATCATTATTATCGAGCCAATCGGTCAAAGCATTGACCATAGCCTCGGCTTCAAAATTGCCAATGCCTTCAATATTTAAATTGATGATAAGTCCTTCTAATACTGTTGCTGCGGGCAGCTGCTTATCACGACCTGATTTACCTTTTGAAGCGGTAGCACTAGGCGTTTTACTTTTCGATTTTGGTGTTTTCGAAGCATTGCCAGAGCCACTATTTGCTACCTCATCTTTTGTTTTTGCTTTAGGGTGTAACGCATTAAGGTTCAGACAGCTTTGTAAATCCGATATTTCACCACTTATTTCACCAAAATCAACCGGATAATTACTCCCCTCTTCGGCCCATATTTGTTCAAGATGAGTCACTTTAGGCTGATCTTTAAAGGCTTTAATTAATACTCGCTTAGTAAATGCTTCGGCGCCCAAAGCATACCAGTAGGCTTGTTGATTGAAAATAATATTAGTACTACGCTGCATTTGTGTTTGTAATCGAGTCGTCATTTGCGCAGCAATGATAGAGACTAAAGCAACAATAAGCATCACGGTAATTAGGGCGACACCTTGCTGATTTTTTTGCTGTGAACTAAATAACGATAGACTAAGAGACATAAGTTAACTTCTACTCTGTTCAGCAGTAGCATCATCACCCGCCACTAGAAACTGACGGCGAATCAAACCATAGTCTTGTGTTTCAATTTCAATAGCAATAGCTAGTGGTAGCGTTTCTGTAGACCATTTTTTTTGCCATTTTTTACCATCATGAAACTCAAAGCCGACACTGGTTACTTGAGTTATTAATGGTCTTATCCTTGGTTCCTGACCTACCACAGCATCAACAAAATTATAATGTAAACGCTGCAGTGTTTCATCAGCAAGACGATAGGCAACACTTTGCATATCTCCGCGGGGTAATAATAGCCCTGGATTAGTCCAGCCATTACGTACAAAAGCAATCGCTTGTTCATTAGCTAAAAAGCTATCATCAGAGGTTTGTAAAAAACGCTTACCGGGTTCTTCGCCATTCACGCGCATAGTACGTTTAGCTATTTGAGTAAAATCTCGCTCCATTAATAAAAAGGCACGTTGCAATTCATTTTGCCTTTCACTACGAATTTTTGAGCTTTGATCACCCCGTAATACAGTATCAAAGATGGTAAAGCTGGCTAAACTTACTACTGAAAATATAGCAATAGCAATCAGTACTTCGAGTAAAGTAAAGCCTTGTTGAGTGTACTTAGCTAAAACCTGAGCCCTTTTAATGCTTTCGCTCATCAGGGTTTATCCTGAGCTAGGTAAGTCATTAAGCTAGCACTTACCAACTCATCATCTTCTTTTAAGCGTATCTCCATCACTAAGGAGCGTAATTCTTTATTCGTTGTTTTTATTACTTTCTGCTGCCAATACCAGGTTCTACTGGCCATCTCAACGTTACCTTTTCGGTTGTGTTTAGGGGGCCAAGTTTTATCTAAACTGACTTCAACTAATTGATTGGAGGCAACCCAGTTGGCAAACATTTGCTCTTCTAAATGACTAATATGACGATAATTATTATCCGCAACACCTAACAGCGCTAAACCTGCAATAGAGAAGACCGCCATAGCCAGCATCACTTCAATTAAGGTAAAACCTAGTTGTTTAAAAATATTAGCGTTATTAGTCATCGAGCACTGGTCCCTCAATAGTTAATGGCACACTGTATAAACCGGTAACACGATAAGCTAAATCTTCAGCATCTTCAATATAGGCAAACTCTTCGGCTAAACGAAAAGTGACACTAAAAGGGCTAAGGTCTCCTCCAGAGAGAATATAAACTTGCGGAATTATTTTTTTCTCTTGCTCTTCTTTAGAAAGCAAGCTGAAATCATCTTCATCTTTTTCTTTAAAAGTATTAGCATCAAAGAGCATAGGCTCTTCAATGGGTAAATCATCTAGCTCTATGCTGAGCTCGACTTCTTTAGGCAAAGTAACATTGGCCTGCCAGTCTTGATCTGGAATTTCAGCCCATTGGGTACCGTCATAACCAAGAAATTGATAGCTACCTTTTTTTACCACTAAACCTAATTCAATATTATTAAGCATACCGTATTCAGCGGCTACTGCAAAAATTGCAGCAAAGCGAGCACTCTCATATTGTAGTGAATCATCAGGGCGTTTACCCGATACATTAAATTGCACCAAACTAGCCATAAGACCAATAATAAGCACCACAACCATCAACTCAATTAAAGTAAAGCCGCCGTCTTTTAATACTGATTTTGAATATTTAAGGTTCATAATAAAGTAATAATAGCTAAAAAGTCTCTCTGCATATTTTACATAATGGTGTTAAAACCAATTTCAGGCTAAAAAGTGCTTAATCAAGGCGCTAAATATGACGTTTAGTCTGCTAAACGAGTATTTTTGCAACGATGAGTAAGCGCTTTTTAGACGAAATAATTTATTGGTAATCGCCCAAATTCCAGTTACCGATATCATCTTCGGTACCGACTTCTCTGTCTGGACCTACTGAAAATACATCCATTTTACCCTGCTCGCCTGGATTTAATAAAACGTACTCACTACCCCAAGGATCTTTTGGTAAACGTTTAATATAACCATCTTCAGGAAAGCGACGTGGCGCAGGGTCAAGATCAGTTTGCTCAACAAGTGCTTCAAGTCCTTGCTCAGTGGTTGGATAATCATAGTTATCCATTTTATATAAACTTAATGAACCTTCTAAAGCGGTAATATCTGACACTGCTTTTTGTGTATTGGCACGCTCTTGGCTGCCCATAATATTCGGCACGATCATACTGGCGATAATACCTATAATTACAATGACGACCATTAGTTCCAATAAACTAAAACCCTGCGATTTTTTCATATTCATATTCATTCCTAACGTCTAATAAATTGATGTAACTAGGGGAAAGTTGATAAAGTTTTTTAACCTCCCACTAAGCTATTTAGTTGTAAAATGGGTTCTAAAATAGCCATCACAATAAACAGTACTACTCCTGCCATGCCGACCATAAGAGCTGGTTCAAATGCTTTTAATGAAATACTCACTAAGGCATCAAATTCTCTATCTTGATTATCTGCCGCCCGACCTAACATATGCTCTAATTGACCACTTTTTTCGCCACTAGCAATCATATGCAACATCATTGGTGGAAATAATTTTGTTTGCTCCAATGACACACGTAAGCTCGAGCCTTCACGTACTTTATCAGTCGATGCTTTCACTTGTTTTTTGATATATAAATTATCAAGTACCTCACCTGATATTTTCATACTTTCTAACAAGGGGACGGCACTTGCCGTTAAGATACTTAAAGTACGGGCAAAACGAGCTGTGTTGATACCCCTAGCAACTTTACCTATACCAGGTACTTGCAATAAATACTGATGAAAAGCCATTTCTATAACAGGCTTTTTCAACAACTGTGAAATCAATAACGCGATCACTGCAAACAATATCACAACGACTAAGCCATAATCTCGAAGAAAATCACTACTGGCAATTAAAAATTGGGTAGTACCAGGTAAACTCTCACCCATATGTTCAAACTGCCCAATAATTTTTGGTACTACAGCTGTTAATAAAACCGCGATAACACCTACAGCGACAACAGTCATAATAATAGGATAAACAAGTGCTTGGATTAGTTGTGAGCGCATCTCTTGGCGTTTTTCAGTATAATCAGCTAAGCGATTAAGTACTTTATCAAGATGACCTGATTTTTCACCTGCTGCTACCATAGAGCGATACAAGCGATTAAAAACTTTTGGATATTCAGTCATACTTTCAGATAGACCATAACCTTCAGTCACTTTAGTACGTACGCCCATGATCATACTTTTAATACGGTTCTTTTCACATTGTTCACCAACCGCCATTAATGCCTCTTCTAACGGTAATCCTGATTCAATTAGCGTGGCTAGTTGACGAGTAATAAGCGCTAGCTCTGCAGTAGAGACTTTAGCGCTTCCACTTTGACTAAAAGCCACCAAAAAGCTTTTTTTATCATTAGCTTTTTTGTTATTCGCTAATGTTGCAGTAACTTCTGTTGGCATTAAACCTTGATCACGTAATAAACCACGCACCTGTCTAGCCGTATCACCTTCGATAACGCCTTTTTTAGTTTTACCGCGACTATCTACCGCTTGGTATTCAAATGCTGCCATAAATGCTTATATTAAGTGTTTATATTGAGTGACTTATATTAAATAAATATATTGAGTCGATTAGGTTGATATGATTAATCTTCACGAGTTACTCGTAAGACTTCCTCTAAAGTAGTTTGGCCAAGCATAACTTTATCGAAACCATCTCGACGAATACTGGCACTGGAATGTCGTACGTATTTTTCAATAGCCTGTTCACCTTGACCGTTATGAATAAGTTCACGGACTTTTTCATCGACGGGTAATAATTCATGAATACCGACTCGGCCTCGGTAACCTTTAAAGCTACATTCAGTACAACCAACAGCACGATAAATCACTGATTCATTATCATCTGGCAAGGCTAATAACTGTCTTTCTTCTGCATCGGGTAAGTGACTTGCACGACAATGTGGACAAAGGGTACGTACTAGGCGTTGAGCCAGAACGCCCAATAAACTCGACGATAATAAGAAAGGTTCTACCCCCATATCTTCCATACGCGTTATAGCGCCCGCAGCGGTATTAGTATGCAAAGTAGATAAAACTAAATGCCCGGTTAAACTTGCCTGCACGGCAATTTGTGCGGTTTCTAAGTCTCGAATTTCACCAACCATTACTACATCAGGATCCTGACGTAAAATAGCACGTAAACCACGCGCAAACGTCATATCAACTTTAGTATTAACTTGAGTCTGCCCTATGCCTTCAATTGCATATTCTATTGGGTCTTCACAAGTTAAAATATTGCGTTCTTTCTCATCTATCTGAGTTAAGCCAGCATAAAGCGTGGTACTTTTACCTGAGCCTGTAGGACCTGTGACTAAGATAATGCCATGAGGTTTTTCGATAAGCGCTGAAAAATTAACACGATTAGTATCGGTCATACCTAAATGTTTTAAATCTAAACGCGCCGCGTTTTTATCTAATAAACGCAATACCACACGCTCGCCATGACCTGTAGGCATAGTTGAAACACGCACATCAACAGCGCGACCACCAATACGTAAAGAAATACGACCATCTTGTGGTATACGCTTTTCAGCGATATCAAGCTTGGCCATGACTTTAATACGAGAAACTAATAATGACGCAAGTTTTCGATTGGGCTTAAGCACTTCACGTAAAACCCCATCAACACGAAAACGTATTTGTAAGGTATTTTCAAAAGTTTCAATATGTATATCGGAAGCCCTTTCTTTAATGGCTTCGCTGAGCATGGCATTAATCAGTTTAATGATTGGCGCATCATCTTCATTCTCAAGTAAATCTTCACTTTCAATGAGTTCATCGGCAAGTGAGTATAGATCTACTTCGTTACCGATATCTTCCATCATTTGCTGTGCTTCAGAAGAGTCTCTTTGATAAGCTTGTGTTAGCAATAATTCAAACGCTGGCAGCTCTAAAAAATCAAATTCAAATGGGCCTTTAAGTATTCTACGAACTTCTAAAATAATATCGAAATTAACGTCGGTTAGGCAGTGTAAAACATAACCTCCTGTTTGTTCATCGGTAGAAATTAAAACACTGTGGCGTTTAGCAAACGCAAACGGTAATAACCAAGTACTACTCACTTGTACTTGAGCTGCCTCATCAGTAGTAGCTACTTCAACTTCATCAGACATTATTGCTTCTCTTCCACAGCAATACCTTCTGTTGTTACAGGGGGTTTAGGTAACTCGATATTTTTTTCACCAAGCTTCTGCTGATATTCATCAAATGATGGTGGTAAGGTCAAGTTGTCTTGCCATTGCGGTAAGATAGGCATATTTTCATTACTCATTAGTGATAAACCTTCTTCATGTTTACGAATTTGGTCAGCGCGAATAAAGTTATACTTCGATTCACTAATTTCTTTCATTAAACTAGAATCACGAACGATTGTTGCCCGTAAAAACACCATTAGATTACGTTTACGGGTACTATTGCTGGTTGATTTAAACAAGTGACCAATAAAGGGTATATCACCTAGCAGCGGTACTTTTTGCACGCTTTCTTGGACGTCTTCATCAATCAAACCACCCAATACTACAGTATTACCACTCTCAGCCATTACTGTGGTTTTAATTTCTCTTTTATTGATCGATATATCTACACCTGTAGAACCACTGACCGATGAAACCTCTTGCTCAATAACCAATTGCACCGCATTGCCTTCATTAACCTGCGGGGTAACACGCAGTTTAATACCTACTTCTTGACGATCTACGGTTTGAAATGGGTTAGTGTTATTACTACCCGTCGCTGAGCCAGTAATAATTGGCACTTCTTGGCCAACAATAAAATAAGCCTCTTCATTATCTAAGGTAGTAATACTCGGTGTTGCTAAAATATTTGAATTGGTATCAGTGCTTACCGCTTGAATAATCGCCGCCCAGTCACCGGTTACTATGCCTGAAACTAAGCCACTGGCTGATCCTAGTGCCGCACCTAATAAAGAAAAGTCACCCTCGGTATCTTGCTTATAATAACCTTCTTGAATTACTTGGTTGTCACTACCTAGCAACGCAGGAACAAATTCGCCTTTAGTAGTCTCTGCTGCTCTAGCACCAGCAGCAACCGCAGAAATAGAGGCAGGACCATTAGAGAATTGGGTAAAACCAAAATTCTCATTCCCCCACTGCACACCTAAGCTAACACCGTCGCTTTCAAACACTTCAACGATAATGGCTTCAACTAATACTTGCGCGCGACGAACATCTAATTGGCGAATTACCGCTTCTAAAGAACGTAACATTTCAGGTTGTGCCGTTATCACTAAGGCATTAGTTGACTCATGCGCCTCAATACTGACGTCACGTTTTTTACTGGTACGTGATTTTGTCGTTGCTGGTTTTGCTTCTGAAGAAATTGAATCACTAACCCCTTGCAACACTTTAACTAAGTCTTCTGCTTTAGAATATTTAAGATAATACACACGAGTATTACCATTACTTTCTAGTTCACTATCTAAACGTTTAACTAAGCGTGCTACTCGCTCACGGGCTTTAACTTCACCACTGACAATAACGCTATTAGAGCGGTCATCAGCAACAATTTTAGGGATTAAGAAGGTAGCTTGACCCGCTTTACCACCGCTAGGTTTATTCATCGCTTCGATGATACGCACCATTTCACCCGCTGAAGCATATTTAAGCTTAATAATTTCAACATCTTGGTCGCCCGCTCTATCAACACGTTCGATTATTTTTACCAGTCGATTAACTGTAGAGGCAGTACCGGTTAACATAATAACATTTGCCGGGTCGTAGTTAACTACATTACCACCACCTGCTTGATCAGATAGTTGTCGTAAAAGTGGTACTAATTCACGCACGGTGACATTTTTCACCTCAACAACGCGGGTAACCATTTCATCACCGATGATATTACTATTATTACCTACTACCGGAATAGCGGCTGTTTTAGCATCTTTATTACGAATTATTTTAACAATATTATTATCCATTTCTACGGCGGCATAACCATAGACTTCAAGGACATTAAGAAAAAATTGATAATATTGCTTTTCTGATAACATATCGTAGCTACGGACATTGATTTTTCCGCGTACGTTGGGATCAACAATCATGGTCTTTTTAAGGTTTTTACCTACTATATTAACGAACTCAATAATTTCAGTGCCCTTAAAATTAGGAGAGTATTGCACGGCACTGGCTTGACCAACGAAACTTAAGCAATTGATGGCTATTGCGATCGTTAAGGTTAATAAAAACTTTTTCATCATTATAAGTGTCTCTGCTTTATTATTTTATTAATTTCTTTATTAAAAATTTTTAATTGATAATTTTATAACGTCATTGTTACGATAATTCATTCGGTTAGCCTATTAATCTAAGCTAATAAGTATTTCAGTTAAACTACCTTGGCGATCGATCAACAGCGAAATATTACGTGCCTTTTTCATCTCTGCCATCGCTTGCATCGCCTGGGCTGGTTCAACTAAATCAAACCCATTCATTTGAACGGCAACATCACCCGATTTTAAACCTGATTGTTTAAAAAATTCTGGTTTTTTACCTGGACGTAAAGTGTAACCAACAATACTTCCGTCTTTACGCTTAGGGGAAATACGTAAGTAATCAACTATTTTTGCTGGATCATTTGACAATTCATTACGAAGATTTTTAGCGGTCGCAGATAGTTTTTTGTTGTTTCTTTGGTCGACAACCCCATTTCGAGATGGTTTAGAGCCCACCTTGGTATTATGATTTTTAGTCGCTGCTTTCTTTACAATAGTTCTTACTGGTTGATTATAGTCAAAACCATCAAGCATTAAGGTTTCTAGTCGACCTGATTGTTTTATTATTACTCGGTCCATCAACACTTGTTCAAGATTAGCACGAGTACCAATTATAATGTCTCCAATGCCATAAGTCTCTTGTTTACCTTGATTTTCAATAACCGCTGCAGCTATAGATTTTTCATCACTAGCGACTAAGCCCGATAATATTAAATTTAATTTAGTTTCTGGTACATTAGACATTTCAACATCAGGGGTTTGATCAACACTCTTGTTATATTGACCGAATAGATTAAGCGATTGAATTTTAGCAATATCGATAGTCTTATTTGCTTTATTCGTATTGGAGTTATTCGAGTGAGTGTTAGCTGAATATTTTTGACTCAATTGCTCTTGTGGTATTACTGACCAGGTGATTTGAGCGCATAGATAAGCAATATAAATGATTAATAATAGCATCGCTAATTGCGCAACACGTCGATGGCCAAGTTGAGTGAATAAAGATGTAACAGCTGTCATGTTAGAGGGAAATACCATAGCTACTTATATATTATTATTGAAATAATCTATCCATTTATAGCCGCAGCCCGATGTTAGATTTATCTGAAGTACTATTGATGATACTTGACCACACGGCTAGCAACAAGTCATAGCACGAGTTTTTAAGTTATTTCAGTCAATTAAATAGTAATAAAATTCCTAAAGCTAGAGATATAAAGGCTGTTATAATCATTATCAGACCCCTTTAACTTATAAAAGTTCCAGCTATTAGGTTTATTATGTCAACGAGTCTCCCCCTTAAGAATAATTCAGTAAGATTAGATAAATGGCTTTGGGCCGCAAGGTTTTATCGAACCCGTGCTATTGCCAAACAGATGATTGATGGTGGAAAAATTTTTTATAATGGTCAACGTACTAAGTCAGGTAAAGCGGTATCAATCGGTGATATAATAAAAATTCGGCAAGGGTTTGAAGAGAAATTGGTCACCGTTATCGCATTAGCTGATAAACGAAGTGACGCTACTTTTGCGCAAACCTTATATCAAGAAAGTAAAGAAAGTATTAATAGTCGTGAAAAAAATGCTCTAGCACGTAAACAAGGTATTCTACTTAGTCCTGCTAGTGATACTAAACCAGACAAAAAACAGCGTAGAAAGCTACGTGAATTTAAAGAAAGGATCTAACTTCCATGAGCCAATTTAATGTGTTAAATCGCTACTTATTCTCCGATGCCCATGCCCGTGGTGAACTCGTGCAATTAGATAGTAGCTTTAAAAGTATTATTAAAAACCATAATTATCCTGTAGGTGTAGAAAAACTTCTGGGCGAGCTACTTTGCGCGACTTGCCTATTAACCGCGACCCTCAAGTTTGAAGGTGATATTACCGTGCAATTGCAAGGTGATGGCCCTGTCGGATATATGTCTGTTAGCGGAAATAATAAGCAACAAATGCGTGGCATTGCCAAAATGGCAGAAGAAACGTCAGCTGACACTCTGCAAACGTTAATTGGTAAAGGTACTATGATTATCACCATTCGTCCTACTGCTGGTGAAGCCTATCAGGGTGTGGTGGCTTTAGATGAAGAGAGTCTTGCCGATTGTTTAGTACATTACTTTGATGTCTCAGAGCAAATACCCACTAAAATTTGGTTGTTTTGTGATATTGAACAGCAATTAGCCGCAGGGGCTTTAGTGCAATTATTGCCTGATGGCGATAGTAGCATTGAAAACAAAGAGCAACAATTGACTGACTTCGAGCATTTATGCCAGCTGACCAATACCATTAAAAGTGAAGAAGTATTTTCCTTAGAAGCTGAAGCGTTACTTTATCGTTTGTATCACCAAGAAAAAGTAAATATTTTCGATCCTCAGAAGGTTAGCTATGTTTGTGGTTGTTCTGCAGATAAATGTTTGTCGGCAATATCACAAATTGAACCCAGTGAAATTAACGCGATATTAGCAGAGCAGGGAAAAATTTCGATGACCTGTGATTATTGCATCACTACTTATGATTTTGATGAACTAAGTCTGAAAAGTTTCATTTCGAAAGTTAAGCATTAAAAAAATAGATTTTTTTACGCTATAAAACAGTAAAAATACGCTACCTTAATTATTACTTATCCTAGATAGTGATAATTAAGGAGCTACCTACAAATCGACATATCCCTTTAGTTACTTGATCTATCAAGCATCCTACCTTGATATAAATAATAGCCAACACTACCATTCATGATATTTATTATGAAAACTTTTACAATAAATTACTTTTTACTTTCGTTTTGTTCTCTATTGCCCTAAAATAGCTGTAATGAAGACCTACTGAAAACTTTCACGAGGTAGTTCATTAACTAACTTACTTAAATTAAAATTTGTCATACTTAGGAGTGAACTTGCTATGACCGCCCCGAAAAACTCAATTGATTTGTCACAATACGGCATCAACGATGTTAACGAAGTTATTTATAACCCATCATATGAGTTACTTTTTAGTGAAGAAACTAAAGCTAGCCTTGAAGGCTTTGATAAAGGCGTAGTAACTGAGCTAGGTGCAGTTAATGTAGACACGGGAATATTTACTGGTCGTTCTCCTAAAGATAAATATATTGTTCGTGATGACGTAACTCGCGATACAGTGTGGTGGTCTGATCAAGGTAAAAATGATAATAAAGCCATGACGCCTGAAACATGGGCTCATTTAAAAGGCTTAGTAACCACACAACTTTCTGGACAACGTTTATTTGTTGTCGATACTTATTGTGGTGCTGATGAAGCAACACGTTTAAAAGTACGCTTTATTACTCAAGTAGCTTGGCAAGCACACTTCGTTAAAAACATGTTCATTCGCCCTACTGATGCAGAGCTTGAAAATTATGAAGCTGATTTTGTGGTAATGAATGGGGCAAAAACAGTTAATGATAAATGGCAAGAACAAGGTTTAAATTCAGAAAACTTTGTTGCTTTTAACTTAACTGAAAAAATTCAATTGATTGGCGGTACTTGGTACGGCGGCGAAATGAAAAAAGGTATGTTCTCAATGATGAACTACTACCTTCCGTTACAAGGCATAGCTTCTATGCATTGTAGTGCTAACGTTGGTGAAGATGGCGATACTGCAATTTTCTTCGGCTTATCTGGCACAGGTAAAACAACACTTTCTACTGATCCTAAACGTCAACTTATCGGTGACGATGAACATGGTTGGGATGATAATGGTGTATTTAACTTTGAAGGTGGCTGTTACGCTAAAACAATCAACCTAAGCAAAGAAAACGAACCAGATATTTATAATGCCATTCGTCGTGACGCTTTATTAGAAAACGTTACCGTTGATGCAAATGGTAAAATTGATTTTGATGATAATTCAAAAACAGAAAACACCCGTGTTTCTTACCCAATTCATCACATTGATAATATTGTTAAGCCTGTGTCACGTGCTGGTCATGCGAAAAAAGTTATTTTCTTAACGGCTGATGCTTTCGGTGTTTTACCACCTGTTGCTAAGTTAACACCCGCGCAAACAGAGTATTACTTCTTATCTGGTTTTACTGCTAAATTAGCCGGTACTGAACGTGGTATTACTGAACCGACACCTACTTTTTCAAGTTGTTTTGGTGCCGCTTTCTTAAGCTTACACCCTACTCAATATGCAAAAGTTCTGCATAAACGTATGATAGATGCAGGCGCTGAAGCTTACTTAGTTAATACGGGTTGGAACGGAACGGGTAAACGTATTTCGATTCAAGCAACACGTGCCATTATTGATGCTATATTAGATGGCTCAATTGATAATGCTGAAACAGAAATTATTCCTCTGTTCAACTTAGAAGTACCTAAAGTAATTACGGGTGTTGAAGGTGATATCCTTGATCCTCGCAATACTTATGAAGATACTGATGTATGGAATGTTAAAGCCGAAGACTTAGCAAAACGTTTTGTTAACAACTTTGAGAAATTCACTGATACTGATAATGGTAAAGCACTAGTTGCCGCTGGTCCTCAGCTTTAAACTGTAGAATTAAAAGCCACTAGCTAACTGCTTTTGATAAGCTAAAAGTTTATCTTTTGTAGTTATTAGTATAAAGCCAGATGTTAAATTAACAGCTGGTTTTTTATTACCTGAAATTTGCTAAAGCGATTACCAACTAGACCAATAACAATGGTACTAAGTAAGTAAGTAACCACCTAACGAGAATAATAATTATGAGATAGAAGGTCTTCATTGAAAAATAATTAAAGATTAGTTTTTATTGAAGAGCCTCGCACGAGACTCATTAGTAGTTGGATACCCTATGCAGTGAATGAAAGTGATTTATTTGAACACTAACGGTAGATAAACTTTTGCTTGTAAACCACCTATATCCCTGTTTGAAAGCTCGATTTTACCACCGTGGGTATCAATAATACGTTTAATAATAGCTAAACCTAGACCGCTACCTTCAGTACCACGCGCGGTATCCCCTTGGGTAAAGGGTTGAAATAAGCGTTCAATATCGGCTGTTGGGATACCAGCGCCGTTATCACTGACGAGGACAATGGCATAGTCTTGCTCCACTCTGGTGGACACTTCAATTTCATCACTCGTATAGCGAATAGCATTTTGTACTAAGTTTGCTAACGCACGTCTCACGGCTACATGCCGTAAAGGAATTTTAGGACATGCGCTGGGATGAAAACTTATCAGCCTATCGCGAGGTGTTTCAACGTTTAGTACTTCATCAACTAAGTCGTTTAAGTCACCGAGTTCTACTTTATCTCTCGAGTCATGACGAATGTAATCAATAAATTGGTCAATTATATTATTCATATCCTCAATATCCGTTTCGATACCTTCTTTAAGAAAATCATCTTGCTCTTGTATCATTTCACTGGCTAAACGAATACGGGTCAAAGGCGTGCGTAAATCATGAGATATACCCGCCATTAATAAATTTCGATCTTCTTCTAATTGTTTAATACCTTTAGACATATGATTAAAGGCTTGAGTAACCGCCATAATTTCTGAGGTACCGCGCTCAATTAGAGGATCAGGAAAATCACCTCGACCAACATCTTCTGCGGCTATTTCTAATGACTTTAATGGTCTATTCAGTTGGCGTACAAAAACCCAACCGCCCATAACACTTAATAAACCAATGACCACCATAAAGAATATTAATGGTGAAAAACTACCTTTTTCCATACCTATTAGCGGGATTTTTACCCACAGATTAGGCGCTTGCGGTGCTCGTATCCAAAAAAGGTATTCATCGCCTTGTGAAATTCTCACTTCAGCGGGCCCACCCAATAACGCTGACATCTGTTCAGAACGATAAGGATATAGACCCGCATTAGCTAAACCAAATTTGTAGGCATCTTCTTCACGATAGACCCCAATACCAGTTTCATTATGAAATGCCTTGGCCATTTTAGGACTTAATTGAGCATCATCAATATCGATGAAAACCACGCGTACTTGTTTAGCCAGCAACTGATTCATTTGTTGCTGGTTTGGTTCAATAACATAAAGCGCAAAAGAAATGTAGGAAACGATTTGATTGATAAACAGCAAAAAACCTATCAATAAAACCGTTTGGCCAAAGGCACTGCGTGGCAGTATTTTCATATTTATACAGGTTCCACTTGAAAATGCAGGATTCAACTAAAATTATAGACATCTTTAGGCAAGACCTTGATTGAAGAGAATAGTTGTGCAGGACAATGTGCTCCTACATTCTCTAAGAAGCTACATTAATGTAGCGTCCTTGTCGAAATCAATAACATAACATAAAGCGTTTATAAAACAGCTCTTAGGAAAAAATCGAGCAAAAAATACTCGTCGTTACATTTATTTTTAAGGGAATAATCCTTAACAAAAATGTGTCTTGATTATGATTCACTCAGGTTTCCTGAAACGAGCATCTTCAAGTGCTACGGCTATATAACTTACTCGAAAGAATAACTAAGCTGGACTACCATCGGGAACAAAAACATAACCTAAGCCCCAAACGGTTTGTAAGTATCTTGGTTTTGCTGGATCAACTTCAAGCATTCTTCGCAATCGTGATACTTGTACATCAATACTACGCTCTAAAGCTGAATAATCTCGACCTCGAGCTAAATTCATCAATTTATCACGTGATAATGGCTCTCTTGGGTGAGTCACTAACGCTTTAAGAACGGCAAATTCTCCACTGGTTAATGGCATACTAACATCGTCTTTTTGCATTTCACGAGTCGCTAAGTTCAAGTCATAACCACCAAAACTAATTATATTTTCTTCTAAGGCTGGCGCCCCAGGAGCTTCTAGAGTACGTCGACGTAATACAGCTTTAATACGAGCAAGTAACTCTCTTGGATTAAACGGCTTAGGCATATAATCATCAGCACCTAGCTCTAAGCCAATAATACGGTCAACTTCATCACCTTTTGCCGTTAGCATAACAATTGGGATATTATTAGAGTTTTGACGTAAACGACGACAAATTGATAAACCATCTTCACCGGGTAACATTAAATCTAGCACTAACAAGTGAAAATTTTCACGTTCAAGTAGACGGTCCATCTGTTCTGAATTAGCAGCACTGCGCACTGTAAAACCTTGCTCTACTAAATAACGTTCTAATAATGAGCGTAAACGCATATCATCATCTACGACTAAAATTTTAGGTGTTTCTTGAGTCATATTTATCTCAACTTACTCAGTGTGCTTACTATTATAAACCAGGAGTTAACGCTACTATAAGTGATATTGCTTACAATAAGGAAGTGACAACAGTAAAAGAAGCTAAGGATTTGTTACAATTTATGTAGTTCTTCAGATGCATAGACTATTTTAAGTACTGAATACTTTGCTCAGTAACACATTGGGTGAAGCTCTTTTTCCGTTCTTCGTGTGAAAGTACAGAGACTGCTTGTTTTACTAACTTCTTTTTTTGTGCACTGTCAGCTTTAGGTAAATGCGAAAACTGTGCATGAAAGCAGCCAAACAAACCAAAGTTTAATGCCACATCTGATTGCATAGTATCTTCACCTAAACAGCTTTCTAATTTTTCTGCTAAAGTATTTTTATCCATTTGATTGATTAAAAAAATCAGGGTGTAGTCTGTTTTATCGGTTTTTCGTACTTTATTACAACTAAAAAATATATCAGCGACAGCAACAATAGGAATTAATTGCTGATGCTTTTTACTAAAACGTTCTTTTAGCCATTCATTATGCGCCTTGATATCTGTAGCACTATCGCCCGCTAAAGAACTGACTGTATTAGCTGAAATAAGCCACCAAGCTTGGCTTGGTAAAGTATAAAAAGTAAAGAAAATCAGTAATAATTTCAAACTTATTTTCATATGATTAGGCTCTAGCTGTAGGTTTTTAATGCAATATTATACGCTTAAGATATTGTGTATCACCACTAAAATTAAGTATAATTAACTTATATATAAAGAATGTAGGAAAGCGTATGCCCTGTTCCCGTAAAAGCTTTGTTAGTACGGTATTTTTAACAATCACATTATTACTTAGTTGTAACCTAGCTAACGCCAATGACCCGCTGGCTGAATTTGAAAACGCTATGGAACAACACAAAGGTAAAGTCGTCTATCTAGACTTTTGGGCGTCGTGGTGTGTACCTTGTCGAAAATCATTTCCTTGGATGAATATTATGCAAGATAAATATCAAGAACAGGGATTGGTGGTATTGAGTATTAATCTTGATGCACAGCTCCCATTAGCTAAAAAATTTTTACTAGATAGCCCCGCTAACTTTGCAATTATTTTTGATGCAAAAGGTATCTTAGCTAAAAAATTCAAATTAAAAGGTATGCCCAGTAGTTATTTATATAACCGTGAAGGTAAACTTATTAGTGCCCATAATGGTTTTAATGCTAAAAAGCAGCAAAACTATGAAGATGAGATAGCACTGCTACTATCGCAGTAACGAACAAAAACGGCTAAGTGTAGTACGTTAAGCAAAGAACACCTTAACAACATTAGTGCATTTATTATGTAAATCTAACTAACAATCTATTGCTAATTAGATTTACACTAAATGACTTTAAAGGTAATTAGTTTAAAAAGTAGTTACTTTGATAGCGTCATCGTTCGTCCTGACAAGCGGCAAATAAGAAGCTAGTAGCAGCTATTGCGAAGTGTGATGTTTTTCTAATCATAATTAAGACTCGCTCATTAATTTACTAAAATATTTGGTGATTTATGAGCTACTTTATTGATAATTATTTGATTAAGTCATTCATAGGGTTCTAAATAATCATTATCTATAGCCATCATATTTCAGGACAAAACACCGATGAAAAAAAAGCCTAACTGATAAAACTGAGATAGGCTTTTAAAGACATAAAAATATGTTTATTTAAAGCTAAGCATTTGGTGATTGATGAATATGCACATCGCGCTGTGGAAATGGAATACTAATGTTGGCTTTATCAAATTCAATTTTCACTTTTTCCATCATATCAAAGTAAATACCCCAATAATCTGCTGCATTTGCCCAAGGACGTACAAATAAGTTGACCGAGCTTTCACCGTGTTCGCCAACCCAAATATCTACTGGCTGATCTTTTAATACACGTTCATCTGCTTCAATTATTGAACGCAAAAGGCCTTTTGCTTTAGTAATATCATCGTGATAGCCAATACCAAAAACCATATCGACACGGCGCGTACCATTAATATTAATATTTGTTACACAACCGTTTGATAGTAAAGCATTAGGGATGATAATACGTTGATTATCAAAGGTCTTTAATATGGTATTAAAAATTTGAATCTCTTCAACACTGCCAACATAACCTTGGGCTTTGATAGCATCACCATTTTTAAACGGACGAAATAGTAAGATTAATACACCACCAGCGAAGTTAGCTAGGCTACCTTGCAATGCTAAGCCAATAGCTAAACCAGCAGCACCTAAAATAGCAATAAATGACGCGGTTTGAATACCGAGCATCGAAGCAAAAATAATAATTTGAATCGCTTTTAATAAGGTACTTAAAATACTTAATAAAAAGCTGTGAAGCGTTGCTTCAACTTTTTTCTTTTCTAGTGTTAATGCGACTAACTTAAGTATTTTTTTGATAATAAAATTACCAACGAAATAAGCAACTATCGCTAATAAGAATTGCACGCCAAATTGCAGTCCCATATCACCAAGCATTTGCATATAATGTTCGATTTTGTCTATATTGCTTTCCATGAAAATGGTATCCTCAGCTATGTTAAATTAAAGTTAACTACAGGTTTTATTATAAAATTAACCTTAGCATTCTGATTGTAAACTTTTTGTAAAATAGTGTAAATTACATTCAACTTTATTTTTATTCCCCAATACCACAACACATTAATTCTAAACCTAACAAGAAATCCGTCAATTATGGTAAGCCTGTTATCTTTTTTTACTGGCAAATATTTGAAGATATTACTAGCTTTATACTTCCGATTTTACTGATAATCTGGCTTATTTCTTCGCTATTAATTAAGTATTTTATTACCCCCCCAATCTGGTAAAAAAATAGAACCAGATGAGCGTCAATATGCTTACCTAAAAGAATTTATCGCCTTAATACAAGACAAAGAAGACACCCAAGTAACTATTAGGGCTATCAGTAGACCTGCAGACATAGATTTTAAAACTGGTATTTCCGTAACGGACAAAGTAGACATAAAACGCTTACTCAAAATGGGTAAAGACCGCGAACATGCTTTAAAATATCACTTAATTGAACAAGGTAAAATCGAATCATCGCGTATTTTGTTCTGTAAACCACAAATAGACAGTGATGAGGGAGCAAAATCCCGTATTGCAATCTCCGTTTAATTATCCGCTTGATAATAACTATCATTAATAATTAGATGTTGTAATATCAATTAATTAAAAAATTATGGAGTATAGAAAATGAAAGGGTTAAGTGTATTATTGGTAGTATTTTTATTGTCATTACTATTAAGTAGTCATATTTCCTTCGCAGCACAGCTAAAAAAAACCGACAAAAAAATAACACAAAATCAATATGGTAAATTAGTTTGGGCTGATCTTTACACCGGTGATGTTAAAGCTTCACTTACTTTTTACCAAAATACTTTTGGTTGGACAATTAAAGAGTTTACAAAAGAGAGTGCCCGATATCATATACTTTACGACAATGACCAAGCTATAGCTGGAGTTCTTACTCGTGATTCAAAACGAAATAAAACAGATAATGCCTTATGGGTTGGTAGTATAGATACTGATAATGTCTCAAGTAGAAGTGAACTTTCTGCTAAAAACAATGCCAATATAATATTAGCACTTCATGAATTTAAGCTTTATGGTAAAAGAGCCGTACTCGCAGATCCACAAGGCGGTATTATTGCGCTACTTGAGTTAGACCTGACGAATAAAAACCATCAGAAAATTAGTAATAAATGGGATTGGGCGCAATTATTTAGTACTAATACCAAACAAGCCGCTTTATTTTATCAAGATACTTTTAATTATACGGTAGAGCCAATTAACGCTAAAGAAGATAGCTTCTTTTTAATTCAAGCTGATATGGTTCAAGCCAGCATTGTCAAACTACCCAAGTCTTTTGAGCAAAGAGATCGCTGGGTCAATTTTATCGAAGTTAGTCACCTAGCTAGTACCCTGTTAAAAGCGACTAACAATGGCGCGACTATTATTTATCAGTCAGAAGATGAAGGTATCGCAATTTTTAGTGATCCTAATGGTGCATTACTTGGTTTAACACAACAGGAGAGTAAATAATGACACAATTTAAGACTCTATTACTCGCCTCTACTGTTGTTCTTGCTACCTTATTCATAACCGGATGTGAAAACACCCAAGTAAGCAGCTCTGTCAGTTATGGCATGGGTTATGGTTCTGGTTATCCAATGTATTATGGTAATAATTATCATCGTCATACTAATGTTGTCGTGGTTAGACCTGCTAGAAATAACCGTTCACGAGCTAGCGTTCGTCCGGTGAGAAGAAGATAAGCTAGATTCACATAATAGTCGCTAATGAGGGGCAGATTATTTTATCTGCCCTACACACGATAAAAGAGAGACGTCTTTGAAAATAATGACTCGACAAGATAATTTTATTTATCTTACCTTTGCCTTAATTTTGTTATTACTTGGCACATCATTAGCACAGCAGTTTTTTGACGATTCAGTACAGCGCTTGGTACAATCAGCTACCATAGTAACCTTATTAGTCGCTGTGTGGGGCGTTGATTCTAAAGACTTTGTTTTGAGAAAAACCTTTATTTTCCCCATCGCTATATTAATCTTTTCTGTTTTTGGCGCTTGGTTAGATCACGCTGGTTTTGATCAGTTGTATTTACTACTACTGTTAAGCTTTTTTATTTCTACTGCACTACGTACTACCAAACAAGTGATGTTTACTGGTGATATTGATAGCAATAAAATTTTAGGTGCCATCTGTTTATATTTATTAATGGGCCTAATTTGGGCGGTACTATATACTCTAGTACAACTGAGCTTTCCAAACTCTTTTACCAATATAAACAATAGTAATGAATGGTTTACTTTGTTTCCTGATTTTATCTATTTCTCATTTGTTACTATTACTACCTTAGGTTTTGGCGATATTTCACCACTGTTACCTATTTCTCGGTTTTTAGTGTATTTTGAAGCCATCGTAGGGCAGTTTTATTTAGCAATATTAGTAGCTAGCCTAGTTGGTTCACACATGAGTAATTTTGGAGCAAATAACCCTCCACCTGTAAAATTTTCATCTAATAATATCTCACTTAAAAATAGTCCAGTAGACAAACAGAATAATAAGTAATTAACGCAAAAGAAAACAATAAAAAATCTACAAGAGTTAACCAGTGATCAGGTATTTAACCGCCAGATTATTGATATCGTCATTAAGCTTTCCGCCATGGTAATAATCATTCTATGGTATTTTCAATTATTAAACCCTTTATATTAATTACTGTTTGGGCTACTATTTTAGCCGTTGCTTTATATCCTTTGCATGAAAAGCTGACAACACTCCTTAAAGGTAATAAAAAAATAGCATCAACTATTGTTGGTTTAATGGTTGCTGATATTCCTGGCGCGGGTATCTGGGCAATCGCTGTACTTATTTTAGCTATTGCACAACTACCACCCATTTTAATTTTAGGCCCTATTGCTGCTTATTACTTCTCTGTTGCTGATACCACACCAGCCGTCATCTTTTTAATATTTAGTATTATTGTGAGTGCTAGTGACGCTTTCTTAAAACCACTGTTTTTAGGTCGAGGCATGAGTATCCCTATGATGGTTATTTTACTTGGTGCTATTGGTGGCATGCTGTTTTCAGGTATTATCGGTTTATTTGTTGGCGCTGTAGTATTAGCATTGGGTTACGAATTAATGATGGATTGGTTAAGTCATACTCCAGAAAATAAAACTGAAGAAAGTGATAGTGAAATTCAACAGAGCTAATACTCATTAAGCGACCTTTAAAATATGATTGATATAGTAACCTGCTTAATCAGTCATTAATAAAATAAAAAACGGCATAACCATTAATGGTTATGCCGTTTTTATTTATCTTTATGACAAACGGATTAATTACTCCGAGCGGTATTGATAACAGATTACTAATTTTTCAAGGTAACAGGTAACTGTCCTAACGCCTGAACTTTACCAATAATAACCGCCATACTGGCATTAAATCCAGGGCTTATCTTTTGCTGATTAGTACTATTATAAATTCTATCGTCAAAATTTAATAATACAGCATCGGCCAGAACAGTGTATTCATTGATTAAAAATGGTGAACCTTTAGCAATAAGAATTGAAGGCTTTTTTAACTTACCTGCTAACGTTAATTGCTGCTTTAATAACGTTGCGTAGGTTAATTTCTCTTGTTGCTGAGCGACGCTACCATAACTAGGTGCTAAGTCATCCATACCGCCCAAATCAACTAAACTTGCTGTTTTAATGTCAAGGGTAGCAATAACCACATCCGCTTTGCTTAACAGCGTGTTCATATTTGTATTAGACTCGACACTATCTGCAACTAAGTGACTAAGAGTGATTTTTTCGACTTCACTTGCTGACAACATTTTTGTTAACACACGTTTTGTCGCATAAGTTAGCGCGGCTAGCTCTTGTTGATTAGCAATGACAAAATGTAGCCGCTTCACGCCAGTGACATTAAGGGGTAACACTTGCTTATTTTTCAACAATGTGACGGCAGAATTTGCAAGGGCTTGCTCAGTAATCAAATGCTCTTCATTAGCAATAACAGCTTGAGCCGATTTCAGTTGTTGCGCTACAGACTCGTTCGATAGTTCAATATATTGCTGCTTATATCGATTTAATCGAGTAATAGATTGTTCAAATTCAGCTAGCTGATAATCACCTTGATTGCTCCGTCTTGTTAAGACTCTAGCGACTTCTTTTATAAAAGCGTAAAAAGCAGTAATATCTGTTGGTGTTCTTACCTTAAACGGCATAACAGCAAGATCAGCACCAGCTATAAAAGTTTCTACAACCGCTTCAACGTCTGTAAAAAAGTGTGTCACACCTGCCATATCTAAGGCATCAGTTGCAATAATACCATCAAAGGCTAATTCATCTCTTAACAAGTCAGTTAAAATTTTACGCGACATGGTGGCTGGACGAATAAGTTTCTCACCACTTTTACTAACAAAAACACTGTTATCAAGTATAGGATATTGAATATGAGCCGTCATGATCATGGCTGGCTGACTGTGCTTAATAGCCCAAGCAAAAGGGGCAAGGTCAATGTTATCTATTGTTACTCTATTATGCTCAACTCTAGGTAAACCAAGGTGACTATCAACGTGTGTATCACCGTGACCGGGAAAATGCTTCAAAGTTGCCATAACACCTTCTGCCTGAATAGCGTTAACAGCACTAGCACCGAGCTCAGCAACCTGCGTTGGTGACTGACCAAAAGATCGGGTATTGATAACAGGGTTATCAGCGTTAGTATTTACATCAACTACTGGGGCGTAGTTATTATTAATACCTAAAACCTTTAACTCTTTAGCAATGACGGCATTAACTTGGCTAGCAAAATGGATACCATGCTCAGGATAACTAGCACCAATAGCCATATTTCCAGCAAAGCCAGTCATCTTAGTAAAACGCGCAACCCGGCCACCTTCTTGATCGATAGAAATGATCAAAGGCTTGCCTTGTACTGACTTTATTGATGCTTGTTGAATATCATGCGTTAACTTAACAACTTGTGCTATCTCTTGTACATTTTCAGCAAATAATACAATGCCACCAATATTAGTGCTGCTAATCATCTGTGCTAGTTCTTCAGGTAACTCAGTAACTGGCTGTCGGCAATGCTTAGACGTTGGCACACTGGGCTTACTATTTATATCAGAGCAAAAATAACGTATATCAAGTGATATTTTTTCAGCAATTTTCTGCTCAAATGGAGTAAACGCTGAAGTGTTATCTGGCTTGTGGGTGCTAGTTGGTTTATAGGTCATATTATGTTCTGTTACCTGGCTTTGACAAGCGCTAAACGCAGTGGAAACGACCATTATTATCGCGCTTAGCACTAAGTGGACTCGTTTGTTTTTTTTGCATATAAATAAGTTACCGAGTAAAGCAGTAGCGCTATCGTGCTCAATATTATCTCTCAAAATAAAAATCTACTTACTAAACGCAAGGACATACTTTACTAGTTTATTAATACCCGCTGCTGCCTCAGTAATTGATTCAGCTAACATATAGGCTGGTGACGTCACTATTTTATACGCTTCATCAACCACGACATCATTAACATCACAATCAATATGCAATAAACCTTTGGCTGAAATTAATTTCGCCGTATCATTATCTTTGCCAATCGTACCTTTTACCCCCGCAGGATAAATCATCGGCAATAAAGCCGGTGCTATACACATAAAACCGGCAGGTTTCTCAACATAAGCAAATGCTTTAGCTACCGTAAGTACCTGCTCATTAACCGTATAGTTATCATTATCTAAAGCGAAAGTACTGAGGTTTTTTGCGACACCAAAACCGCCAACAAAAATGATAGCATCAAACTCTTTTTCATATAGTTCGGTTAAGTCTTCAACATCGCCACGACCAATGCGCGCAGCCTCGACCAACACATTACGGCTTTCACTTTTATTCACTTCACCAGTAAGGTGATTAATAACATGATGCTGGGCTATATTAGGTGCAAAACAACGATAAGTTGCACCTTGTTGAGCTATAGCTAACATTGTCAGTACGGCTTCTTGAATTTCACTACCGTCATAAACACCACAGCCACTTAATATAATCGCTATATTCTTCATTATTATTCCTTGTGTATTTCTTTATATTGGCATTTTATACTAAATGGATTAATTAAGGTGACAGCTTTCGTTTTAAAATAAGTAATGAGAATAAACTTTCAAGAACAAAAGGCTTGATTGGTCAATAGCTAGCTATTGAGAGTGAAAGCAACGAGTTTATTGGCTATTTAAAAATGATCATTGGGTTAGTACTATGGGTATTAATCTATTAATTGACCTTAACACCTTAAATTATGTCTTTGAATTTATGCATTCAAACTATTTTTAGTGCGAAACCACACCAGTAGCTGACAGCATAAGACGACCAAAATAGCGAAGAACATTAATAACGAAAACGGCTTAGCGCTAGCATCATAAAAAAACGCCAAAATAGGTCCTGCTAACGCGCCAATACCCCAGCGAAGGGTACCAATAACCGCTGTTACCGTACCTGAATGTTCTGGAAATTTGGTTAGAGTCAAGGCATCGCTGTTAACGGCAATCAGTGAAATACTACCCATTAATGGAAAAATAGTCACCACAGTATAAATCAACGGTAATGCGAGTACATTCACCAACATTAAAGCCGTTGCCGCTATTATTGCTAGCGTTAAACCAAAACGTAACATCGTTCTTGAGCCTTTACGAACGACAAGACGTGTATTGGTAAAATGCGCAATCATTAACGCAAAAATATTTAACGCAAATAACAAACTAAATGTGTATTCAGATACAGCAAAGACTTTTAAATAGACATAAGGAATTGCAGTAAGGTAGCCAAAAAAAGCCAGCGATATCATCATAGACGTAAAAATATCTAACCTTGCCTCGGTATTACTCAAAACAATTTTATAGCGCTGAATAAAACTCAGTTGTACCTTTACCTTAACGGGTACATTTCCTACTACTGAATCACTTACATTGACGATATCAGTATTGTCTGCATTAGGTAAATACTTAATAACTAACAATAATATAATAAAACTATAAGTGGCTAGTACATAAAAAATAAGCTGCCAGCTATGAGCAAGTAGCAATACACTACCAATACTAGGCGCGATCATAGGCGCCAGCATCATGATCATACTGACATAAGAAAGACCTTTGGCGGTATCTTTACCGTAATATTCACGGACTGCACCGGGCACAACGACTGTTGCCGCACTACTGACAAAAGCTTGAAAGAACCTAACCGTGAGAAATTGTTCTATATTGCTAACAAAGGGCAACAGTAGACTGGCGATAAAAAAGCCGCCTATGCCTACAAAAACAAGCTTACGACGAGCGTATTTATCTGCCATCGGACCAAATAATATCAAACCAAGGGCATAACCTAATAAATAGATACTTAAGCTATTTTGTACCATAGACATGGGAGTATTCAAATATTCAGCTAGCGTTGGCATAGCCGATAAATACATATCTACCGCTAAAGGAGATATGGCTAAAATAGAGGCTAATAAAGGTAGTAGTAACTTCAAAGAGACCTTG
>JBKEHN010000010.1:0-40282 GCA_046710905.1 Colwellia sp.
GTTGTGGTGGCGATTCAGCAACCGAAACTAAACCAGACAGTATTGATCCACTATTACCAGTGTCTGACTGGAAAATGGTTTGGAGCGACGAATTTGATGGCAGCACAATAAACGGTCAAAACTGGACTCACGAAGTTAACTGCGACGGAGGGGGAAACAATGAAAGGCAATGTTACACCGAGAGTGCTGAGAACTCATTTGTCAGCGACGGTACACTTAAGTTAGTTGCATTACCAGCAGAAGGTGCAACGAAACCGTACACCTCAGCCCGTATGGTCACTCAAAATAAAGCTGACTTCAAATATGGTCGCTTTGAAATAAAAGCTAAAATGCCATTTGGGCAAGGCAGTTTTCCTGCATTTTGGATGATGCCAACAGATGATGTTTATGGTGGTTGGCCACATTCAGGTGAAATAGATATTCTTGAAACGGTTAATTTGAAAACGGTTAATGAAGAGGGCGTTGTTGAAAACAACGTACACGGCACTTTACATTACGGCAAAAGCTGGCCCAATAACGACTATTCAGGTGCTTCTTATAGTTCACCCGATGGCGCTAACCCTGCGGATGACTTCCATGTTTATGCAATAGAGTGGCAAGAAGGTCAAATCCGTTGGTATATGGATGGCTACTTATATGCAACTCAAAGTGCATCTGAGTTGAAAACTAAACCTGATGGCGAAATTATTGGTTTAAATCACAGAGGTTGGTACACAGAGTATTTTGACGCGACCACAGGTGAATTGACCACCTATTGGGATAATGCACCCTATGATCAACGATTTTTTATGATCTTAAATAATGCCGTTGGTGGTGATTGGGCTGAAAACAGCAATAACCAAGGTGTAGACGCTGCCGCTTTTACCGATGGCCAAACGTTTGAAATTGACTATGTTCGTGTATATCAATGTAACCAAAATACTGACACGGGCAAGGGCTGTGAAACAATTCGACCTGGTTATGATCAAGAAGCAAGCGACGATTTACCTTCAGGCGCTTTGGTAGAAGGCGCGGCACCTAATCCTCCTGTAGCAGCAGTTCCTGTTGCCCCTGGAACTGTCTTTGACGTATTTAGTGATGCAGATACCGATTTCTTAGCGGGCCATTATGCTGCTAACGGTGATCTTACTGTTGAAGAGCTTGATGTTGGTGGTGACCACGGTATTGTAAAACAGTTTACTTTCAACACGGATCAAGGACTAGGTTTTTTCCAACTTGCTCCTACTAATGTACAAGACTTTAGAGGTTACTCCACACTTGAATTTGATATTTTTGTGGTGAACGATAATGGCGCTAATGGCTTTGTTATCAAAATGGATTGCGTAAACCCTTGTAGTTCTGGCGATTACGCTATCGATAAACCTCCGCAAGGCGTATGGACATCTTATAGCATAGCGCTAGCCGACTTAGTTGCTAACAACGATACAGCTGATAAATTAGAGTTATTCAAAGTAAACACACCTCTAATATTTTTCCCTACTTGGGGAACTCAGAATGGTTTTGTTGCTCAAGTTGATAACGTTCGCATTGTTGCCGCAGGTGATAGTAATGGTAATACGAAAGTGATTGCTAACTTGTATGACGATGCTGTAACGGATGGTATCGTTTTTGATAGCTATAACCCAGAGGGCGCTGTTACCGCAACTGAAATTACTGAAGGTGACCGTGGTAATGTGATTGAAGTCGTTAAAACAGGCGCTGTAGGTAACTGGTACCTTAATAGTGCAGTTACTCCATTTGATATTAGCGGGTATGAAGTAGGTAGTGAGTTAGTCTTCGATATGTATGTCGTTAGTGCTGATGTAGACGTTGAGCTCTATATCAAACTAGACAGCGGTTGGCCTAATGTAAGTGATGTTGTTGTTGATTCTTCAACGATGGGCGAATGGCAAGAAGTTAGAATTAATTTACAAACCTTACTTGCTGACGAAAATGCATTTTCAGCAGGCGGTTTTGCTGACGCTACTAACATAGTTAACCCATTTGTTATGGAGCCTACAGGGATTATGACGGTTAAGTTCGATAATATTCGTTATGAATCACCAGATAATAGTGTAGTAGAAATAACGTTATATGACGATGCTGTAACTGGCACTATCGTTTTTGATAGCTATAACCCAGAGGGCGCTGTTACCGCAACTGAAATGACTGAAGCTGACCGTGGTAATGTGATTGAAGTCGTTAAAACAGGCGCTGTAGGTAATTGGTACCTTAATAGTTCATCTACTCCGTTTGATATCAGCAGTTACGGCCCTTTCAGTGAATTAGTTTTCGAAATGTATGTGGTCAGTGCTGATGCAGGCGTTGAGCTATATATCAAACTAGACAGTGGCTGGCCAAATGTAAGTGATGTTGTTGTTGATTCCTCAACGGTAGGTGAATGGCAGGAAGTCAGAATTAATTTGCAAACCTTACTTGCTGACGAAAATGCATTTTCAGTGGGTGGTTTTGCTGACGCTACTAATATAATTAACCCATTTGTTATGGAGCCTACAGGGGTTATGACTGTTAGGTTCGATAATATTCGTTATGTGAACAAATAACGCAGTTAAGCTCTAAGTGTGTTGGGCGCATTAGCGCCCGTTTTCCAGCTGTATATGTATTCAATATTTATATACAGCGATAACATAAAGTAAATGGTAGGAAAGTTATGATAATAACTAATTTTAAAAAAACTAAAATAGCGGCAACAATCACAATGTTAGTCGGTACGGCTTTTTCTTCACCGATATTTGCTGAAGAAGCAAAAGCACAAGACAGCGAAAAAGACGCTGGAATAGAAGTCATTCAAGTGACAGGTATTATGAGTAGTTTATCGCGCTCAATGGAGATAAAAAGAAATTCATCAGGTGTTGTCGATGTAATCTCTGCTGAAGACATGGGTAAATTTCCAGATACTAATTTAGCTGAATCATTGCAGCGTATCACAGGTGTTACTGTAAGTCGTTCAAATGGCGAAGGTAGTCAAGTTACTGTTCGTGGTTTTGGTCCTGAGTTTAACTTAATTACGTTAAATGGCCGCCAAATGCCGGGTACAGGTAATTCTCGCTCATACAGTTTAGAGAATTTGTCTTCTGATGGAGTAAGTGCGCTTGAAGTTCATAAAACAGCACGTGCAGAAAATCCAAGTGGTGGCTTAGGTGCAACTGTAAACATTATTACAATGAAGCCATTCGCTAGTCCTGGTGAGAAATTTGTTCTCTCAGCTAAAGGTATTTATGACTCGTCGAATGTAGAAGGTGATGATATTACGCCTGAATTCTCAGGTTTATACAGTAATACATTTGCTGATGATACTTTTGGTTTCGCGTTCTCGTTTTCACATCAAGAGCGTGATTTTCAACAACAATCTGCAAATATTCAAGGTTGGCAGTATCAGCCAAACGATGATCTTCCTACATTAGATGTCGATAAAATTGTTGATAATCGCGATGCTAATGCAGCAGCTGGTGCATTTTTCCCTCGAGATATGAACTATGGTATAGCTAATATTGAGCGTGAAAGAACGAATGCTAACGTTACATTCCAATACGCTCCAATTGAAAGTGTGATAGTGACACTTGATTATACCATGGGAGAATCTACCACGGGTCGTAATTCTATTGGTTGGGGACAATGGCATGATTTTGGCGGTAACATTAATGAATACGAATTAGATGAAAATGGTACAGTTTTGTTCGCTGATTTGTCTGGTAACGATGGTTCTTATACTGCAAATCGAGATACAACTAAAACGGAAGAAAGTTCATTAGGATTTAATGTTGAATGGCAAGCGACTGACGAAATGATTTTTTCAGTTGATTACCACAGCTCAGAAAATAAAGCTGACAATGGTGCCGATAAAGGTATGAATGGTACTGGTTCATTAGTATTTGGTTCAGACCAGCTTGTTAATAAGCATTATGACTTTAGAACAGGCGATATTCCACAGGGTACAATCTTCTGGAAGAATGGTTCAACAACCCTTGCACCAAGCGAAATGGATTCTCATTTTAGTCAGTTTATTCATAGCCCAGGTAAGTCTGAAATAGATCAACTACAAATTGATGGTTCATGGGAAAATCCTGATGATTCTCCATTAACAACTGTTAAATTTGGTATTGCTCGTACCGAACAAACCATGGGCGGTTCAAGCTCTTGGAGTGGTTTAATAGGAGGTTTCTTATTTAACCCAAATTATTCTGCTGCTTTCCCAGATGGTATGTTTGAGTACAACAACACGGATAGTTTTTTGGATGAATTTTCAAATGGCGATAACCCAATGGGTGCTGGTTACTATTACAGTTTTGATTTTGATGAAGCCGTTGCTCGCTCTGCATATTTCTTAAATAGTGACACGCTAGGCGACGATCATTTCAGTACAGACGCTTATCGTGAGGGAAGTGTTCAGTCACAAGGCTCTGTAGATGAAGATACCACAAGTATTTATGCTTCATCTTTATTCGAGTTTGAAGCTGTTGATTTACCAGTAGTAGTTAGTGTTGGTTTTAGGTATGAGCAAACAGATGTAACAAGTAACGTACTTCAACCTATTGCAACTGAGGTTTGGTGGAAAGGTGGTAGTGAGTGGCATACTCAATATCTACCAGGTGAAAATACTATATTATCACTTGAAGGCGAACATGATGCTTTCCTCCCTATGATTGACGCTAAAATTGAACTGACTGATGAGATTGTTGCTCGTGCATCTTGGGGTAAAACTATTGCTCGTGCACCCTTAGGTAATTTAGCAGGTGGTCGTTCATTAGGCGCAAGTACTCGACCTAATTCTCGCATTGGTGGAGAAGGTAACACTAACTTAAACCCATATGAGTCTACTAACCTTGATATATCTTTAGAGTATTACTATGGTGAAGGCAGTTATGCTGCTTTAGGTTACTTTAGAAAAGATGTAGCAAATTTCGTAAGCAGCCAAACAATTAAAACAGCCGTTGAAGATATGCGTGATATCTATCAGGGACCACGTTGGAACCAAGCGGCTGCTGATTTAGGTGGTGACCCAACGAGTGACGAAATATTTGCTCAAATGCAGGTTAATGGAGCAACATTAAACTCACAAGGTTACATTGAACCAGCAGGCGATGATCCATTAATGCAATGGGACATTACTCGTCCGTTCAACACGCCTGATGACAAGATGGTTGATGGTATAGAAGTCGCGGTTCAACACTTTTTTGGTGAAAGCGGCTTTGGTTTTGGTGCAAATGCTACTTTTGTTGATGGTGATGTTGAGTTTGATGTTGATGACATAACCCGAGTTGAAGACGTAGCTGACTTAGAGCCACAAACACCGTTAACTGGGTTAAGTGATTCAGCTAACTTCCAGCTTTTCTATGAAAAACATGGTTTGTCAATGAAAGTGACTTATGCATGGAGAGACGAGTACCTAATTGGTGTAGGCCAAGGTCAAGGTTCTTCTGATAATCCACCTCAGTTCGCTAAAGAGTTTGGTCAAGTTGATATGAGTATTAACTATGATATTGATGAAAACTTTACAGTATTCTTTGAAGGGTTAAACCTGAATAACGAAACAGAGCAAGGTTACGGCCGTTATGAAGAGCAATTTCTTTTTGCTCGTCAATACGGTTCAAGATACACATTAGGTATGCGTTACAGCTTTAAGTAACCTTTACTTGAGATAGTGTAAATTAATAAGCCTATATTGTTTTTCAATATAGGCTTATTTTGTATATAGGGTTTAATGCCTTATCGATTTTTAGGTAACCTACTTGTAATGTTGAAGTAATATCAACTAATAATAAAAAGAGAAAATTAATGTTAACAATTCGTGAAAAAATAGCGTATGGCTTAGGTGATACCGCAAGTAATATTATTTTCCAAACGGTGATGATGTTTCTGTTAATTTTTTATACTGATGTTGTTGGTATTTCGCCTGCAGTTGTAGGCACAATGTTTTTAGTGGTTCGTTTATTTGATGCGATAACTGACCCCCTTATGGGTGCACTTGCCGATCGTACTAAAACACGCTTTGGTCAGTTCAGACCTTACTTACTTTGGCTCGCAGTACCTTTCGCTATTATTTCTATCATGGCATTTACCACACCAGACTTTATTGGTAACGGAAAAATAATTTACGCCTTTGCCACTTATACTCTACTTATGATGGCTTATACGGCAATTAATATTCCTTATTCTGCGTTAGGTGGTGTTTTAACAGCAAATCCCTCTGAACGTGTATCTGTTCAGACCTATCGATTTGTCCTAGGTATGTTAGGTGGATTAATCGTTGCCGCAGGCACTTTGCCTTTAGTTGAGTATTTTGGTAATGGCGATCAAGCCAAGGGATATCAACTCACCATCGCTGCGATGAGCCTTCTAGGCGTTGTTATGTTCTTATTATGTTTTAGCGGCACAAAAGAGCGTGTATCTGTACCTGAAGGACAGAAAACATCATTTTTTGACGATTTAAAATCCCTTTGGCAAAACGATCAGTGGAGGATTTTGTGTCTTGCGGGCTTGTTTTTACTGACCGGCCAAGTCTTAAGAGCAACATTAGCCATTTACTACGTTAAATATGTACTTGATCTTGAGGAGCAAATTACTTTATTCATGACACTGGGTATGGTTGGTAGTATTTTAGGCTGTGCCTGTGCTCAATTTGTTGCTAAAAAATTCTGTAAAATTAAGGCCTATATAACCTTACAACTTATTGCCGCTTTTATTTGTGTTATTAGTTATTTTGTCCCTAAAGACCAAGTTGCTACGGCATTCGCTTTGTTTTTTCTATGGAGCTTCTTTTTACAAATGGCCACACCATTATTATGGGCGAAGATGGCAGACACTATTGATTATGGTCATTGGAAAACAGGGATACGTATTACCGGTATGGTCTATTCTGCCGTTGTGTTCTTTATCAAATTAGGCGTTGCTTTTGGTGGCGCTTTTGCGGGTTGGTTATTAGCTTATTACGGCTACCAAGCAGACGTTGACCAGACAGAAGCGGCTAAAGAAGGTATTTTATTGTCATTTACTGTTTATCCTGCATTAGGGTCAATACTGGTTGCCTGGGTTATGCGCGGCTACGTGCTCAATAAAGAGAAAGTCGAAAAAATTCATTTTGAGCTTAATAACAAAATAACACTTTAACGCAATAAGTACGTGACATAAAAAATGAAAAAATTTAAGTTATTTAATACAATTAAGGCAATTACACTTTTATTATTACTGATCAATGTGCTTTTGTTATCGGCTTGTGGTGGAAGCTCAGATCCAGAAGTGAATATCGAGTCAACGCCTCTTCCAGTTGTAGAATATACTGATTTAAACCAGTTCTCATTCTTAAAAGTAAATAATCCTGGTCTTAACAGTGATATTTACTTAGCGATAAATGATAACTATGTCACTGGAAGAACGACAGACAATATCGATGTCGATAATCTTATTGCTTCATTTGCCCATAATGGTGCTGATATTTCTGTTGGTGACGTGATTCAAAGTAATAGTTCAACAGGCAATGACTTTACTAATATTGTTACTTATACGGTTAAAACTGCTAACGGCTCGCAAGAAAGTTATCAAGTAGACCTGACTAAATTTACCGGGTTACCTATTGTTTATCTTTCAACAGATAACAATGTTGCCATAAACTCTAAAGATGATTATGTCGAAGGTAATGTCTCTTTCGATGGTGGCAGGTATCTTGACAACCTGCAACAGGTTGCTATGAAGATTAGAGGGCGAGGCAACTCTACATGGTTTATACACCCTAAAAAACCTTTTCAAATGAAGACTAAAGAAAAAACTGCTTTTTTAAACATGCCGGCTGATAAAAAGTGGTTGTTTCTTGCTGAGTATTCAGACAAAACCATGCTCAGAAATAAAATAGCCTTAGAGATGGGACATATAAGCCTACTTGATTGGACTCCACAAAGTACATTCGCTGAAGTCTATATTAATAACGAATATAACGGTACCTATAACATTACTCAAAAAGTTGAAGAATCAGATAACCGTGTTGCCTTGGGTGATACCGGGTATCTGTTAGAAATAGACCAGCTTGACAGGCTTGATGCTGATGATGTTTATTTTTATACCGATAACTTTTTAATTAATATAAAAGAACCTAAGTTAGCATTGGCTAGCGTAGAATTTAATTATGTAAATGACCTTATCAATGAATTTGAAGGTGTTTTATACAGCAGTCAGTTTAAAGATCCGACATCAGGTTATGCAAAGTTTATTGATATTGACAGTTTCATAGATTGGTATTTAATCAGTGAAATAACTAAAAATGTTGACTCGAAATCTTATTCAAGTATTTACTTAAACGTTTTACCGGGTGAAAAAATAAAAATGGGTCCGCTATGGGATTTTGATTTATCTTTTGGTAATGTTGATTATGCAGATAGTCAATATGCTGAAGGATTTTGGGTGAAAGATAATCCTTGGTACTCAAGACTTTTCCAAGATCCTAATTTTGTAAATAAAGTTAACGACCGATTTAAATATTTTAGAAATAATCAAACAGCTATTTTAGATAAAATTGATCAACAAGCGGAAGCACTTAAATGGGCTCAACAAGAGAATGATGATAAATGGAAAACCATAGGATCTTACGTGTGGCCAAACTCTGTGGTTCTGGGGTCTTATGACGAAGAAGTTACCCATTTAAAGAGTTGGTATACAAGACGCATGAACTGGTTAGAAACTGCTTTGATAAGTTTAAAATAAGGTATAACTATTCCATACTCACGGAAAATTAAAGTCACGAGAATATACTTATCACAGAAGATTAACTTTTTAATAAGGCTTTTATGAAATCTCTTAAAGGTAAGGTTGCACTGGTTACAGGAGCGAGTCGTGGAATAGGTAAGGGTATTGCGCTCAGTTTGGCTGAGGCGGGTGCAAAAGTTTATATTACCGGAAGAACCGTTTCTGAAGGTAAGTCAGCATCATGTCTTTCAGGAACCATTTATCAGACAGCTAAAGAGGTCATTAGTTTAGGTGGTGAATGCATAGCCATTCAATGTGATCATCTTAGCGATCCAGCAGTAGAAGCCGTATTCAGGCAAATTAGTGAAGAAAATAAACAGCTAAATATTCTGGTTAATAATGTTTGGGGCGGTTACGAACACTTCACAGATGGTACCGAGTTCTGGAATGAAAAAGGATTTTGGACTTTACCTATATCACGCTGGGATTCAATGTTTCAGTCAGGTGTTAGAGCCCATTACATAGCAAGCGTATTGGCTACCCCGCTATTAATACAGCAAGAAAACGCCTTAATTATTAATATCTCATTTTTTGCTGCTCAAAGAAATGATAAAGGTGTGGCGTACTGTGTAGCTAAAGCTGCTTCTGATCATATGATATCTTGTATGGCGGAAGAATTACGGGCACACAAGGTTGCTGCTGTTTCTTTGTACCCTGGTCTTGTAAGAACTGAGTCAGTAATGAAATCAGTGGAGCATTTAGATTTATCTAATGCAGAATCACCACAATTTGTTGGCAGAGCCGTTGTTGCTCTGGCTAGTGATGCTGATATTATGGATAAATCAGGGCGTGTACTTATTGCTGCAGAACTTGCTCAACAATTCGGTTTCACTGACATTGATGGAACGCAACCAAGGCCTTTAACGGTTGAAGATATTTAGGCTTGCCGATACAAATCCGACTGAACTGATAAATGGATCAAATTTTAATCATGGCAGAGTAAAATTTTTAAGTCTTCAAATATTTCTTTATCACTCGAATTGATTGCACCATTGCGACAATCTGGATATTGTCCAGCGCAAAACTAGAGTAGGCAACCGCATTCGTTTCTGCCTGAAAAAGGCTATCAGTAGATTTTTTAAATGCTTACTTTGCCGGTAAGCGGTCATTTTAGACCGTATTCTATCCTAGTCTAACTCCCATAAAGTAAAGTCATTATTTACTAACCAAGAAAAACAATAGCAAATATTTATAAACCTGCAAGTGGCTTTCTAAAGTACGCTAAAGCTATATGAGTGAGTACTTTCTCAATACAGTTATACCGAAGTTTCTTGAGTATAACTGTCGTTTTTATCGCAAGGCTAGTCCATCTTACCTCGTTTTGATTGCCATACATTCTAGTTCCCTTATGCTTAATTTAAAATTGGTAATAAATAATTGCAAATAAATGAGTTGCCGTTATTGGTTTGGAGCTTCTACAGCATGAAGAATAAATTTACTAACAAGACGTCTTTGTTGATCTTGGTTATAATACTGATACTCGCTTTACTTGTGGGTCGAGAGTTAACAAACGAGGAAGAAAATAATCAGCCTCACGCTACTAATTCAACTTCTACTGATTATAACACTACAAATAATGTAGATACTCAAAAGGATTATTTCCAATATAATACCAATGTAGTTTGGGCTGTTAATGTTGGAGGTACAAAATATGTAGGCGTTGATGGCATAACCTACCAAGCGGATTCATCGTTAATTATCGGCGATATAGGCGAGATTGAAACCATTAAAGGTTCACAAGATAGCTATATCTATGAATCTTTTCGAAGCGGTGAGTTAACGATCAAGCATCCCTTAGAAAATGGCTTGTACGATATTATTTTTAAATTTGCTGAGCCTGAAGATAACGCTATGGGTGCAAGAGTATTCAATGTTTTTGCTGAGCAATCGCTAGTGATTAGTGATCTAAATGTAAGACTTGCTCGAGATGGAAAAAATTTTTCAGCTTTAGCTCGAGCTGTTTACGATGTTGAGGTAAAAGACGGACAGCTAGATATAAACTTTAAATCTATTGTAGGCCAGCCAATTCTCAATGCATTGATTGTACGTAAGAAGAATATTACGTCCGACCAATGGGAAATGGTATGGAATGATGAGTTTAATTATGAAGGTAGACCCGATCCAGATAAATGGAGTTATAATATTTGGCCGGCTCGAAAAGTTAACAGTGAAGATCAAGCTTACACAGACAAGCTTAAAAATGTGCAAGTAAAAGACGGCAACTTAGTGATTACTGCTTATAAAGAGACGCTAGATGATGCCGAATATACTTCTGGTAGAATTCACTCACAAGGCAAAGGCGACTTTTTGTACGGACGTGTTGACGTTCGAGCTAAGTTACCTGCTGGACAAGGAACCTGGTCAGCTATTTGGATGTTACCTAGTACCCCTTTTAAGTATTCAACAACCTGTAAAGAAAATGAAGATTGGCAAGGCAGTGCAACATGCGACGCTTGGCCTAATTCTGGTGAAATAGACATCATGGAGCACGTGGGTTACGACATGCAAACCATTCATGGTACTGTGCATAACAAAGCTTATTATTGGCAGAACTGGGAACAACGTAAAGGTAGTATCGAAGGTCAAAATGTTGAACAAGCTTTTCATGTTTATTCTGTTGAATGGACACCAGAGAATATTACCGTATTCTTTAATAACACCCCCTATTTCTTTTATACTAATGAGTCTACTGGCTGGCGTGCTTGGCCTTATGATCATCCCTATCATGTTATTTTAAATCTGGCTATTGGCGGAATGTGGGGTAAATCAGGTGGACCTATTGATAACAGTATTTTCCCCGTATCAATGGAAATTGACTACGTAAGAATATTTAAACCATCATCATAATAAATTTTAATATGAATGAATTTAATCGTTCATTTAGGTAATTTATTTAATTATTTAGCACAGTAAAAGTACCTTAAGTTTAGGTAGGAATTAAAAATGAAAATATGTAGTATACAGAACAATGAAGTAACGGGTGAGTTTGTCACTATGGGGGATGAACGATTTTATGCCATCAATAATGTTAACAAAATGGCGCCCTTTTTTGTTAGCGTTATTTCTAATAGTGACCATTGGTTATTTGTTTCATCAACAGGGGGTTTGACGGCTGGTCGTGTGTCTCCAGAAACAGCCTTGTTTCCTTATATTACGGTAGACAAAATTCACGAGAGTGAGCTTAACACGGGTTGTAAAACCCTTCTACGCGTTGATACGGGTAGTGATAAGGTTGATTGGGAACCTTTCAATCGTGAGCATGAACTTCGTTTTAATATCACCAGAAACTTATACAAGAACACTTTAGGCAATAAATTGTGTTTTGAAGAAATTCATAATGATTTGCAATTAGCTTTTCGTTATACCTGGGCAACGAGTGATACTTATGGTTTTGTTCGTAAATGTGAGTTAGAAAACTTATCTGAAAATATGTCTGATAAACCATTAAGTGTAGAGCTTATCGATGGTTTTCAAAATATTTTACCCGCAGGTACACCTCGCTTTACTCAAACCAATTCGAGTAATTTAGTCGATGCTTATAAATGGACTGAGTTAGATGAGAGTTCTGGTCTGGCCTTCTTTACCTTATTTTCGGGTATTACCGATAGAGCCGAGCCGTGTGAGTCACTAAAAGCCAATACTGTTTATTGTCTCGGTTTAGACAAAACTAATATTTTACTTTCATCTGAGCAATTAGCTGCTTTTAAACGTGGTGAACAGGTTGAACAGGAGTCAACAAAGCGGGGTATTCGTGGCGCATTCTTAGTTAATACCACTATAGAACTCGCACCTCATACTAGCCAAGAATGGCAATTTGTTGCAAATATAGAACAGAGTCAAAGTCAGTCTGTCGCCTTGCGTCATCAATTAAGGGATTGTGATAAGCTTGATAAAGACATACAAAGTTCTATTGCACAAGGTTGTGACGAGTTAGCACGTATTATGGCTGCTGTTGATGGTTTTCAATTAACCGGTGAAGAAAACGTCTCAGAACATCATTACGCGAATGTTTTATTTAATGCTTTGCGTGGCGGTATTTTTGATGACCAGTATATGATCTCATCACAGGATTTTTCTACGACCATAGATTTATTTAATCATGACGTTTATCAACGTAATCAGGCACTCTTAGATAATCTACCTGAAAAGCTCAACTTTATAGAATTACTGGAAAAAATCAAAGCAACAGGCGACAGTCAACTTGAGCGCTTAAGTTCAGAATATCTGCCTATTTCATTTGGTCGTCGTCATGGTGACCCTAGTCGCCCATGGAACCAATTTGCTATTAAATTAGTCGATGAAAATAATAATCGCTTGCTAACTTATCAAGGAAATTGGCGAGATATCTTCCAAAACTGGGAAGCACTGACATATAGCTATCCACAATTTATCGAAAGTGTTGTCGCAAAATTTGTCAATGCTTCTACGATGGATGGCTATAACCCATACAGAATTACCAAAGAAGGTATTGATTGGGAAGTAGAAGATATTGAAGATCCTTGGAGCTATATTGGCTACTGGGGTGATCATCAGATTATCTATTTACAAAAAATGCTGGAACTGTCAAACCAGTTTCATCCAGACAAATTGACTGAAATGTTACGTAAGACAATTTTCAGTTATGCTAACGTGCCATATCGTATCAAGTCGTTTGATGCATTAGTTGAAGATGCTAAAAGTACGGTGACCTATGATGAGGCGTTATCACTTAGCATTGAAAAACGTGTTGAAAAAATAGGTGCCGATGGCAAATTGGTTCTTGACGCTAACGGCAATGTTTATCAAGTTAATTTGTTTGAAAAGCTATTAGTACCTTTGTTGTCTAAACTCGGCAATTTAGTGATTGATGGTGGGATTTGGTTAAATACCCAGAGACCTGAATGGAATGATGCAAACAATGCCTTAGTAGGTCAAGGTTTATCCATGGTTACTCTATGTTACCTGCGTCGTTACATAGGTTTTTTCCAAGATTTACTCGCTAGTGAAAGCCAAGATGTTGAGCTTTCTGTTGAAGTAAATCAATGGTTAATAGAAACTGCAATCGCCTTGAACAACTTGGCATCGAAGTTAACGACTGAACCTGTTAGCCCAGAAGTACGTTTTGAAAGTATTACTAAACTCGGTCTGGCTTCAAGTACTTATCGTGAAACCATATATAAGCAAGAAGGTTTTAGTGGCCGAGCGTTTCAAAAAATCAGTCAAATTTCGTCAATGTTAAGTGATGCTTTAAAAGCCATTGAACATACGATTGAAACCAATGAACGTGCTGACGGGCTATATAACGCTTATAACTTATTAAGCTTAGAAAATAATAAGTCGACAGTGAAAAATTTATATCCAATGCTTGAAGGTCAAGTGGCGGCATTAAGCTCAGGGGCACTTAGCCCTCATCAAATTATTTCAGTCGTAGAAGCACTTTTTGCCAGTGATGTTTACCGTCCTGATCAAAAAACTTTTATGCTTTATCCTGATAGAAAGTTACCCAGCTTTTTACAGAAAAACTGTGTATCTGCAGAGCATGTTGAAAGTAACGCGTCTTTACAGTCAATGCTTAAACAGGGTGACGAACGTATCATTTTAAAAGATCTAGATGGCGAGTATCGTTTTAATCCAGATATAACCAACCGTAATGTTTTACAAGATCAGCTCACTGGACTGAGTGACAAATACCCCAGTGCATTGACTGATGATAAAGAAGCGATTTTTGATCTTTACGAGTTAACTTTTAATCATCAAGAATTTACCGGACGTTCAGGTGGAATGTTTGGTTTTGAAGGCTTAGGCAGTATCTATTGGCATATGGTTTCTAAATTGATGTTAGCCGTTGAAGAGAATTTCTTTACTTGTGTTGAGCAAGGTGAAAGTGAAGAGCTAACGACGCAAATTGCTAGCTTATATTATCGTGTTCGCGATGGTATCGGTTTTAATAAAACACCACAAGAATACGGTGCATTCCCAATGGATCCGTATTCTCATACGCCTAAACATTCCGGTGCACAACAACCCGGTATGACCGGACAAGTGAAAGAAGAAATACTGACGCGTTTTGGTGAGTTAGGTTTGCGAATTAAAGAAGGTAAAGTGTCTTTTGTTCCTAGCTTATTACAATCATGTGAATTTATTCAAGCAACGAAACCATTCCGCTATCTCGATGTTAACGAACAGTGGCAAGAAATAGATGTACCAGCAATGGGACTTGCCTTTACTTGGTGTCAGGTGCCTATTGTTTATCAGCTTAATGACGCAGCTGAACCTTCATTGAGAGTGACTTATAAAGATGGTAAGCAAAAATCATACTCATCTTTAGGTTTATCTACTGAAGAAAGTGCTGAACTATTTCTAAGAAGTGGTCAAATTCAGCAATTAACACTCACAATATCAACTGATCATTTATTTCATTAATGGTTAGTAGAGATAATAAATAGCCTGATGGATTATTAAAGGTGCAATGAGTTGTACCTTTAATAACATCTTTATGAACAAAAATTTGGAGACGAATATGTCGAGTAAATATAATAAACATATGTCCTTGGCTGGAATGAATGTTGGTCATTCATCTCGCAAAGAATTAGAAAATACCGTTACTAAAGTCCTTAATAATAAAATACATGGTATTTCCTTTAGCCCCTATATAGAAGGTCAAGGACCTGGAACCATTATTACAGAAGATCAAATAAAAGAACGTATGGCTGTTATTTCTCCAAACATTAACTGGATCCGTTCTTTTTCTTGTACTGATGGCAATGAAAAAATTCCCAAAATAGCGAAACAACAAGGTTTAAAAACTCTAGTGGGTGCGTGGTTGGATGATGATTTAGAAAATAATGAAAAAGAGATTAATAACCTGATAGAAGTTGCTAAACAAGGTCATGCAGATATTGTTGCTGTTGGCAATGAAGTATTACTTCGTGAAGATTTAACTGAAGAGCAATTAATAGAATATATTAACCGAGTAAAAGCTGCATTACCCGCCATAGAAGTAGGGTATGTCGATGCTTACTACGAATTTGAAGCACATCCTAAAGTTACCGATGCCTGCGATTTGATTTTGGCTAACTGTTATCCATTTTGGGAAGGCTGTGCGCTTGAGTATTCAATCCTTTACATGAAAGACATGTATCAGCGTGCAATTAAAGCGGGCAAAGGTAAAAAAGTTATCGTTACTGAAACCGGTTGGCCGAGTGAAGGTCCAAAAGAGTGGGGCGCTGAACCGTCTTATGAAAATGCTATAAAGTACTTTCTTGGTACATGTCAGTGGGCAGAAGAAGACGATATTGATGTGTTTTATTTTTCATCATTTGATGAGGTTTGGAAAGTTAAAGATGAAGGCGGTGTCGGCGCGCATTGGGGTCTTTGGGATAAAAGTGGGAATTTGAAATATGTTTAAAAAACACAGTGATAAAGTAACAACAATTAGTACGATGAATTTGGTTCATGCAAATGCTATTTGCTACTCAGGCTATCGTGAAGGACAAAACCCAAGAGAAGGGCTTTACCCAAGTTACGAAGAAGTTAAAGAAGACCTTCTAATTTTGAAAGAAAACTGGAGTTTTCTTCGTATTTACGATTGTGGACCACATGCAGAACTTGTTTTAGATGTCATCAATACTGAAAAGTTACATTTCAAAGTTATGCTAGGTGTTGATATCGCTGCAGAAATGAGTAACCCAAATTGCCCCTGGGGAGCAGATTTTACTGACGAAGCTATTAGTGCGAATAGACAGAAAAATTGTAATGAAATTCATAAAATGATTGGCCTTACGAAAAAGTATTCCGACATTGTATTTTCTGTTTCTGTAGGTAATGAAGCGAGTGTGGAATGGACTGATCACATGGTGCCTGTTGAGAGGTTAGTTACTTATGTTAAACAAATTAAAAAAGAAATTCATCAACCGGTAACTTTTTGTGAAAATTATGTTCCTTGGACGTATAAGCTTGAACCATTAGTTGCTGAATTAGATTTTATCTCTATTCATACTTACCCTGCATGGGAGTATAGAACGATGGAAGACGCGCTAGAATATACCAAACAAAATTACTACAGTGTGGCGAATCATTATCCTGATAAACCTGTGATCATTACTGAAGCTGGCTGGACAACAGCTTCAAATGGACGAGGTATTGAACCTTGGAATGCAAACCAAGAGCTGCAAGCACAATACTATGAACAATTACTGGCTTGGACAACGGAAGAAAAGATTTTGACTTTTGTTTTTGAAGCATTCGACGAACCATGGAAAGGCTCTCCTGATCCACTTGAACCTGAAAAACATTGGGGATTATTCAAGGTTGATCGTACACCTAAGTTAGTGATGAAAGATATTTACCCAAACAAAGTTATTAATATTAACAAGAAAGATGCTGTCGCTTAGTTTACGCTAAGTTAAAGCTCGAAAATTAAAAAACCAACTCCCTTGACTGTATAAATTCGCAGACAAGGTAGTTGGTTTTTTAGTTTTTATCAGTATGAACTTCATACTTACTCAGTTTATTCTCTATATAACTCGTTATATTCACAAGTATTTTTATATCGATGAGATGAAACGGTCTTTAGCAACGATAGGTAGGAATTTTTTATTCGATCATCTGCGGCGGAAGGGGTAGTATTACATCAGATGATTTTGGAGAAAATATGTCTGATAATCCATTTTTACTTATAAATAAATTTATTTCCAAAAAACCCTCGTATTTATTTTGGGCTTTACAAATCAGCTTTTGGTCTTTCGTTTCATTAATTAGCCTTGTTTCATTAACACTTTGGTATGTTCAAATTGATGTGGAACACCTTAGCCACACATTTTGGCAGTCTGTCGTTGGTATATTTTGTTCATTACCCTTGTATTGGATTTTTATGAGGTGTTGGAATTCGGCTATTTTTACACGAGTTCTGATTAGTATTGTTTCAGTAATATGCATTTCCTTGATTTGGACCCTCATTAGAGTAGAACTCTATATAGAGTTAACGAGCTCTGATGGTCATTGGGATGAGTTTGGTGGTTGGTATTTTAGTAGTATATTTATATTTTTTTGTTGGACCGGTTTTTTTCATGGCATTCGCTATTACCAGCTCTTGCAGTTTGAACATAAGATGTTACTTTCAAAAGCAGCTGAAGCGAAAGAAGAGCAATTAAAAAGGTTGAATGCTCAATCAGTAGCTCGCGATGCAAAAATAAAAATGTTGCGTTATCAGCTAAATCCCCATTTTCTTTGTAATACACTTAATGCTATTAACTCTTTGATTGAATGTGAAGCTCCAGAAAAAGCACAGCTGATGACCGTTCAGTTAAGTAAATTCTTACGATATTCTTTAGACAATAACCCCGATACTAAGATAGCTTTAGAATTTGAAATTAAGGCACTTAATTTATATTTAGAAATTGAAAAAACACGTTTTGGTGATAGATTAAAAGTTGATTTTCAAGTTTCTGAACAAGCTAAAAAAGCCTTAATTCCGAGCTTGTTAATACAGCCTATTATTGAAAATTCAATGAAACACGTCATTGCCCAAAATGAAGAAGGTGGCACTATAACTTTATGGGCCGATGTTGTTGATGATATGTTAGTTCTAGAGCTTAGCGATACAGGTGCAGGCATAAGTGTCGATGGAAACAAAATGAAAGGGAAAACGAGTCGAGGTGTTGGCTTGCGTAATATAGATGAAAGACTTAAAGTGTTATACGCAGACGACTATGTATTTAACCTTAATATTATTCCATCAGGGGGGTTAAAAACTATCATTAAGCTTCCTTTTGAAAGACTCGATAAAAATATACCTGCTAACCAGTACCAAACTCAATAACGGTGAGTTAAATTTATGACGAAGTTAAGAACAATTATTGTAGATGATGAGCCATTAGCGCTTAATCTTTTACGTGCAAAATTAAATAAAATTCCTGAAATAGAGATTGTTGCAGAATGTAAAAATGGCAGAGAAGCTATTCAGTCAACCATGGATTTAGCGCCTGATTTAATGTTTTTAGATATACAGATGCCGGGTATTGATGGTTTTGGTGTTATAAAAAAATTGCAGTCTGATATTGTTCCTATGGTGGTGTTTACTACCGCATTTGAACAATATGCTTTAGATGCGTTTGATGTACACGCGGTAGACTATATTCTTAAACCTATTGATGAAGATCGCATTCAACGGGCAATTCAACGAGCGATAGTGCGCAGTGAGACTGATGAAAACACGTTAAATAAATCTCGAATTATTAGTGCAATAGACACAATAAATGCAAGAGCAAATGTTGACAGTATTATAACCCAGATTGTGAGCTTACCAAAAGTTGATACAGGTAAACTTGAGCGTAAGATAGTGATTAAAGATAGAGATGATATTACTTTATTAAAGCAAGCCGATATAGAGTGGGTCGATGCTGCAGGAGATTATGTTTGTTTGCATGCGGAAGGGGTAACCCATATAAAACGATGTACCTTAAAAAAACTGTTAGAAGATTTAGATCCTGAAATGTTTAAGCGAGTCCATCGTTCAACTATAGTTAATCTTAATTACATTCAAAAAGTCATACCTCATACCAAAGGTGAGTTTTTCCTTAAGTTAGGAGAATATGATCAAGTTAAAGTGAGCCGTAATTACCGAGAAGTGATCAAAAACTTTTTAACTGACATATAGCATCATAGGCTTTTATCTCTTGACGACTTGATGTTGTCAATATCCTATCTATGACCATAGATAGTATTATTTTTTCCTATTTTTGACCAACTGATCGCAATTAAAATCCTCTTGGTCGTAATACTATTGTTTCCAATAGTATCTCAGTAGATGATTCATATACTCAACCTATTACTCAATCGAGTAAACAAAACTGGTTTATTAAGGGATATGAAATGTTAAATAGTAAATTGATAAGCATAACGGCCATTTTTTTTATCGTACTTGCATTGCCGTGTTATGCAGCAGATAGCCATGCCCCTAACAGACTAAATTATTATGCACCACACGCTGAAAAAGCGCCAAAAGTCGATGGTATCGCTAATGAAAGTATATGGCAATTGGCTAAATGGCAAAACCTAGATCAACTCTGGTTAGGTCCTAAATTTTCAAACAATGATTTTCAAGGTCGTTACAAAGTCGTTTGGACTAAATCTAAATTATATCTTATGGCTGAAATTGTTGACGATATTTTAATTGATAGTCATCGCGATCCATTGACACAATATTGGGATGACGATTGTTTAGAAATATTTTTAGATGAAGACTTCTCAGGTGGCGAACACCAGTACAACCATAATGCTTTTGCTTATCATATGTCTTTAGACAACCAAGCTATAGATATAGGTACTGATAAGTTAGCTCGCTCTTATTCTCACCATGTTGAAAGTAGCTGGAAACAGCAAGGAAATAAACTGGTTTGGGAAGTAAGCATCGATATTTATACTGATTCATATCAAGATTTAGCCAGTGATAATGAACCGATTAAATTATCAGCTGGTAAGATTATGGGGATGATGGTGGCTTATTGTGATAATGATGGTAGTGAATTACGTGAAAACTTTATTGGTTCTGAATCTGCCGTTGGCGGAGCACCAGATCGTGGTTGGATAGATGCAAATATGTTTGGAAAGCTTATTTTGTCTAAATAGTTCAGCCCTAAAATTTATGTTTATTTGTTAGAAAACAGTAGAGATAAAATATGATAAAACTAAATAACGCTTATTAAAAAATATAGTTATTGTTGCCTTTTCTGCTGTTACAACCGATTAGTTAAGGGTATAAAAATCAAGGAGTCAAAGTGTTCCAAGCCCCTGTTGAGATAGAATATAACCTTTTAACAACTGCCAAAATTTTATTAACTAGTGAAGCTGGAGATAAAATTGCATTGAAAAAAAATGTAACCTTTCATTCGGGTAAAGCTAAAGGTAAGGTGATCACAGTACATCCTGATATGACCAAACAAAAAATTATTGGTATTGGTACTTCTTTTACTGAGTCTTCTGCTTTTGTTCTGGCACATTTAGACAACAATAAAAGAGCAGAAGTGATGGCAAATATTTACGGTGAAAAGGGTGCCAATTTCTCACTGGCTCGAACTCATATTGGCGCAACAGACTTTGCGGTAAACGGTCGATATTCATACGCAGAACTTAAAGATGATACAGACTTGTCTTCGTTTAGTATTAATGTCGATAGCGATGGTTTTAGCGTAAATGAGCACCCTGGTATTAAAGACGAAAAATTTGATTTATTACCGATGATAAAAGAAGCTTGTGCAATAAAAAACCAGCAGAATGATAAGGACTTAAGAATTGTCGCTTCGGCATGGACTGCGCCACCATGGATGAAAGATATTGAAGACTATTACATCAAACCATCAGAGACAAATAACCACCAAGGAACCGGAGGCGAGTTAAAACCAGAATACGTTGCTACCTATGCTGACTATCTTATTAAGTATCTTGATGCTTATCAAGAGCAAGGTATAGATATTTGGGCACTTACCCCGGTAAATGAGCCACACGGGAATAGTGGACAGTGGGAAAGCATGCACTTTACTCCTAAAACACAAAGTACCTTCATTAAAAATCATTTAGGACCAAAATTAAGAGCAAGTGTTCATGTAGATGTAAAAGTGCTCATATATGATCAAAACCGAGACAATATGGAGCATTGGACAGATGAAATACTCGGTGATGAAGAAACAGCTCGCTATGTGTATGGCACAGCGGTTCATTGGTACGAGAGTACTAATCAGGTTAATGAAGAAGTTTTTGAGCGTGTCCACAAAAAATTCCCTAATTTTTCAATTATACATACCGAAGGTACTATTGATGATTTAGGTAAAGAGGCACCTGAAGGCATATTAGACCCAGTTCGCTTTAAAGAAAGTAACTGGTTTAATAATGATGATTTTTGGTGGAATGAAAATGCAACCGATTGGGCGTATACGGCGACATGGGCACCAAAGCCTGAAGATCACCCGATATATACGCCGGTGCATCGTTACGCACGTAACATTATTGTTAGTCTAAATCATTGGATGGAAGGATGGATAGATTGGAATATTGTTTTAGATAAAGATGGCGGCCCTAATCATGTTGGCAATTTCTGTGGAGCACCAATTATGATTGATATCAAAACGGGTGAGGTATATTACACGCCGATATATTATGTGTTGTCACAATTTAGCAAAACCATTCGACCTGGTGATACAGCAATACAAGTTGATCAGCAGTTAGATGGCCTAGACCAAGACGCATTACACGCAAGTGCTGCGATAAATGGCAACCAATTAATGACTGCTCAATTACTCAATACCACTAAAACGCCAATAACATATTCATTACAAATTGGTAGCCAATATGCAAAGGTTATTATTGCGGCTAATGCGGTGCAAACAGTTCAAGTTCAGCTTTAATAGAAAAGTTGTTCAAATAGTTCAAATAGTTTAAATGGTAAGTAGGTTAAACTTCTTAAATATAAGGTAAACCCAAGTGCATAAACATCCTTATGAAATATTAGCTTTGGCAGGTGGTGCAAAGCTAATATTTACTCCCTGCCCAGGCACTAAATTAGTAAGCCTTGAAGAGTCAATCAAACAATTAAAGCAAAATGGTACATCAATGTTAATTACTTTATTTTTTGATGAAGAAATGGCAAATAATGATGTGCTTTCTTTACCCGATTTATGTCATCAGCATCAGGTTACTTGGCTTCAACTTCCAATCATCGATGACCAAGCCCCTTGTAAAATATTTGAATTTCAATGGGAAAAGTACAAACCAATGATCTTAAATGAATTGAATAATAAAGGTGTGATAGCGCTACATTGTAAAGGCGGAACGGGTCGAACAGGAACCGCTATTGCTTTAATACTTTTAGAACTTGGTTGGCCAGTAAATAAAATAATTAAAGAAGTACAAAGTGTCAGACCTAAAGCATTAAGGATTAAGAAGCAATTAGATTATTTAAATAGCAAGCTAGTAAACTCAGCTGTACTGTTTTAACAAATAATATAAGGTTGATTTTTATACTTCACTGAAGCTTATACCCGTTCCACTTGAAGATGCAGGTCTCAGTTGAAATCATACACGTCTTTAGGCAACACATCGATTAAAGAGAATAGTTGTTCCAGATAATTTGTACCTGCATTATCTAATAAACTCCATCCGTGTAGCGCTCTTCTCAAAATCAATAACTCAGCCTAAAGCGTTTCACCTGAATATTCGCGTTGAACGCATTCATAATCCGTTATACCTCATTTAAATTGAAATTATTTGTTGTATCAATCAATATTATTTTTAGCACTATAAACAGCAAATAAATGTAACTGTTTTACTCTTTCAATATGAATAATATAAAATAAATAACTAAATAAAATAATCTTCTGTATTTTTATTTTCATCTAATAGGACCTCCTCAAATGGCTGGAACATCATTCAATACAGAGCAAGGTACAACTTCTGAGACTAACTCATTTAATGAATTTGGTCGAAATAACTCTACTCGCTTCGCTCTAATTTCACTCACCTCATTATTTTTTATGTGGGGTTTTATAACCTGCTTAAATGATATTCTTATTCCTCATCTAAAAGCGATTTTTTCTTTAAGTTACGCGCAATCGATGCTTGTGCAATTCTGCTTTTTTGGCGCTTATTTTTTGGTATCTCTTCCTGCAGGAAAACTTGTTAAAAAGATGGGATATCAAAAAGGTATTGTTATTGGTTTAGTTATTGCGGCATTAGGTTGTTTGCTGTTTTATCCTGCGGCCTCTTTACATAGCTATCCAGTTTTTCTTGCTGCTTTATTTGTATTAGCCAGTGGTATTACTGTTTTGCAAGTTTCTGCAAACCCCTATGTAACTTTACTTGGCGCAAAAGAAACCGCTTCGTCACGATTAACAATGACCCAAGCTTTTAATTCCTTAGGTACAACCATCGCACCTTATTTTGGTGCGTTACTCATTTTAAATGAAGTGACTGATTCAATGTCAGCAACAAGTGCTGAGTCTGTACAATTACCATACTTAGGTTTAATGGCGGCCTTGCTAGCACTTGCTGCTATATTTGCTTTTTTAAAACTGCCTCACATACACAGTGCTGAAGTAGTTGAGGGAGAGAAGATTGAAGGGTCTGCATGGCAGCATAAACACTTAGTTTTAGGTGCCATTGGTATATTTGTTTACGTCGGTGCAGAAGTATCAATAGGTAGTTTTTTGGTGAGTTTTTTAGGTGAAGCAGATATTGCAGGTTTAGAAGAAACAGAAGCGGCAAAATATCTTACTTATTATTGGGGTGGGGCAATGGTTGGTCGATTTATTGGTGCCGCCGTTATGCAAAAAGTTGATGCCGGTAAAACACTTGCATTCAATGGCGTATGCTCCGTTATTCTAATTATGGTAACGGTTCTTAGCACAGGTAGTATTGCAATGTGGGCAATACTCTTAGTAGGTTTATTTAATTCTATTATGTTCCCTACTATTTTTAGTCTAGCGTTAAGTGGTCTTGAAAAACATACAAGTCAAGGAGCTGGTATATTGTGTTTAGCTATTGTAGGTGGTGCAATAATTCCAGTATTACAAGGGGTTTTAGCTGACAGCTTCAGCGTTCAACTTGCCTTTATTTTACCTTTATTCTGTTACGTATATATCGTTTTTTACGGTGTGAGTGGTAGCAAAGTGACTAGCATAAGTTAATTAATGAGTGAATGATGAAGTATTTTAAATTTTATAAGCAACACTGGTTTTTTCTGGCACTACCACTATTGGTAGTTGGGTGTAGTCAGTTAAATAATTCAAGTTCAACAATTGATGGTTCCCATTCTGTTGATGAAAACAACGTAGCTAAGATTTGGCCTAAGCTTGAAAGTGACGTTAAAAAAAAGGCGAGTGTAGAGCAAAGAGTTACTACCTTGCTGGCAACAATGACCTTGCAACAAAAAGTTGCGCAAATGATCCAACCGGAAATACGTGATATTACTATTGAAGACATGCGCAAGTATGGTTTTGGCTCTTATTTAAATGGTGGCGGTGGTTTTCCAAATAATAACAAGAATTCAACACCGGCTGATTGGGTTTCATTAGCTGAAAAAATGTACCAAGCATCTGTTGATGACTCATTAGATGGTTCAAAAATTCCTACAATGTGGGGAACTGACGCTGTGCACGGCCACAATAATGTCATTGGCGCTACTCTTTTTCCTCATAATATTGGTTTAGGTGCAGCAAATAATCCTGAACTTATTGAGAAAATAGCTGAAATAACTGCCAAAGAAGTATTAGTTACCGGTATTGATTGGGTTTTTGCTCCTACGGTTGCAGTTGTTAGAGATGACCGTTGGGGAAGAACCTATGAAGGATATTCAGAAGACCCTGAAATCGTTCGGACTTACTCAGCCTCAATAGTAAAAGGTTTACAAGGACATGCTAATAATAACTTTTTAGGTGATAAACGCGTTATCAGTACGATTAAACATTTTATTGGTGACGGTGGAACACAAGGTGGAGATGACCAAGGTGAAAATACAGCAACAGAGCAAGAGCTTTTTACTATTCACGCACAAGGCTATGTGGGCGGGTTAAAGGCAGGAGCTCAATCAGTGATGGCATCATTTAACAGCTGGCACGGAGAGAAAGTTCATGGCAGTAAGTACCTTTTAACTGATGTGTTAAAAAATAGAATGGGTTTTGACGGTTTTGTGGTGGGTGACTGGAATGGTCACGGACAAGTTAAAGGCTGTATAAAAGAAAGTTGTGCTCAAGCAGTGAACGCTGGTCTAGATATTTTTATGGTGCCAACAGAAGCTTGGAAACCTCTTTATGAAAATATTATTGCACAAGTACAACAAGGTGATATTCCTCAGTCACGTATTGACGATGCCGTAACGCGTATTTTACGTGTTAAAATACGTGCTGGACTTTTTGAAAAGCCTAGCCCTGCAAATCGTATTTTTTCTGGAAAAATCGCTTTAATTGGCGCTGAATCACACCGTGAAGTAGCCCGTCAAGCTGTTCGCGAATCTTTAGTTCTTTTAAAAAATAAAGGTCACATACTTCCATTGTCTGCACAGCAACATATTTTAGTGGCCGGTGATGCGGCTGATAATATAGGTAAACAATCAGGTGGCTGGAGTATTACATGGCAAGGAACAGGTAATAAAAATAAAGATTTTATTGGTGCATCTTCCATTTATTCAGGTATCGAACAAAAGGTAAATGATGCTGGTGGTGAAATATTTTTGAGTATTGATGGTAGTTATACAAGAAAACCAGATGTTGCTATTGTGGTTTTTGGTGAAGAACCTTATGCCGAAGGTCATGGGGATATTAATAATCTTGAATACCAGCGTGGTAATAAAAAAGACTTAGCATTACTTAACTCACTTAAAGCAAAAGGTATACCTGTTGTTGCTGTATTTATAAGTGGCCGACCTATGTGGGTAAATGCGGAACTAAATGCGAGTGATGCTTTTGTTGCTGCATGGTTACCTGGTACAGAAGGAAAGGCTGTTGCAGATGTTTTATTAAATACCCAATCAAATAATATTCACCACGACTTTAAAGGTAAATTGTCTTTTTCATGGCCGATATCACCGACACAAATTGTTAATCGATTTGATGAGGATTACCAACCTTTATTTCCTTATGGCTATGGTTTGACTTACAACGATGATGATACTTTATTGGATGACTTACCAGAAAAATCAAATGTTGCACTTAATATTAATCAAGTTACTGATATTTTCGTAGGCCAAGCAATAGAGCCATGGAAAATGCGATTATTTTCTCAACAACAAGAAATAGAGATAGAGTCGAGTAGTCAATCACTCCCAGGAATTTTGTATCGAACAGTTGATAAAGAAATACAAGAAGATTCTTTTCGTCTTCAAACTACAGGTGTAACAAGTTCAGGAATAAAGTTTGTGAGTAGTAATGGATTTAGAGAGGATCTTTCTGCGGAACTTGAAAATAACGCGGCGTTAACCTTCACCGTAAAAAGAGACAGTGAGGTTAATTCTCCAGTTTTTATTACGATGAATTGCGCGACTATTGGAGATACACAATCGAGTTGTCAGGGCAGCTATAATATTCAAACACAATTAACAGAAGTACCTTTGGGTGTATGGCATAATATGTCTATTAGCTTACGTTGTTTTGCTGAAAAAGGTGTTCAACTTAATAAAGTTGCTGTTCCTTTCGAACTTAGTACCTCTGACGCGATTAACTTATCTATTAATCATATTCGTTTAGTGCCAAGCAACGATGAAAGTTCCGCTATAAATTGCCCTTAGTAAATTTGATTCTAGTAGTGTAAATACTGTCTGATACGTAAGTTATGGCAAATTTTATAGTCGTTGAGTCAATAAATCAGCTGCCTGTAGGCTCACCTTTAATGTTAGTAAAATAACCAGTTAAAGGGGCTAAAGCCTTAGGCATGACTTCTAAAAATCGAGTGTAATTAAGCAAATCAGGAAAATCGTATTTATCATATAGCCAAAGCTCTGTGTTTGGTGATAATAATTCATTTGCAATTGTATACACGTTTTAGGCAGTCTAAAACGCCATTGCGAGCGAGCCATTGGTGGCATATCAATACGGTTATTTAAAGAAAGCTTACTGAGTTTTACGGTTTGAAATATTGCACTGTGCATTCATTTTAATCTGTTCGGTATTAATTAGTTCAAGGCGTAACTCTTTTACAGTCAATTGATTTGTATATGCGCTGCTACTCAATAGTAAAAATGCCACTTTCAATAATAATTTTTTTAAACATAATTTTCTTTTTTTGATAATATTTCATCGCAAGCGTTTAATAAATAGAGACCGTGACAACGTATTTTAAGTGAGACAATTAGCTTCATTTGGCTGCGCTAATCTTAGCACTATAGAGTGAAAGTAAAAGTAAAATTACAATTAATACAATAATGATATGTTGAAGGTTATCAATAAATAATGAAAGCCTCTCAATGATAAAAGAGAGTTCTGGTAACTGCGTCTTGAATCGAAATAACTCAAGCACTCTAAAACATACATCTTGATTGGCAATGGACCAGTTATAAACTACAGATGAGAATTAGACATATTCGTATTTTAAATCCCCCTCTCTGTCAGACTAGTTGTCGCGCAAAATATTTAAAAGCCTTGAAAGAAAGGAATTTACCACTACTTTTTAAAGAAAAATCTTGTTAAAGGTCTTAGGGTGAAGTGTAGCCTTTCAGTCTGAATAAACTTATAACTAGGATGTTCAAAACACATCCCTATTTCATACAATATTATGGGTAAATTACAACTTGTCCTTGGCTATGTGTGAGTACCATTACATTTATTTCACTGATCCTCTATAATAATAATATGTAAAATTTCAGGGCCATGAGCGCCTTGAACTAAAACTCCCTCTATATCTGTTGTACCACTAACCCCTGATATTAAAGACATATGTCGCGGAGTCTCTACCTTTTTAGCAATCTCATTTGCTATAAGAGCATAGTCATCCATATAGTGAAGTATTTTCGATTTCGGAATAACAGCGATAAGGTATAAAGGTAAAAAATTTAGCAAAATAGGCATTTGGGGACTTGAATGAATAACAAACGAGCCCGTCTCTGCAACACCATACTCTGCCCAGCATAAGCCAACCGTATTATCTTTTTGAATATCTATATCAGTAGGGATACCTTGCCAATTGAGCTTCTCAAATTTATCAATACTTTGTACTTTAAGTTCTTGAGGTAAAGAATGTTGGCTAAAAAATTGATTCACCGAGTTAGGTAACTCATCAAGCGTCGAGAGCTTTTCACAGGTAGTACCGATAACTAACCCAGCTCCAATTCGAAGCATTAAGGCATCAGTAGCATCTTCAGACAAAAGTTTGGGACGTGCAAATTCACTTTCGTTTAGAATTTCAAGTGCCTCTTTTTGAATAGTTTTTACATCCATGTTAACAGTTGGTTTAGCAGCTTTAATCGCACTAAATATCTTTGCTCTACTCAGTTTACTTTGGTATTCATTCATGATTTACGCTCCACCATTTTAACTTTTTTCATTTTTTTATATTGATGCATAAACGTGGTTGATTCTGGTTCAATCAAATCACGATTACGAGTCCAGCCTGACGTAAATGGCATATATTTAATCCACCCCTTACGGCTAAACACCTTCATGGAGATAACCCCGCAAGAGGAAAGCAATTGAAATAACCTAGGTCTTTTAGCCAATGCGGCAAAAAATTGCACAATAAAACGGTTTGTTAATGGTTCATATTTTTTCTGCCAAGACTGTGCTCGCAGCGAGCGTAATAATTTAGGCAGTGGAATATTAACGGGGCATACGTCTTCACAGCGACCATTCATAGTACATGCATGCGTTTGTTTGTTTGCCACCTCAAGACTGTTTAAATGAGGAGTTAAGACAGAGCCCATTGGCCCTGGATAAACTGAGCCATATGCATGTCCACCAATATGCTTATAAACCACACAATGATTCATACATGCACCACAGCGGATGCAGCGCAACATCTCTTCCATACCCTCAGCAAGCATTTTTGTACGGCCATTATCGACCAAAACAATATGGCATTCTTCAGGCCCGTCTGCATCATTAGTCCTTTTAGGTCCGTTATGAAACGTTATATATTGCGTTATTTCTGCGCCTGTTGCCGAGCGACTCAGTAATCGTAGCAAGGGAATAGCGTGGGCCATGGAAGGTACTAACTTTTCAATGCCTGCTGTTACTATATGGACTTTAGGTGGTGTTATTGTCAGTTCAGCGTTACCTTCATTCGTTACGGTACAAGATGAACCACTATCAGCCAACAAGAAGTTAGAGCCGCTAATACCAATATCTGACGTTAAAAATTTAGTACGAAGGTCGCGACGGGCACTCCTGACAAGATCAGTAATCTCTTCAGAATAGGTTGGGTCTGCGTGAAACTCGCGAAATAGCTTGACGACATCTTCTCTACTGCGGTGCATAGCAGGCCAAACAATATGAGAGGGTGGATCACCGGCAAGCTGGATGATATGTTCGGCTAAGTCCGTTTCAATACGTTCTATTTCTGAATTATCAAAAGCATGTGTTAAGCCTATTTCTTCCCCCAACATAGACTTACTTCGGGTGACTTTTTTAGCCTTGTGTTGACGACAAATATCTAAAACAATTTTCGAGGCTTCCTCAGCAGTGCTAGCCCAATGAACAACAGTACCTAGAGCCAAAGCATTCTTCTCGAACTCAGCCAAATAATGATCCATATACTTAATAGTATGATCTTTAACTTTTTGTCCCTGAGAGCGTACATTTTCGAACTCGGGGAAGTTAGCAATCGCTTCAGCACGCTTTGTTTCGGCTTTATCCGTTGTGCGCCGAATTATTTTTTTTAAATCAGGCTGCGCTAACGCTTTGCTAACGTTTTTAGAGAAATCTTCAGGTCTATTAGCTTGCATCTTTGCCTCCTAAAATATGTGGCGCTAAACCAGCCAAAACCTCAGCGGTATGCAATGCCTTTATTTCCTTGTGACCTTCTCGATTAAGTTTACCCGCTATGTTCATTAAGCAGCCCATATCACCACCAAGTAGATAATCAGCCTCAGTAGCTAAAACATTTTCAACTTTTTCAGCGACGATTTCATTTGAAATATCTGAGTATTTCACACAAAATGTGCCACCAAAACCACAGCATTCAGAATGGCTGTTAAGTGGTTTATGGTCTAAGCCTTTCACCTTAGACAACATCTTGCGGGGCTGCTCATAAATATTAAGAGAGCGATATCCTGAGCAACTATCATGATAAGTATATGAACCATCAAGCTCGATACCACTGGGTTCGAAGTTACAAACATCAACTAAAAATGAAAGTAATTCATGGGTAATACTAGCTAAATACTTAGCCCTTGCAAGCCATTCTGGTTGATCTTTAAAGACTTCTATAAAATTCTTTTTGATCATTGCCGCACATGAGCCAGAAGGGAGAATAACATAATCAAAATTTTCAAATTGTTTAATGGTCTGGTAGGCAATCTGACGTGTTCCTTCATCATCACCAGAATTGAATGCGGGCTGTCCACAACAGGACTGTAGTTCAGGGACCTCAACCGTACATCCGGCCTGCTCAAGTAGTGTTATTGAAGCAAAACCTATAGAAGGACGCATGGTATTTACCAAGCAGGTAACAAACAAGCCTACTTTCTTTTCAGAGATATTTAGACACTCAATGGTATTAGATTGAGTTCTACCAGCATTAATTATTTTTTGAGACATTTACCCGTCCTTATCAACGAAAGTAACTTTTTGAGTATATGAGAATAAATCACCTATTTGATCTATTTAGTCAATAAACACAATATTTTGTTGGAAAATTATAAACACAAAAACTAATACTCTTTATTGTGCACATTACTGAAAATCGTTCAGTTGAAGCACCATGAGTGCAAACAGTAATATGTACTAGGCATAAAATGATTAAAAACCACAGAGCGCTATTTCAGCGCCTGTGTTAGACGCAGCACCCACAAAAAGTTAGAAATTAATGTTAGCGGATTATTTAGAGTTAACAACAATTTGTTCTTGAGTACCAAGCCCCTCAATGCTTAAAGTGATTTTGTCACCAGGTTGTAAATATAGTGGAGGTTTTTGGCCTAAACCAACACCTGGTGGCGTACCGGTTGAAATTATATCTCCTGGTTGCAAACTCATAAATTGGCTTAAGTAACTGACAATGTATTCAGGTTTAAATACCATGGTTTTGCTGTTACCATTTTGGAAGGTTTTACCGTTAACTTTCAACCACATTGATAAATCATTCGGATCTTTAACTTCATCACTGGTGACTAACCAAGGGCCTATAGGACCAAAAGTATCACAGCCCTTTCCTTTGTCCCATTGGCTACCTTTCTCTAGTTGGAAGGTACGCTCTGACACATCGTTACAAACACAATAACCGGCAATATACTTGTGAGCCTCTTCTTCACTGACATAAGAAGCATGCTCGCCAATAACGACAGCTAATTCAATTTCCCAGTCAAGCTTGTTACTATTTCGAGGTTGGACTATGTCATCATTAGGCCCTGAAATCGCGCTGGTAGCTTTGGTAAATACTTCGGGTTCATCAGGGATTTTCATGCCAGATTCAGCTGCATGGTCAGCATAATTTAGACCAATACAAAGAAATTTACCGACATTACCGACACATGCGCCTAAACGAATATTTTCATCCACAATAGGTAAGCTAGATAAATCTACCGCCTGTATACGTTGTAAGTTATCGGTTGATATTGTCGTTCCATCAATATCACTAACGATATCAACTAGACTTCTAATATTGCCTTCATCATCGATAATACCTGGCTTTTCTTGGCCTAAAGGCCCGTAACGAAGTAATTTCATACTATAAATCTCTTTTAATTTAAGTTAACAAATTGGATTAATTATTTAGGGTGACAAAGCCACCATCTATTGGGAAGTTACTACCCGTGATAAATGCAGCGTCGTCAGAACAGAGATAGTCAACTAATGCCGCTATTTCATCTGGGGCACCCATACGGCCAATAGGTTGACTTGTTGAAAATTTTTAAACATTTCTTCTCTATTATCGGCATAGTTTTGTTCTAAAAAATTATCAACAAAAGGCGTGTGTACTCTGCCTGGAGAAATACAATGACAGCGTATACTTTCAGCGATATAACCTTTGTTAACAGAGTAGGTCATAGTTAATACCGCACCTTTTGTCATCGAACAAGCAAAGCGGTCAGCAATACCAATAGAAGAGGCAACTGATGCCATGTTAATAATGACGCCATTTTTTTGAGCTTTCATTGCTTTAATGGTGCCCGATATACAGTTATAAACGCCTTTCACATTAATGTTGTAGAGGCGATCGAGATCTGACTCGCTAGTCTGTTCAATATTACCGATGTGCGCGATACCCGCATTATTGATTAAAATATCAATGGTGTGTGCGTCGTTAATATTTTTAAACAAGGCGAATACTTGACTGTTATTTGATACATCAACAGCATAAGCTTCTGCGCGACCACTATCACTGATTATTTCTTTAACGGTTTCTTGTGCGGCTTCAAGGTTAAGGTCTACAACCAAAATATTTATGTTTTTCAAAGCAAGACGTAAGCAAATACTTTTACCTATGCCACTAGCTCCGCTTGTTACCAGAGCGACTTTGATTTTCTTTTCTACTGCCATGATTAACTCCTAAATTTATAACTAATTTCTAGCTACATAACTCATAAGAAGCTAAACGATAAAAGTTTTGAGCATTATCAGCCCATATTTCACCTTTATTTTCAAATGAATGATTTTGGAGTAATGATTTGGTTAACGATATCCAAGTGTCATAGTCGCCATTAACTGTTATTACTGGCCAATCGCTGCCCCACATTATTCGGTCAGGGCCAAATACGTGCATGATGTGCTCAAAATATGGTGTTAGCGCTTCACTATTCACCTTACCTTGAGGCGCCTCTGTTAATAAGCCAGAAAGCTTGATGAAAACATTATTACATGAGGCAATATTGGCGAGTTTACTTTTCCAATAGTCTGATGGCGCTTTTGATAAGCCTGGTTTCGCACAATGATCAATAACAATCTTTAAGGTGGGATGTCGACAGGCCAAAGTCAGAATATTATCTATGTGCACTTCTTTTATTAAGGCGTCAAAAGTTAATTGGTTGTTTGCCATAAATTCAAAGATAAGCGTAAATTCATCCCTTAATATCCAGTTGACGTCTTCAATGTCTTGTAGCATTGGACGAATACCTTTGAGGTATGAGTTCTGCGCCAAACTTGTTAATTTACTTATGGCTGATACGTCTTCCATATCAATCCAGCCAACAACACCAGCTACCAACGCGTTATTATTAGCGAGTTCCAGTAAAAACTGTGTTTTCTCTTCGGTATCAGTGGCTTGTACTAATATAGTTTGTTGGACGTCATTAGCTGATAATGCAGGTGCTAATTGTTCGGGTAAAAAGTCTTTATAAAGCAAGGTTAATTCAGGCGTAAGCCAACTATAGTCGCCACGGGATAATGGCCAAAAGTGCTGATGACTATCCACTCTGTCGATAGCTGTTTTGATTAATGTATTCTTTATACTCATAACGAATTTACCGTTGAACTTGTTAATGGCGCTGCTTGGTCAAGTAGATTTTTGCATTCAATGTTTGCCAGAATTCATTAGGAATAACTTCATTAAATAACTCAATAGTCTGTTCCACGAGTTTAGTAAATTCGACTAAATAAGCAACAGTTAGGTTGTTTATTGTACCTTTTTGATCATCTGATCTTAAAAATGTATCCATATCGCTCTCCCACTTTGGATTGTCGAGTATGGCTAGGAATGTAATCACTTTTCATATTATGCAAATGAAAATGACTATCTTTAGTTATATCAACAGTATTAGAGCCAATAGAAACAAGATATTGAATGATTTTTTGGCCTTTCACTATATGTATGAAACCTTATGATTATCTATATTGCTATCAAACTTAAGCTCTATCTTAGATAGTTTCACAGATTCATCAGCACTTACTTTTTGACAGTATACTAAGATATTATCTGCCTCATTTAATAATACAAACTTCCTTTTTTTCATCATATTGTTCTCAAATATATATAAGCTAATTTCAGAGATGTTTTATTTATGAATAATTAAACAACCTAAATTACTTTTATATATAAAAATATAATTTATCTGTAAAACTTAATCTCTATAAAGGTATAAGTCAATCTTTTTAATTTTAAATGACTATTTTTAGTACTATTTATATTTATTTATTACATGTACCAACTTATTTTTTCTGTTTTTATTTTTTAAGTTACTGATTTATAATCAATTAATTAATACAAATATTTTATATATAAAAAATATTTGTATATATGAAATTAATGTGTGAGTCTATGGTCACTTTATATACGAAATATATTTTTAAATGTGTTTTTAAATGTGTAAAATTGTAGACCTTCCATTAAGAGAAGGTTACTTAATATAACTGGGAGATAAAAATGAAATATTCAATAGGCTTGAATGGTTTTGTACATAGCAAAATAGCAAAACTGGTAAATATGGCAATAAAAAGTGTAGCTGTCACCGCTCTTAGTATACCTTTAGCACATACTGTTAATGCCGAAGAAGCAGGAAAAAAAGTAGAGAAACAACTTGAAGTTATTGAAGTGAAAGGGATTCGCAGTAGTATCCTTAAAGCTCAACACTTAAAAAGATACTCTGATGCTGTTATCGATGCAATTTCAGCGGATGATCTAGGTAAATTTTCTGATGCCTCTATCTCCGATGCCATTCAACGCATTCCTGGTGTTCAAATTGAACGTAATGATGGCGGTCAAGAAGGTGATCGTGTATCTATTAGGGGATTAGGGCCAACATACGTAACAACTTTAGTTAATGGTAGAACAGCAATGTCCTCTGGAACTGAGGGCTTATCCAATCTTCGTTCATTTAACTTAGAAGTTATCCCTACTGATATAGTTTCTAACATTATTATTAAGAAAACCCCTACGGCAAGCGATCCAGAATCAGGTCTTGCTGGCTCTGTTGAATTACAGACAAGAAAAGCACTAGGTGCCTCTCAATATAAAAATGATAAAAATTATTTTGGCTCTATGACACTTCAAGCTGATAAAGGCTCCATTGGTGATGAAGTTGGTCATCGTGCTAGTTTTATCTTTGGTGCAAAAACTGATGATGATTCATTAGGTTTTTATGTCTCATATTTAGACTCAGAATCAAAGCCAGGCCGCGATCAGTTATTCCCAACAGTAATACAACAAGATATTCAAATTGATAATACTGGAGATGGACTTGTCGATGAAACTGTTGAAGGCGTGCACATTATTAATGCAATAGATTTTGAGCCTATTCGTGAAACTCAATTACGTGAATCACTTGCAGCAGGTTTTCAGTGGCAAGTTAACGATAAATTAATGATCACTGCTGATACTGTATTTACCTCTTTTGATAACGCTTCTATACGAAATAGAATTGCGCCTGTTTTCGGTAGTGCAATCGCAGGATCTATATTTTCACCGGAAGACATTATTATTTCTGATAACAATGCTCATAAAACATTACAATCTGTAGCCCAAGGAGGATTTTCAGCTGGCCAAGTAGTTCCTGTACAATTTATTCCTTTCTTATTTGGTAACAAAACAGAATCATCAGTGAGTGGTCTGAATTTTGATTATCAATTAACAGATAACTTGCACATGAATGTAGATTTTCACTATTCAGATGTTGATTATATGCAAGATCTAGATTTACCTATTTTAGTGCAAGATATAGATGCTCAACAGGTTAGCTTTGACACAGACAATGGTTTATTTCATGCTGACTTAGGTGAAATAGATAATGTTGATTATCAATACCCTAAATGGGCCTCACTAATTCGTGATGTATTTATGGAGGGTGAACAATACGGAGCTAGAGCTGATTTTGAATATATTTTAGATAATGGCTTTATAGAGTCCATTGAATTTGGTGCCCGTTATACCACAGAAGAAGTTGATTCAGTTAGAACGTTTATCTTAGACGTTAGTGGCGATTTAACTGAAGATGAATTGTATGATATCGGTCAAGCAGGTATTGGCGATACCAATATAGATTATAATTATCACCCAAGTGACGGTGTTTTCAATAACTTTCCAGATGGTAACTTCCAACATTTTTGTGATGAAGTTGTACAGTTATGTAAGCAAGGTAATGAGTTAGGTGTTGATCCCGCATCTTCATTTGCTTATCAAGAAGACGTATTTGCTTTTTATGGTGAAGCCAATATGGCCGGTGAACTATTTGGCTTATATTCTACCAGTAACATAGGTATACGTGCTGTGAATGTAAAATTTAGTGGTCAGGGTCTAAGGGTTAATCCAGATAATAGCACTACACCAACAAGCACTAGCAACGATTATTGGGAATATTTACCAAGTGTAAACTTAAGTCTTGATCTTGAAGATGATATAACCTTGAGACTTGCCGCAGCAAAAGTGATGTCGCGCCCCAATCCTTCTGATTTAGTACCTAGAGAAGCGGCAAATCCAGTAACTAATATTGGAGATATTCCTTCTGGCCAACGTGGTAATTCGGAGCTTGACCCTACAATTTCTTATATATTTGATGCAACATTAGAATATTATAATGATATTGAAGGTGCCTATATAGCAAGTGTATTTTATAAAGATGTAAATGACTTTATATTCCCAATCACCACTAGAGAAACACTACCCGGGCAAGGTGATACAATTTATGATGTTCGTACGCCACAAAATTATTCAGATGGCACAGTGATGGGTGTTGAACTTGGTTTTAATCAACCTTTCCTTTTCTTAGACGGTGTATGGAGTGGTTTTGGTGTACAAGCTAACTACACCTATTCTGATAGCGAGTTTGAAAAAGATGTAGGTGACAATGGCTATGGTTTCCCAGGTTCATCCAAGCATAATTTTAATTCTATTTTGTATTTTGAAACAGATGATTTTGGTTTGCGTGTAAGTTATATCTATCGTGATGATTATTTCCGTAACTTACCTGGACAAGGCGCTCAAGCTGAAAATACTAGTGCAGTATTTACTGAATCAGATCAACGTCTTAATTTTAATGCGAGTTATGATATCAATGAACATTTTTCAGTATTCTTTGATGTAAATAACTTGACAGAAGAAGGTCGTCGAGATTTCTTTATAGAAAAGGAAACGTTTAATGGGTCATTTAATAGAGAACGGACAGTTACTGTAGGTATAACTGGTCGATTATAATCTATCAAAAAATTTAGCAAGTATCGAGACCATACATAGGTAACGATACTTGCTTTTTGATATAAAGATAAACTAACCGGTAAATGTAAAGTTTAATACTGAATAGAACAAGGCTTAATATGTTAGAACAATTGTGAGCGTGAGGGGAAATGCATCTAGCCTTGTTTAATATTCCAAGGAAGTAGGTGTGAAAGGGTTTCTGGCTTGTTAGCCATTTCATCTAGACAAGTTTGTAAATAGTTATCGACCAGCAAGCCATTGGCTTTTGCTGTTTCAATAATACTATAGAGTATGGCGCTAGCTTTTACTCCTCGAGGGATATTGCAGAACAACCAGTTTTTTGGCCAATCACAAACGGCTTCACAGCTCGCTCCACACGATTATTATCAATGTTTATACGACCTCTCTTAATTAAGTAACTAGCTTATGCGCTTAGTTACAACAATAAGTCAGCGCTTCTCCAAGTTTGCTTTTTGGGGGAATTTTATCTTTATTGTCGATAACACAACCTGTAAGTTTATCGATGATGACTTTTGACTTTTCTTGTCGTGCTAGGTGTTTTTCTTCAGCCGTTTTTCCTTTCAAGCTTGCTTCAATACCGTAGAGTTTACCCATGAGATTTAAAGCAACATCAGCTTTGCCGGTTTTGTTTTTTCCTTGCACTGTTTTAGTATCAATGAATTTTCGACGAGCATGCGCCATACAGCCAGCCAATATTACGTCAGTTTTTCCATACGCTGCATAACCATTAACTTGTAGGTAACCATCATAGCTATCAAGATAATCAACCACACAATCAGCAGCGCGTGAGTTGTGATAATCATATAAAACAATATTTTTCATGTGCTCGTTTGATTCGGTATCACTGCCGCAATAATACACCCACATCTAGCTACTCGCTCTCTCTACTTTAATCACTTTCAAAGGCGTTTCATCGGCATGTATTACCGGTTGATTAAGCAGCTGGCTTTTAAATTCATCAACTAATGGGCTAAGTAATTCACTACACCGAATGACCCAATCTGACATGATTTTTCGATTCAGTTCAATACCCCACTCATTGAACATACTCTCTTGTCTGTACAGTGGTAATCCATATTGATATTTCGCACTGATGATTTGACTCAACAAACTCGACGTCGCTATCCCTTTTGGGAACGGCGTTGCTGGCCTAGGCGTAATTTCACTTGATTGCCTGTCCCCATTTTCTCGCACCGCTTACAGGTATATTTGAGGCGGATAGTTTCGATCACTTTGATGTGCGCAGGTACAAACTCGAGTTTCTCACTATGGGCTTCGCCCATCTTGTGTAACTGACCTTGACAACAATCACACACTTACTGATCAATCGCTAAATCAATTATCACTACTTTGCGAGGTAACGCTTTTGGTAGTAATTTGCGCTTTGGTATACGCTTAACGGGTTTAGTTTTTCGCTTATCGACCTCGGCTAATAACACTTTATCAACCTCATCGATGATTTCTTTGGCTTCATTGAAGGTTTCACCCGCACCGGTAAGTTACTCTGAGCTTTTACCAAACTGTTTACGTTTAGCTATTTTATAGCGTTCAATAAACTGATTAATTTGGATGGCTTGCTCGGTGATTATTTTATCTTTGGCGGCCAATACTTGGGCAGTGTTAGCCTGTAACTCAAACAGCATTTTCTTGAGTTGTTTGGGGGCATTGGTTAGTAAGTTAATATCAATTTTCAACAACCAAGTTTAGCAATTAAAACAAGACTAATCATCATTGTAACGTAAATAGCATAAGGACTTACGTACACTATCGTTGACTGAAAAAAAGGGCTTTTTAGATCATTGATTGATAGTGTAATAGCTCATGGCCAAGAACGTCATATCCAGATAATAACCAGCTCAGTTGTTGATGGATTAATTCAAATTCTTGGCTCGATAGTTTAGTTGGCCATTTGAACTTTTGTTTTTCTAAACGTTTGTAGCAAAGAGCAAAACCGGTTTTATCCCAATAAATAATCCTTAATTTGTCTTTGGCTTTGTTGCAAAAGATAAATAAGGTCCCCGTATAAGCATCACGAGTGAGTTCAGCTTCTACAATTCCCACTAAGCCATTAATCGATTGTCGAAAATCAACAAACTGACTATGAATACACACGTCTGGGGCATCAGAGAATATGTTCATCCAATAGACTCCCGTAATAACTGCGCTAAATAGGAGGCGGAAGTTGCACTGGACAAGGAAAGAGATACAGTACCAATGTTTAAGAATATTGGCACAGGGGTCGAAAACAGTTCAACTTATTGTGTTATTTTCGCTTGAACAAAAGGGCCTTGGCTCACACCTAGTTTTTTACGATAAGCGTAACATGTTGTAGTGGGTATTTGATGTTGACGACAAAAATCGACAATGGTTGAACCACTGCTTACCTGATCTTTGAAAATGGTTTGCCATTGATCTTGGCTACGTATAATGGCCATAAATTTCTCCAAAATTATTTTGAAGTAATTTACGTAAACACAAGATCATTTGTTAGACGCATTTAGGCAGACGCTCACAGTGTTACCTACCGTTGTTGATAGTAAATTAACTTCAGCCTTGCAACAATTTTCTACCACCAATCCAGTTGAACATCAAGCTATACAAACAGCAGACTTGATCACCGTAAGATGTCCCTATGTTACCATTGCAATTGTTGTGACTTTGTTATTTTTATTGTTTTTATTTTCAAAATTACCGAGCACTATGGCACACGATAACCCTCTAACCAAAAGAGAACTTAAAGAAACGTTTAGACGTTTATTTCAAAGTAAGCAATGCTTTGAAATGTGTTGTAGCACAA
>JBKEHN010000011.1:0-38666 GCA_046710905.1 Colwellia sp.
GATATTTAGATATTTAGGAAAACCTCGCATTTCAACAGCAGCATATCTACTTTTTAAGAAACGGTAATTGAACACTAACCAATATATTAATGAATAAATTACAGCCAAGAGCCATTATCTATAACAAAAAAAAATTTATATGACTCTAAATACCTTATTTTTGGTATTCAATTTTGAGATTGATATAACTTACTACTTTCTAGCTTTTCTATAATGATAACTCAAATTGCTGACTTTTAGCTTCGATGTCACTAAGGCCAATATGAACGCCTAAAAGTCTAACCTTTTTACCGCCGCCACGTTTCACTACTTCGGTTAACAGATCTAAAAACATCCCCTCATCAAAGTTAGTATAAGCAAAATCTTTGGTCGTTTGATGGAAATCATTGAATTTAACTTTTACCCCTAACTTACTTATTTTTCGCTCATACAAATACTTTTCAGATCGTCTTTTTAATTCAGGTACTAGTTTATCGGTTAAAATACTACGAAGAATATCTAAGTCATCAATATCTTCAGGAAATGTTCTCTCAACACCAACTGATTTTCTAACTCGTGTTGTTTCAATATCTCTATCATCTATACCTTGGCAACGTTGATAAAGTACCTGTCCAAATTTACCAAAGTTATGATTAACAACTGACTGGTCAACGGCTTGAATATCTCGACCATACTCCAACCCTAATAGCTTTAGTTTTTCAAAAGTAACCTTACCTACACCTGAAATCTTATTTAAAGGTAATTCAGCAATGAAGCTATTAACTTCAGAAGGTGTGATAACAAATTGACCATTAGGTTTATTATAGTCTGAAGCAACTTTAGCGAGAAATTTCAGAGTAGAGATTCCAGCAGAAGCAGTTAAACCAGTCTCTCTATGAATTGTTTCTCGAATATCTTGGGCTATTAAAGTGGCTGAACCTTTAAATAATTTGCAATCAGTAACATCAAGGTAAGCCTCATCTAATGAGAGGGGTTCAATAATACTGGTATAACGCGAAAATATTGCACGGATATGAATACTGACTTCTTTATAGGCATCCATTCTAGATGGAACTAGAACCAAGTTTGGACATTTTCTCAATGCCACACTCGTTGGCATAGCTGATCGAACACCGAATTCTCTAGCAATATAATTACAAGTAGAAAGTACACCGCGCCTTTTAGAGCTTCCTCCTACAGCCACAGGGAGATTTACCAATTCAGGTCTATCTCTAATTTCAACAGATACAAAGAAGGCATCCATATCAATATGTATGATTTTTCGATCTTTCAAATTAACCTACTGCAAGTGTACGTATTATTGCTAAATTACACGAATATAACTGTATGTAAGAACAGTCTACTATATTAAGGTTTATTTTCAACTAGAGCAAGATCTAGCAAACAGCCCAATTTATTAGTTATTTAACATTGGGCAATCAGTATTGGTTATATTTTAAAAGAGTTAGAAGATTATTATGAATTAACTATTTTTAAGTAAAATCAACCAACCCTCAGTAGTTATATCTAAACGTTTCAATACTTTTTTAATCAACAATGAAGGTGTTTTTTGATCTTGTTTATGTCTTCCTAATGTATATATTTTGTAACCTTTTCGCCATATTTTCATTTCACTGCCTTTAGCATTATCAACTCTGCAATTGAATGTCTTTTGCATGAAAGTGAAAAAAGGTGACATCATCATAGATGGAACATTAATGCGCTATGCATCTAAACATTGATTTTCTTTAACAGAGTCACTGATACTTAGTGCTTTACCTATACCAATTACTATTAATGAGTGCTTAATCATTGCTCTGCCAATTTCTTACATCAATTTTTCCAGTGACAGCAGCAGAGATAAGAGCTGTTTTACGTTCTTTTAATATACCTATTTTTTTAATTAACTTATCACTTAGCTTATTGAATTTTTCTAGTGAATTTAGGATAAACTCTGCAATTTCTTTTTGTTCAACTATTGGTGGATAAGGAAATTTAAATTCAACTGCATCTGCAACATTAAATTGTTTTTGTGCCGCACCATATGACACTAATTCTACTTGTTGTCTTCCCACCCAACAGTTCATTGCTGCACAAAGCCAATCAGAATCATATATTCCTTTGCGAATAATAATTACTGACGCACAATTTGCACCTTCTAACTCTTCAGTTACAACTGCGGTTATACCTGAACATCCCACACGAACAGACACTAGATCTCTATGTCTTAACTTAGATAATAATAAATTATCACTATCATTTTTTGATATTCGTCTCGTTTTAGTTAAATCAAATCTGTACTCTTTTACATCACCGCCAAAAATAAAATATAAACCATCATCTCTAGTATAAGTAGAAGGGTTTATAACAAGTCCTACCCCAACTTTCGGTGATATATGTTTCAGTCTTTTTATCATCCAATGCTCAGGCATATCACCTAACCACTCAACACCTGAGTTTTTCATTGGGGCATCAAGGTTTAGACCACGGGTGACAGCATGAGAAATAATAGCTTGACGTTTTTCTTTTAATAGCTCAATTAGCTCTTCTTGTTTAGCAATTAATATGTCTATTTTTACGATTTCATGATCTAGGAAGTTGACTATTTTTTTTTGTTCTTCTTCAGTAGGAATTAAAACAGGATAATTTTTAAAAACATCATTCGATAAGTTTGTTTGATTACAACCATCATCAAAAGCTAAGAAATAATCATTACGATTTAACTGATAATATAAAAAACGCGAATTGATTTTTGTTGCAGTTATCGCACATACCCGCTGGTTAAGAGCATAATTGTTGTCTTTCTTTACATATAAAGCTTTAGCAAGTGCTCTACCATTTGGCAAATCACTCATAACCATTAAAATATCTTTATGTTGAACAGGACTTAAATTTTTAGAGCAAAATTTAAGTTTTTCACCTTCAGTGGATACAAAACGGGAATTAACACAAATATACTCACCATTTTCATGAATATAGGCTTCATGAAATTTCCCTTGTCTAAAATTACTTACTACTTTTAATGGGCTAATAACCCAAGATTTAGGTAACTTATCTAAAAATGGGGAATCTAACTCCTTATACTCAGAATAAACTTGGTAACGTCCTGTCATTATCAACACACCTCTTGCAGTAACTTCATCACATCGGCTGATACCGTGTCTAAATCGTCATTAATTTCTTCTAATGTTCTTGGTGGTTGGTATATATAAAATTTACTATTAAATGGAATTTCATAACCAACAATGCCAATTTCACCATCTTTGCTATCAACCTTAGTTTCGTCAATCCACGCATCTGGCATATGAGGTAATACTTCACGTTTAAAATAGTCTTGTAATGATTGCTTTAATGGTACGTTTTCATTGTCGCGAAAATCAGGGTTAGCTTCGGTTTTTCCCTTCAGCTTACAGATTTCAGCTTCGTCATCTTGCTCACTTAAATGTTTAGTGATTAATTTAAGTTGTGCTGCACTTATTTTGTAAGTAGGTAATTTACTGATTAGCTTTTTGTGGAATAGCTCACGAGATAATAATTTATTTTCAGTAAAACTATCTAATGCATCAGTGATAGCCTTTCTTACATCTTCATCCATTTTTAACCAAGATTTATCTTCAAGTAGTGCTACTTGTCGAACTAAATCTTTTGGATAAATAGCTAACTTCAACGGACGTTCAATAGAAATGCGTCTGTAACCAAATTCTTGATAATCAAATATTTTACTAAAGTCGTTTTCTACAAATTGACCATAGGTTTTAACGATAGTTTCAATACTTTCTTCAGTTAGTTCTTTACGTTTGTTACCAAGTGATTTTCGCATAGTTTGGTAAAATACATTTTCAACTGGTGCATCAGATTCTACACCACCACTGCGACTTCTTCCTCCTTTCTTAGCTCGTTCTTTTGACGCATTGATTAGCTGAACTTTACCTTTACGTTGCAGTGATTTATTATTTGAAAGCACCCATATATAGGTCGCAATTCCACTATTATAGAACATATCGTTAGGTAGCGCGATAATAGCTTCAAGTAAATCATTTTCAAGTAGGTGACGTCTTATCTCACTTTCACCGCTACCCGCAACACCTGTAAATAGAGGCGAGCCGTTTAAGATAATACCAATACGTGAACCACTTTCTTTTGAATTAGGCGTAAAAGGTCGCATCTTACTAATAAGATGCATTAAGAATAATAATGAACCGTCTGATACCCTTGGTAAACCTGCACCAAAACGACCTTCAAGACCTTTTTCTTTATTCTCGTCATTAATTATTTTTTGTACTTTTTTCCAATCAACACCAAAGGGAGGGTTAGAAAGCATGTAATCAAATTTCTCGGCTGGTAGCTGATCGTCAGATAAAGTATTACCCAATTTAATATTATCGACTTTTTGCCCTTTGATGAGCATATTGGCTTTACAGATAGCGTATGACTGAGGATTTAATTCTTGTCCGAATGCCGATAATATAGCTTTATCGTTAAGTTCATGCACGTATTCCATACCTGATGATAAGAAACCTCCCGTACCAGCCGTTGGATCGTAAATACTGCGCACTAAACCTGATTGGGTAAGTGGCTCATTATCATTACAAAATACTAATGAGGTAGTTAAACGAACAATATCACGCGGGGTGAAGTGTTCCCTTGCGGTTTCGTTAGAACTTTCAACAAAACGTCTGATTAATTTTTCAAATACTAACCCCATATTGTGGTTATCAACTACTTCAGGATGAAGATCGGTAGTGGCAAAGCGTTTAGCTACTTTATACAATAAATCGGCTTTTTCTAATTTGTCGATAATATTGAAGAAATCAAAATGTTCGAATATTTCGCGGGCATTAGGGCTGAATGATTGCACGTAGCTTTCAAGGTTTTGCGCTACACCTGTTTCACCTAACTTGTTTAAATCCATTTTGCTGGTGTTATAAAAGCTTAACTTGGCAGCATGGGTTAATATTTTATCTTGTACTTCAATCGGTTGGTCTTTAACTGATTCATACATTACCAATACATTTGGCTTTGTAGCCTCTAAAACACATTCTAAGTGTCTTAATAGCGTAAAAGGCAGAATAATTCGCCCATATTGGTTTTGTTTAAAATCATCACGAAGAAGATCAGTAATTGACCATAAAAAGGCTACTGTAGAGGTGAAGTTATCTGACATTATATATCCATTATAAATTTGTAAAACTAGTTGCCTCATGACAACGGGTAATTATAATTAATTTATCATAATAAACAGAAAAACTCTTGCTGTAATGTAAAATTTAAGCTTTTATTGTAAATAAAAAGTAAATGAAATACTTCAGTTGTTTACTTACCCCCGCGCCAGCCGCTAGTATTATTTACTAACAGAGTCCATTAATAGAATTCATCTTCTTTCTTTAAAATCAGATCTCCATGTTGATTTTAATGTTTTAAGCGAATATCTTTCCACTGCAGTTATTCCTTAAATTCTATGAATAACGTGATCAATAGTTCGATATAAATATGACTCAGTGTGATGTTTTAATATTTCACTAAGATAATCTGAGTATCTAGTCACAATTTTTAAAAAAGCAGGGTTAGTAAGCTCTAATGCAGGATGTGGGTGTATAATTAAATTGTCTAACTCATCTTTATACTTAGCATTTCCTGCATAAGTTCACTTTTCCAAGTCTGAATTCATTAATTTGATTGCTGGGTGATTCTCTTCAGATTCTAATATTCGTCTATACTGCATAGCTTAGCGGGCTTTACTGGTCGGATTGGTAAAATAATACCGTGTAAAATGATAAGCCAAATAAAACGGGGAATATCTACTACGCGTCTATCAGATAAAAACTATCGCAAATAGCGAGGTACTGGACTCGTTATTGGCTCATCAGGTGAACCTAAATTTGTTATTAAACTAATGAGCAACCTTAATAGGTTGCTCAACTAAGGAGGTTAATTTATACCAACTTCATTAAATGATTATCCACTCGTACTGGCTAAAATACTCAAAGCTTGCTTTACTCTAAGTCACAATAGCCGGCTATTGTTCAATAGAGCACCTTACCTTTATTTATTTTTCCTGGCACAACAAAGGGATAAACTTAATCAAACGGGTATAAACTCATAAAGCAGTTATTCAACTAAAGTATTTACGATCAGTTCAAGTGTTTCAGTACGATTAACGTCAACACCTAAAGATTCCGCTTTATAGTCACCTGGTTTAATACCAACACCACCTTGCATTGAAGCAATGGCATATACATGTACTTTATCTACACTGCCTAAGTTATTGGCTGGGCTCATTGCTTGGCTATTGTTCAACACAACAACAGTAGGTAAATCACTGGCTTTCATTTTTACTGCGGCAAGCGGCATACGCTGACCATTGGTAGGTACTGCATAAATAAATACTACACGGTCTTCACCTTGTGCTAATTGCTTGGCTATGTCATCCGAGATACTAACATTTACTTTTAGTTGTGGTCCAACAACAACTTGGGTTTTACCTACCGAGTTAGTTACTGGCTGACCTAGTCGGTTATTAGCTTCAGCCACCGCTTCTTTAAGGGCAGTAATATTTACACCTTGGTTATTTACATCGATAACACGTTGCCAATGAGTAATGGCTAGTGAGTAATTTTCACCAATAAAATTATGCATACCTAATAAGATATTAGTGGATGCATCATTGATATCAAGCGCTAATGATTTATCAATATACTCTTGTACTTGAATACTAATTTTCTGATCATTTTTATAATAAAGCGCTTGTGCAATAGCACCTAGAATATCCGCATGCTCACCTTCAATTTTCATCACTTGAGTAAATGCAGTAACCGCTTCATCAAAATCGGCAATGGCAACATAGGTTTGCCCTAAGTTATACCAAGCCTCACTATCTTCAGGATTTGTCTCAATATGTTGTTGCAGTTTTTCAATATGGGCCATTGCTTCATTTTCACGCTGCTGTGACATTTTTTCTTGTGACATAGCTTCTTGCTGACCTTGTCCTGCAGGTGTTTTGGCAATGAGTTTATAGCTGCCTTGCTTATCATAAAGCGTGACAGAAAAGATGATAATAAATATACTTAATCCAAGCGGCCAAAAAGGAGAATAAGACCTTGCATTAGTGGCTACTTTTACCTCTTTTGACGTACTTTCTATATCTTGTAATAGCGTATTATCAAGTTCAGCCAATAGGTATTGATAGTTTTCTTCATCAATACCACCTTCGCCATAATCTTTTTCTATCTCTTTTTTATGTTCATGATACAAACGTACATTAGTCTCGTCACGCAAACTACTATCGACCAGAACGTCTTGGCTCTTCTGTTTAAAGAAAGGTCGCCATACCATAAATAATAATAAAATTAAAAATATAAGGCTTATTACTAAAAATTCCATAATGTTATCTACTACTTCTTTTAATTTTTTGAGTGGTTACAGTTATTTATTTTTGGTTAGATTGTTGAGTTTTTCTTGTTGCGCTTTCGTTAAAAGCAAGGCTTCTTTAGGTACTGGTTTTCGGCGGACAATAACAATAACGATAATAATACCGAACAAAATAAGGATTGCTGGACCAAACCATAATACGTAAGTTAATTGCGATACTCTTGGGCGGTATAAAACAAATTCACCATAACGGTCGACCATAAAGTTAACAATTTCAATATCAGCTTTGCCTTGTTGTAATAACTCGTAAAGCTCTCGACGCAAATCAGCGGCAATAGGTGAGTTAGAGCCTGATAAGTTTTGATTTTGACACTTAGGGCATCGTAATTCTTTACTTAACGCTTGAAAGCGAATTTTAGTCACTTCATCCTGAAACTCGTAAGTATCAACTGGACTAGCGTTTACCTGATTAGTACTAAACGTAAACACCATCGTGAGTATAAGTATGCCGATTAAACGCATGTTATTTTCCCTACTTTTTTTCTTCAATTAATTGAGCAATCAATGGCTCAAATTCACGTCGCCATATGCGTGTATCAATGGCACCAGCAAAACGTTTACGAATAATACCATGATGATCAATAACAAATGTTTCTGGCGCACCATAAACACCAAGATCTAAACCTAACGTACCTTTGTCATCAAAAATAGAAAACACATAAGGATCTTCATAGTGTTGAAGCCATTGCTGCGCTGCAACTCGATCATCTTTATAATTCAAACCATAGAGTTTAACTTTGGCATCTTTAGCTATATCAACGAGATACGGGTGTTCATACTTGCACGTGGGACACCAAGTAGCCCAAACATTAATTAACACAATATCACCAAGTAAATCAGCCTGAGTGACAATTTTATCGCTATTATTTAATGTTTGTAGTTTAAAAGCTGGCATAGTTTTACCGACCAGTGCTGATGGCATATCTTGTGGGTCAAGTGATAACCCACGATATAAAACAGCACCTAAGGCAATAACTAATATCAATGGCAGAAAGCGAATTAGCTTACCCATTATTACGCCTCCGAGGCTTTTTTAGTAACGGTGCTACTAATAACCGCGTCTGTTAAAGAGTCAGCAAAAACCGGTAAATTTATCGCTACCGGTTTTTTACGGCGATAGCGTTTATCAAACATAGAAAGAAGACCACCGAGTGCCATAAAGATTGCACCTAACCAAATCCAACGAACAAATGGCTTATAATGAACACGTATTGCCCAAGCACCATCTGGTAACGGATCACCTAATGCGACATATACGTCACGGAATAATCCAGGGTCAATGCCAGCTTCCGTCATGCCCATGGTTTGTACGCGATAAGTTCGACGTTCTGGCTTCAATAAAGAAACAAAATCGCTTTCACCCGAGCCATTCACTTTATAGATATTAATTTGTCCCTGCTCGGCACTATAGTTTGGTCCTTCGACATTTTTAATACCTTTGAACTCAATTTCATAACCTGACACGGTTACTCTTTCATTCAGTGCCATTTTTACATTAGTTTCACTTTCATACATTGAAACAATGGTTACACCAACAATAGTGATTGCGATACCCGCATGCGCCGTTGCCATGCCGATATGACTTGTTGTTAATTTTCCTACAGTTTGAAAGTGATTTTTAATTTCTTTCACAACAACTAAGAATACCCAAGTCGCTAAGGTGATACCCATGGCAACTAAAATATTAAATTCACCACCATAAACCACTGGGAATAACAGACCAAAAGCAATACTAAATACCGAGGAACTTAACAGTCTTTTACGTAACTCGCCTTGTTTTGCTTTCTTCCAACGAATTAACGGGCCTATACCCATTATAATAAATAAAATACTCATGATAGGAACAAAAACAGCATTAAAATACGGAGGGCCCACTGATATTTTCCCGTAACCTAACGCATCAATTAATAAAGGATATAAGGTACCCAACAGTACGGTTACCGTTGCAACAACCAATATGACATTACACAGTAATAACGCTGTTTCACGTGAGTAAAAGGCGAAGCGAGAAAAACTCGACACTGTATTTGCTCTAAATGCATACAGGGTTAATGAACCTCCCATAGCAATGGCTAAAATCACTAAGATAAAGATACCGCGGGAAGGATCTGCTGCAAAAGAATGAACTGAAGTAATCACCCCTGAGCGCACTAAAAATGCACCTAATAAACTTAGGCCAAAAGCAAATATTGCTAGTAATATAGTCCAGTTTCTAAAGGTACCACGTTTTTCTGTTACAGCTAACGAGTGAATCAGCGCGGTGCCAATAAGCCAAGGCATAAATGATGCATTTTCAACAGGATCCCAGAACCACCAACCACCCCAGCCAAGTTCATAATAAGCCCACCAGCTACCTAGCGCGATACCAATAGTTAAGAATACCCACGCACCTACTGTCCAAGGACGCGACCAACGAGCCCATGCGGCATCCATTTTACCAGCCATTAACGCGGCAACAGCAAAAGCAAAAGCAACAGCAAAACCAACATAACCAAGATATAACAATGGCGGATGAATAATTAAGCCAACATCTTGTAATAATGGATTTAAATCACGACCTTCCATTGGCACATTTGGCCATAAACGTTCAAATGGATTAGAGGTTAATAGGGTAAAAGCAATAAACCCTATAGCAATCATACCCATAACAGCTAAAACACGAGAGATAAATTCTTCTTCGATACCGTCTGAGAAACACGCAACAGCAGCTGTCCATCCGGTTAATGAAAACACCCACAATAATAATGAGCCTTCATGACCACCCCAAACAGCGCTTATTTTAAAGTAATAGGGTAAATATGTGTTGGAGTGACTAGCGATGTACTTAATGGAGAAATCATCAACGACAAAACTGTAGGCAAGGATGATAAAACTAATACCCGTAAAAAAAAACATACCATAAGCAAGTGGCCTAGCATAAGTCATGAGTTTTTTTAACGAACTCTGCTCAGGGCTGTGAACACCTATCAATGGAATGAAACTTAAGCAAATAGAAAATGCTAAAGCAATAATAAGGGCTAAGTGACCGAGTTCAGGTATAAGTTCAGGCATTTGTGTCGCTACCAGTTCAGGTATCATTGGGTTCTCCGCTCTACTTCAAAAAACAATTAACCTTTAGTGATTATTATCAATACTAATGAGGTTAAAAATTATGACGTTATACTAACATTTTATCAGGTCAAATATTAATGTAAATTAACAGCTCAAGTTGTTTCATAATGTTACAAGTTTCTTGGGCTATGTTAATCTTCGCTATGTTAATCTTGGCTGTGTTAATATTGGTTATGGTATTATACTCTCCAAAGTGATTATACGATCCATATCAATAATTATTCGACCAAAATACGCTAGAATTTATTCTGCTAGCTTGATACATAGACTTTTAAATAACGTAGATAAAGCATAAGTGAATCCATTACCCAAAGAAACCTCAATGCCCTTGATAAGTGCAGTAAACCTAACCTGTATTAGAGAAGAGCGCTTATTACTTGACGAATTGTCATTGGAAATTTATCCGGGTGATATAATACAAATTGAAGGTCCAAATGGCTCAGGAAAAACTAGTTTATTACGTATTTTATCTGGGCTATCACAACCTTATGATGGTCAGATATTATATAAGAACGAGATAATTAGTCTCTGTCGAGAAGAGTTTCATCAGAACCTGCTCTATTTCGGCCATTTGTCAGGCGTAAAAGATGAAATGACGGCAGAGGAAAATCTTGATTTTAATTTAGCATTGCATGGTAACAAAAACGAAGAAAGCTTAACCTATTTGGCTAAGGTAAACCTTGCTGGCTTTGAAGACAGCTTAGCCTCACATTTAAGTGCAGGTCAACATAGACGTATTGCCTTAGCGCGTTTGTATCACAGTAATGCGCCAATTTGGATTTTAGATGAGCCTTTTACTGCTATAGATAAACAAGGTGTTTCTGGTTTAGAGCAGTTATTTTCTGCTCATGCACAACGTGGTGGTTGTGTGATTTTAACCACACACCAAGATTTAATTAGCATTAAACCTGAGCAAGTAAAAAAAATCACTCTAGATTATGACTACTTATAATAGTATTTTTGATTCATGTGCATGCCTTTTGATAGCGTTTAGAGAAAGTAACCTAATGACCTTAAAAGCCCAGTCAACGCAAGAGACTGAAAACTTAACAGCTATCATCGACAATTCTATGATAGGGAATACTGCGCAGTCATCACAGCAGTTATCTTATCGTCATGCCTTTATGTTGGTATTAAAACGCGATTTGACTATTGCCATGCGACATAAAGATGACATTATTAATCCATTATTATTTTTTGTTATCGTGGTAACTCTTTTCCCTTTAGGCATAGGTCCAGAAGCACAAACATTAAGCCGTATTGCCCCAGGCATAATTTGGGTCGCCGCCCTACTCGCCACACTATTATCATTAGACCGTTTATTTAAATCAGATCACCTCGATGGTTCATTAGAGCAAATGTTACTGAGTCCGCATCCAATTTTTGTCTTAGTATTAGCCAAAATATTTGCACATTGGTTAATAACAGGTTTACCACTCATATTAATAGCACCACTGTTAGCTGTGTTGTTGCATTTAAATGAACAAAGTTATACGGCTTTATTACTTACCTTGTTACTTGGAACGCCAGTACTTAGCTTACTTGGTGCAGTAGGTGTTGCACTTACCGTAGGTATCAAAAAAGGTGGCGTATTGCTTAGCTTACTTGTGTTACCACTTTATATTCCGGTATTAATTTTTGCCACTAGCGCGATAGATACTGCCGCGCTAGGTTTACCTTACAGCGGCCAACTTGCTATAATCGCCGCATTATTCTTTGGATCTTTAACGCTTGCTCCGATTGCTGTTGGAGCGGCCCTAAAAGTGAGTACCAACTGATGTGGAAATGGTTACACCCTTATGCAAACCCAGAAGTGTCTTATCACTTTACCAATAAATTATTACCCTGGTTAACCGCTTTGACAACAATATTTTTAAGTATTGGTTTAGTCTGGGCATTATTATTTGCCCCCGCGGATTATCAGCAAGGTCATAGTTTTCGTATTTTCTATATCCATGTACCTGCAGCTTCTTTATCTATGGGTATTTATGTGTCCATGGCAATAGCCGCATTTAGCAGCTTAGTATGGCAATTAAAACTTGCTGATGCATCTGCAGCGGCTATGGCCCCCGTTGGTGCGGCGTTTACTGCAATAGCCTTAATTACAGGTGCTGCTTGGGGTAAACCAATGTGGGGCACATGGTGGATTTGGGATGCACGTTTAACATCTGAGCTTATCTTATTATTTTTATATCTCGGGGTCATCGCCTTACATAACGCTTTTGAAGATAAAAATTTAGCTGGAAAAGCTGCTGGAATACTCACCCTGGTAGGTGTAATAAACATCCCAATTATTAAATACTCTGTAGAGTGGTGGAATACCCTTCATCAAGGCTCTACTGTGAGTAAATTAGGCAAACCATCCATGTCACTTGATATGTTGTGGCCATTTATCATTTGTTTTATTGGTTTTTCATTATTAGTTGGTGTAATTATATGTCTACGTTTTCGTAATGAAATTCTAGCGCGCAATAGCATTCGTCCTTGGGTACGCGAACTAGTACAACAAAGCACAATTAAATAACACTAAGTAACATAAAACAACACTAAAATCAGTGCGTAATTGGAGAGCATTTAATGCAATTTAACAGTTTCAGCGATTTCATCAATATGGGTGGCTATGGCTTTTATGTCTGGCTTTCTTTTGGTGCAGCGGCTTTGATACTTACCCTGTTGTTGATCAGTTCTAAAGCGGGTCACCAGCAGATTATCACACAAATTGCAAAGCGTAAGCAACGAGAAGACAAACTTCGACAAGCTAAAGAGCTACGCAAAAAACAAAATGAAGTAATAAACGAGGTAACTGAATAATGAATTCACGCCGTAAAAAACGTCTTGCTATTGTTGGCTCTATCCTAATTGGTATAGGAGTAGTGGCTGGACTTGTTTTATATGCCTTAAGTCAAAATATTGATTTGTTTTTTACTCCTTCAGAGATCACCCTAGGTAAAAAAGAGACGGGCTTAATGCCAAGTGTTGGCCAACGTATACGTATTGGTGGTTTAGTGGTACCAGGCTCAGTAAGCCGCGATCCTGAAAGCCTAAAAGTGTCATTTAGGCTAAGCGATATGACCATGCCTATCGTTTTCAAAGAGAGTGATCCTATGGTTACTGTGTATTACGAAGGTATTCTGCCTGATCTATTTCGTGAAGGACAAGGTATTGTAGCTAACGGTACACTGAGAGAGCATCCTCCAACAGGTTTAAGTATTGAAGCAAGTGAAGTACTTGCCAAGCATGATGAAAACTATATGCCTGCTGAGTTGGCTGAAGCTGCTGGTCAGAAACATGACAAAGCAGCTTACAGTGAGAAACAATTAGAAAGTAAAAAAACTAATAGTTATTAATTTGATAGTTATCAGATTAAGAGATTAGTCCAATTGGTATTTATTAGACACAAAAAAGGTGGCATTATAGTCACCTTTTTTATTAGTCTTATTCAGGTAAAGCTTTATTAATACCAGTACTCTTCAAGAAGTTTATCACCTACACTGTTAGTGATATCAATATCACCATCACACACCGCAACAATAATTTTTCCACGTTCGAAGTCATGTGGAATGACCATATCGCCATAAGCGTTTAAATTAAAGTTTTCTGTTTTCCTATACATCGCTAAGTCATCATCGCAACAATAAATAACCGTCACTGTTCTTTTCACTTCACTCATAACTAAATCCCTTTATGTGCTTTATACAAGTTTATTATTAATTCTAAACTGAGCTTAAAATAACGTTTACTTCCCGTAAAAGTGGTTAGACCTTAAGCTATATCACAATTTTAATAGGATTATTCTACTAGGTCAACACCTTATAAAAGCAGTAGACTGTTTTAAATATCAATTAAAAACTTAGTATAACTTTCTTTCCTAGAGGTTAACCTATTAAATTAAAGTGATAAAAAAACCTCGAATCAACCATTATAAAATAATGCTATATCGAGGTATTTTTATTGAGCGTTTGAACTGTTATAACGACAGCTTATTATTACTTAAGTAATAAACTGTCTACTACTATTTCCAAGAACGCATTTTATGACCTTTCAAGGCATAAAATAGAATAAACAAGTAGCTAGGGATCATAACGGCATAAGCCCCTTGTGCGCCAAGTCCTGCAGCATTACCCAAACCAATAAGCAATGGACCTAAAGCGCCACCAGCAATACCCATAATAAGTAAACCAGAAGCAGTGCCAGTTAATCGACCTAAACCCGCTAACGCTAGTGGCCAAATAGCAGGCCACACCATGGCATTAGCAAAACCAAGTAAAGCGATACATAGAAGTGGATCAGGTAATTCAGGGCCACCGAACGGCGTTAATACTAAATTAGCTATTACAAACGACTCATTACTACCAAATATAACAGCAGCGACCGTTACCAAACCAGCGATACCAGACATAACTAATGCATTTTGCTGTGACATAAAACGTGGAATGAGTGCAATACCAATAGCATAACCGACTAGCATACAAGCCATTGTGTAAGAGGTCATTACCGAGTAATCAGCAATACCTATAGCTAATGCATATGAGCCGATTGTATCTGCGGCAATAACTTCAACAGCAACATAGAGTGCAATACCTATAACACCTAATACTAAATGTGGGTGACTTAATGCTTCTTTAATTTCACCTTTAGCACTACGGTTACTGTCTTCAAAAATCAGATCTGGCAGAGGAGAGAATTTAGCAAATAAAGCGAATACAAAAATTAAACCTGAAATAGCTATATAAGGTAAAATTAAGCTATTAGCCATAGCATCTTTTTGTGCTTGTGATAAAGCTTCGCCGTCTGCAACCACACCACTTACCACAACAGCAGCAAATGCAATAGGAACAATAACACCAGCAAACTTATTCAATAAGCCCATAATACAAACACGTACAGCCGCTGATTTTTCAGGTCCCATCTTTATTACATAAGGGTTAACGGCAGTTTGTAATACAGTTTGACCAACACCAATTAATAACTGCGCAAATAAGAAAATCTCAATCATTTGTAATTTAGCAGCCGGAATATATAACAATGACGAAGCGGCCATGATAGTACAACCAATAGCCATACCATTTTTATAACCTACTTTTTTAATTAACATTGCTGAAGGAATACCAGTAATGGTTACCGCAATATAAAAAGAGGAGATAATAAACGAAGCCTGTAGCGGTGTTAGTTCAAGCATTTGCTGCAAAAATGGTGTAATTGCGCCATTAAGCCAAGTAATACAACCTAGAATAAAAAACATTGCACCCGCTAATACCATAGGTAACCAAGTACTTTGTGAACTAAATTGTGTTTGTTCGTCTGCTTTATTTTGTGTTGCTGACATTTCCATAACTTCCTCGTTAACTTGCATTATTGGTATAATTATTACTTAAATAGAATGACTAAACTAAAATTTTTCACCTGCAATCCAGGTCTCTTTGACTGATAAATCATCATTTAATACGACCATATCAGCCTGTTTCCCTTGAATGAGCTCACCACGAATGATGGTTTGGTTTTGATATAAGTATTGTGCTGGATATAAACTGGCCATACGAATTGCTTCACCTAACTCAATGCCTAACATTTGATGGGTATTCTTGACTGCACTTGCCATATCTAAGGATGATCCTGCTAATTCACCTGTCGTTGAAGTAAGTTTACCGTTATCAACATAAACAGTACGGTCGTATAAGGCGAATTGAGTTAAATCGGTACCAACCGGTGGCATGGCATCAGTGACTAAAAATATTTTACCTTGCGGTTTAGCTTGGATTGCTAATTTACAACTGGCGTAATCAACATGGAAGCCATCAACAATTAAGCCACAACTTGTGTTGTTATTTAACAGCGCCGCACCAACAACTCCCGGCTCACGGCCCTGTAATGGCGACATTGCATTAAACAAGTGAGTAAAACCACTGGCACCAGCATCAATAGCCTGCTGAGTCGTTTGATAATCGGCATTAGTATGGCCTAGGCAAACTTTAATACCTAACTCCACCATGCGTTTAACATCGTCATTACTAACTGTTTCAGGGGCAAGTGTTACAATAACTTGGCCAATATCTTGACGTGAAAGAATCTGCCATTCATCGGTAGAAAGGGGGCGGATATAGTCAGCACAATGAGTACCTTTCTTTTCAACCGATAAATGTGGGCCTTCAAAGTGAACACCAACGATACCAGGAACACCTTCTGATATTGCTTGAGCAATAGCATCTGCGGCTTGCTGCATTACTTCAAATGTATCGGTAATTAAGGTTGGCATCATTGCTGTTGTTCCAAATCGAGCATGTGCAGCCATAATTAATTTTAGATTATCTACTGATGGAGAGTCATTGAATAATATCCCACCGCCACCATTAACTTGTAAATCGATATAACCTGGAACAACTAACCCAGTAGCTACGACGTCGACCTTACTGAGATCTTGGTCAATATCAGTAATTTTACCATCGACTATAGTCAACACTCGATCATCAAGAAAAGCTTGTCCATCAAAGAGTCGTTGGGCATGAAAGCGTATTTTTGTCATTGGTTGTCCTAGATTATCAAGTTATATTATATCGCTATTACGCTGATTGCTGGATAGACTGCTTAGCCTGTTCCTGTCTAGCGAAAAATACAGCTCCTACTTCGGGCGCATGTAATGGCTCTGCTAGATTATCCTTGATATTATCTGCTAACCAAGATTTTAATCTTGCGGTTAAACCGCCAAGTATAGATATACGAGGGGGAATTTTAGCCATTAAAGTACGTGCAATACTATTAATGTACTCCGCACCTTCAACAATAATAGTTAAGGCAACGTTATCACCAAGCTCGGCAGCATCAAACACTAGGTTTGCTTGCTGTGCATAGAATGTTGCTTTTTGACTAGCAACCGCCTCGACCAGATCAGTATCATTTTTACAGTTGAGCTTATTCAAAAGTACGCCTGACATCAAAGTAGGCTCAACTAAGCCGTCAAGAGATAATAAAACTTGTTTAACACCTTGTAAACCAAACCAAGCACCACTTCCTTTATCACCATGAGGAAAACCATGAGCGCCAATAATACTATGCTGCCCATCAACACAAGCAAAACCACATGAACCTGTACCACTAATAATAACAGCACCATCGCCGCCATCATGAGCACCTAAACAAGCAATTAATAAGTCAGTCGCTAAATAAATTGTTTTAAATGGATGGCTCCAACCAGCCATTTTATCAAACAGCGCTGGTATATTTACCCCTGCTAACCCCACACCAGCGACTAAATCACTTAGTTCTATATGTGTTAAGCCAGCATCTTCAAGCGCTAACTTTGCCGATTCAGTAATTGATTTTGTTGTTTGCTCAAAACCATGTAATGGATTGCCTGGACCTGAAATGCCTGTACCAAGTATTTCATTATCTTTATTCATAATAATAGCTTTACATTTACTACCACCACCATCAATACCTAAAAATAATTCATTGTCTTTGTCACTACTTGTTAACATACCAACTCCATGTTAAATGCATATACGATTAATTTTTATTTTTTCATCTTAGCTATAAATGACAGCGTTGTCATTTATTTTCTTAAATAAAAAACAGCTTTATTAATTAATGTTACTAGATGTAACTTAACTAGCTGATAATAATAAAAATATCAGCTAGTTACTTTTAGTGATTTTTTTACTTGGGTTACTTAACCTGAGTAATACGACTTGCTCTCAAGCCATTAATACTACGACTTCTAACATTTACTTCACCAGAAATCACTATAGGATTTTGATAAGTAAGCCAATCTCCACCATTTACTTGATATTCTATCGTCAACCCTGGAAAGGCAATATTAGCGTGTAATTTATCCGCTTGGATAATCGCCCCAACAGTAGGTAAACGATAATCAATTTGAGCTAACTCAAGTTTAGCAAACTCTTTTTTTCCCAAGGTATTAGCAAATAAGTGCCATTGGTTATCACGCATAGTCTTTAATTCAGTGGTAAACGTGTTACTTTGTGATGAATATTTTGCGCCTTTATAATTATAAGGTACGGCCCAATCAGCTTGATGCCATGCACGCTCTGCAAGTGCTAGTAAACGTGGGAATACTTTGTGCTCAACCATATCATCAGTACGAACGTTTTCGCTCCACAACTGCCCTTGAATACCTAAGAACTTCTGGCCAGTTACTAAAGGTGTTTTGGTGTCATCAGCCACATAAGTATTATCTTGTCTATCTAACCAAAACTCAGCATGAACCGGTAAATTATCTGGCATAAACTGGAATACTTTTTCTGTATTGGTATGACGTGAAGCCCAGTAGTAGCCATGCTCTTTTGGATCTGCTTCATGAGGGAAGTCAAAATACAAAACATCAGGACTAGAAAGAACAACTTGCCAATCTCTGTTTGCTAGCTGATGCACTTTATCGTGTCCTCCCCAAAATAACGTATCCCAAGCATTGGCTTGAACAATAGCTGGCATATTCGCCTTGCGTGTATGCTCCATACCATCACTCCAACCAGCCGTTTCAATATCAAGTTCAGATAAAATCCCAGCAACACGTTCAATAAAATAAGCACCTAATTCACTCATTTTTGTAACACCCTTGTCATTATGAGCAACAAAAGCTTTACAAACAGGAGATTCTAACCAAGCACCTGCCGTTTCATCTGCACCAATATGATAACGAGTAAGGGGTTGACCCGCGTCAGCATGAATTTTTTTCACCTGCGTCATCACTTCGACAACAAAGTCATAAGACGATTCTAAGCATGCATTTATAGTGTTATCACTATAAAATTGTACTGATGAATAGTTAGTTTTATCTTCAAAGTCTTCTAACAAAAACTGTGTCGCTTTTGCTTCATCTTCTAAAGCCATGAATTTTTTATAACGTGCCGTCATCGCTTTGATTGAAGCGCGAGAATGTCCAGGCATATCAAGTGAGGGGATCACTTGAATATGTCTCGCGGTAGCTGCTTGCAATATTTCTTGGTAATCACTGACGCTGTAGTAACCACTGACCGAGGAATTCTGATCAACACCTGCGCCTAATTGAGGGATTAAGCAATTTTCTTCTATCACATCAAAACAACGCTTTGCGCCAATATCCGTTAATTCTGGTAAGCTTGGTATCTCTAAACGCCAGCCTTCGTCATCTCCCAGATGTAAGTGTAATTTATTTAATTTATATGCCGACATTTGATCAAGCAGTTTTAAGATAAATTCTTTCGAGTGAAAATTACGGGCAACATCAACTAACATGCCACGAAAAGCGAAATGTGGTTCATCAATAACCGCTAACATAGGAATTCGCGATTCACCAACAGTCACTAAACTGGCTAATGATTGTAAGCCATTGAATACGCCATTACCGTCAACACCTACGATGGTAATTTCTTTGTCTGTTACCACTAAACTATAACTACCAATAACTTTATCGTTATTACTTGCAATACTTAAACGCAAAGGTAAACCTGTAACGTTCTGTTTAACGCCTAGATCAACTAAACGTGAAATAGCCGCTTCTACCTCTTTGTGCTTAACATTACCTAATGAAACTGCAATACCTTGACTGATATCAGCAAAACCTGCGTTTGCATCGATGCTTACAGATAAAGGTGTTGGAATAATAGCTTGAATAACCGCTAACTTATCTTCAACAAGCAGCGAATTACGTTGATAAAGTTTTTCACTAGTTAGCCATTGCGTTTGGTCTTCTGCACTACGTTTAAACTGAGTATTACTATCAGTAAACGTTTCAACGTGTGGCACAACTTCTAAGCCAGTCTCTTTATCGATATATGGTTTAGTGCTATCAATTACCCGTGCTTCTAGACCGGGTGCACTAACAATATAGTTAGGCATAACATCTGATTCAGCTAATGACCAAAACATAGCGCGGAAGTTTAACGTTTTTTGTTCCCCTAGAGCGAACCCTGAAAATGTATCTTTTAAACTAATTTGATGTAAATCACCATTAAGGTGTTTTACGTTGAAATCATCACTTTCAAACGATTGAATAGGCGCGATTTGGCTAAAGTGAATAGTCCAATCTTTCGCTGCTATCGCTTGTTTAGCAGTAAAGGTTAACTCCACCTCAAAACAGGCGCCATCAGCAACTTTGCTGTCGCACTTATCAGTCGGAATATTAGTCACTACACGATAGTTAACATCTAACTCTACAGCGATTTGATTTATATCAGCTTGAGATGTTGGTTTAAGAGAATCAGCAATACTGAGCTTACTTAAGTTACTGCTATTATCATCCTGATTATTATTGAGTTGATCACAACCCGAAATAAATAAAGACAATATTAAACACGAAACAGGAAGAAAACGACGCGAGACACTCTTTGTAGATAACTGATGTCTCTTTATTTTATGCATTAGCTTAATACCTTTAAAATTAGTTTATTAATTGAGAAACTGCGATAACATAATAATTAACTTTGTGTACGTAGTTGTTATAGATACTCATTAACTTCTCTTTATGAATACAATGAATATTTGCATAGTGACGGTTTAGTTTATTTGGCCTAAAAAGTATTCTTGCGCCCTTTCAAATGCTTTAATCCCTATTTTTTCACCAATTATACGACCAGGTATATCATCGGCCGGTGGGTGTATGCCACCCCATATTCTTGATAAACTTGTTTGGTCAGAAGCATCTCTATAGGTTGCCCATTGCAAAGTTAAATCAACACTAGGACCATTTTCAAAAAATAAGAATTCATTTGCTTCAATTGTGAATTCTCCCATACCACCTGGAAAGAATGCATCACCTGTTAGCAGGGTTAGTACTTCAGCAGCCGCACGTGAAAAAGTAGAGTGACCCGAAATATAACCTGCAAAAGGAGGAGTAATAAAAGATGGCCTTTGATATGACCACCAATTCTCTGATAAAATCCAATCCACACCCGCCGTATCGACGCTAGGATCGCGAACATAATCTGGACCACGCCACCCGCGTATTTTAATTTTGCCTGCATGTTGATTAATAGAACCCGCTAATGGTTCTCCTACTTCAACAATTTCAATAAAGCCTTTTACAAGAGGTAAGCCACCAATATGATAAGAAGCTAAACTCTTATCACTACTTTGTCCTAAATCGCCCATACCACGAATGGAAGAAACTGGTCTGATATAGTCATACCAACCTTTTATACCCCAGGCAGTTACTGCTGAATCATGCATGGCACCACCCAACATAAAGTAACTTTTTACATCCCACTCTAACGCACCCAATATGTCGCCTTCACCGGCAAAACGTTTTACCAGGTTTCCATCATCATTAACTTTATTCAAGATAGTAAACCAATGACCTGGTGGCGTTTCTGAATCGGGACCGTCTGCCCAAAACTCTGCTAACACACGTGTGTAATCACCTCTTGGTACTATCTGAGGCTCGTAAGGTTCATTAGTAATTGGATTTAACGCATGACCCATGCCCGGGTCTCCGCCTTCTATTACATTATAAAATCCTCTCAATTGAGCATGATTTTGTGGATAGCTTTGAATATTAGTGTTACCAATAGATCCAGGTGAAATATCCCACATGACCCCATCTGAGGGATCTAAATGAGATGACCATAAAGCAACCAAAGCAAACCCCCATTTATATTCATCTGAACTTTCTCCACCATTAATAATATCTAACTGAGGTGGTGCACTAGGATCGTGATAAACCACATAATCGAAGTTATCTCGTTGATACACTTGTTTATCAATTTTAGATAAGGCAAAAGAAATTACTTGGCCCCATTCGGCTCCTAAAAATTCGGGTGTGTTGCTACCAATAACATTACCACTTTGATCTATAAAGTTGTCGAATGAGAGTGGCTGCCATCGATTGAAATCAGTAATATTTGGATTACCGCCTAATACAGGTGAAAGTGCTTTATTTACGGATCTGTAACTTACATTAGCGTAAAGGTTTGCTTCATTTGAGCCGTCTTGTAAACCAAAATCAATCATACACTGTGCGATATGGTTACCTAATGCGGCAGCGGAGTTATCACTATAATCTGTTGACGTATTAGTCGTGTCATAATTTAGATCCTGCATTAATTGGTTGTAATCAGCGAGAATTTTTTCAGCCGCAGGTGACTGGGCAAAACGGTGGGTTAATAAACGGTAACTAGCAAAGCTTAAGGCTTCATTACGGTCAGCAATGACATCTTTAACTTCAATCAAGCTACTATGAGAACAATTAAAGTCGCCCACAGTACTACCTAACAAGAAAGGTTTTGCTACGTCATCATAAGCTGCCCACGCGTCATACATAACAGCAGACACATGAAACAAATTACGTGAATGTACAGTAGGTCGGGCGTAATCTGTTCTTATAGATTCTAATAACAAATCATTCCATTGCCTTGCAATAGACGGATTTACATCATCAGTCAATGGCTCTTCAACGACAATTTCTTTATCCTCTGATGGCTTTGTGCTATCACTACCACAACTAATTAAAAAACAAGATATAACTAAAAGGAGGAATGTTTTATTCACGATATAATCTCAATCAAATAAATGTTAAATGCTGCTTAGAAAATTTAGCTCTAAAGCGTAAAACTCTATTGCTTACTAATTTAATAATCACATTAAATGTTCTGTTAACAGTAAACCTAATTTGAAAGCATTTACCGTTACAATTATTGTTGGAAAGTTAACACTTGGTCGACAGTAATGTTTGTAAACTCACTAACTATGCCATTTGGCCAAGTAACTTTAATGTCAACTGGCTCACTATCTTGTGCAAAACCAAAATGTGCTTCAACTGCATTCATTGAAGCAAAATTTGTATTTATTCTTAACTCTTTTGTTTGCACTAAACCTGTAGATGAGGTGACTTCTATTTTTGCACCTAAAGCCTGAGTATTGGGCGTATTCCCGTCAAGTTGGATGGTTAAATAATGGTGCCCTGGCGTAAGGTCATTACGAAGATAACTGGCTCTTCCATCGTTATTTGAAGTAATGATGTCTATGTCTCCATCTCTATCAAAGTCATTACAACTGATTCCACGCCCTTGTTTTACTTCATTTACCTTTACCACCGCTGCAGACTCTATAAAAGTACCATCACTTTGTTGTAAATAAAATCTCGATATATCATCTTGATACTGAGTATAATCAATACCTGATTGTCCCCAACCATTGACATGAAAAATGTCCATTAGACCATCATTGTTAAAGTCAGCAAAGCAAGCTGCCCATGCCCATCCACCGTCATCAACGCCCTTAACTACAGCACTATTTCTAAAGTTACCTTCACCATCATTAATATATAATCGATTACCGTTATAGCTTTGTGATTGATTAATTTGTTGAGAGCTATTTTCTTTTTTATAAATACTGGTTACATACCAGTCCATATCGCCATCATTATCAATATCACCTACAGCAGAGCCCATGCCAAACTGATCATTTATACTTTCTATATTTGTTCGGGTAAATTTATTCCCGTCATTTCTCAGTACTTTCGTTTTACCTGAGTCTGATACCAGTAATAAATCTATATCCCCATCGTTATCAATGTCACTTAAGCTAGGTACAAAAGATGTATCAACACCATTTTTTAAGGTTTGTGCTTGATATAACTCGTCCATGCCCCATTCAGTGCTAATATCAACAAATTTAATCACACTATTTTCGCTGTCATTTCGCCAAACTATCTCTAAACTTCTCTCACTATCGAGCGGGGTTCCCCAGTGACTTATGAACATATCTAAATCACCATCATTATCAATGTCGCCAAAACTGGACGAAACAGAGTTAGCAGCTTTCATTATAAGGCCGGCACTAATTGTAATATCAGTAAACGTGCCATCTTTATTGTTTTGAAACAGATAATAAAGATCACGATCAACCGCACCAACAAATAGATCTAACCAACCATCTCCATCGATATCAGCAAATGTAGGTCCTGATCCTTTAACGCCAGAAATAGCAACACCTGCATCACTCGCAACTTCTATATAAGTATTATCACCTTGATTTTGGTATAATTTATTCACTCCATCACTGCCTACAATAAAGTATATATCTAAGTCATCATCGTTATCATAATCAGCAACCGCAACACCTGCGGAGTACAACATTGCCTCTGTTAAAAATTGTTGAGGTGCATGTGCGTGATTAACATTAATATCTAATGCACTTGCTTGATTTGAAAAAGTAAGTACCGCTTTTTCAATGACTGGGGGAGTAGTTGGTGTTGGTGGTAACTCTAGCAGTACTTCAGTTTCACCGCCATCTCCACCGCAAGCGGTTAGCACAATAGATAATAGTACTAGGGTTAAATACATGTTGAGATTTTTCATTCAAAGCCTATTTTTTCTTTTAAAACTAATTATAAAGCACTAAATCGATTTAAATATTCTCGATGATCTGGAAAAATTTTATCAACCACTTTAACACAATATTCTTGCGCTTGAGCATGATGAGTTAAATCGTTGTTATGTTTCAATGCTTCTTCTGGATATAAGCCCATTCCTGCTAGAATGACATACCATGAGGGCCTAAGATAAGAGAGCGAATCTTCCTGTTTTTCTAGTTCTTCTTCAAATTTTTCAGGATTACCCCACGCATTGAGTAAAGCGGATAAGTTAGTTGAAATATTCGTGTTTTCTCTGCATTTCTTCCAGTACGCTGAATTACTTTTACTATTAACTTTGTAATGAGTAACGATATAATCACGTACACCTTCAATCATATTATTAACTTTATCATTAAATAATTTCTGCTGTGACACTTGTTTTTTACCCGTGGTGTATTGCTCTATAAATTCTTCTAACGTGAATTGAACTAACATTAAAGACGTCGCTTCTAGCGGCTCAATAAAGCCCTGTGAAAGGCCAATAGCTAAACAGTTTTTATGCCAATGTTTTTCTATCCTACCCACCTTCATTTTTAGGTGTTTAACCTTAATATCTTCTTGGTCACTAATATTAAGGTGTTCTTTCAATTCTTGTTCTGCCTGTTTGGCGCTAATAAAATCTGAGCTATAAACATAACCATTACCATAACGGTTTGTTAAGGGGATTTCCCAAGCCCAACCACTCGATAATGCCGTAGAACGTGTACTAGATATTATTGGAGTATTACTATCTTTAGGGGTTTGAATTGCAACAGCACTGTCATTAAATAGATTATCTTTAAATGAAATAAATTTACTGTTGAGTGCTTTTTGAATTAATAATCCACTAAAACCAGTACAATCAATAAACAAGTCAGCGGCTAAATTACCATTATTAATTGTAACTAGAGCACTTACCTCGCCGCTCTCGCTTAATTCCACCTCATTAACATCGTCAATAATATTTATTAATCCATGTTCTAAACATTTTTTCTTTAAAAAAGAGGCAAGTAAACCAGCATCAAAATGATATCCATAATCAATATCTAAGTTTTGATATGTTTCACTAATGGGGGCTTTGCACTTTTGGGCTATTTGAGTATTTATAAAATAATAGTCAGGATGCGCATTACGGCGCTCTCCTCGACTTTGTTCATTAGCCATATTAAAAAAAAGCTCACCTGTTTCAATATCAAGGGGAGAGAAAAAAGGATGAAAGTAACTTTTATACTCTGGTATTTCAGACCAGTTAGGAAATTCTATTCCTGACTTATAAGTAGCATTACAGCTTGACATCCACTCATGTTCAGCAATATTTAATTTTTTAAAAAACTGCTTAAGGTAAGGTGTAGAACCTTCACCAACGCCAATAGTACCAATGTTACTCGATTCAATTAACGTAATTTGTGCTTTTGGCCAACTATGCTGTAATAAACATGCTGACATCCAGCCAGAAGTACCACCACCTGCTATCACGACTTTATTAGGGTACATAGGTAAACTACCTGAATTGAGTTTTACATTAAATAAAATAACTTGGAGCACATTGCTGTGCTCCTATATTTTTGAACGATTAGAACTTAAAGTTCATACCTACGTAGAAACGACGGCCGTTTTCAGCTTCACTCGAAACAGCTCTAGAGCCATTTTGAGGAGCATTTGCAACATCACCATCTTGAATCAAATAATTACTAAATATTTCATTCGTTAAGTTAACAGCTTCAACTTTTAGGGTAATGTTTTCTGTAACATTGTAAGAAACTTGCGCATCTAAACTTCCACTATCATTACGGAATTGTGGGCCAAACTCTGTTAAAGCAACAAAGTAATCATCACGCCATGTATAAGCTACACGAGCAGTGAAGTCTTCATTTTCATAAAAACCACCAACGTTGTAAGCGGTTTTAGAAACATCAGGAAACTCAACATCACGGCTAACTAAAGCAGCACTTGGATCATTGACACCGTCGTCGATTAATACAGCTGCTTGAATCTGGCCAGGTGCTGCATCAACATAGGTATAATTGAAGAAAGCGCCAAAACCATTATCAAAGTTATGACTGATTTGGAATTCTAGGCCTTGGTAATCAGTATTTCCGCCGTTTTCAGGACGTGATATTTGATTGTAGCTAACACCATCAATTACATCTGCAACTGTATTATTGAAGATGAAATCAGAGATATCTTTCTTAAACCAAGTTAAAGAAACTAAAGACGCTTCATCAAAGTACCATTCTAAACCAATGTCATACTGATTAGCTTTTACAGGTAATAAATCTGGGTTACCGGCTGAGCCTCTACCTGTTTCAGGTGTAAGGTTGAATGCAGGCGCTAAGCTAAACGGTGATGGGCGACTTAATACTTTAGCAGCAGACATACGTAAAATAACATCTGGAACTACGTCATACGCAAGGTTAATGCTAGGTAATAATTCATCATAGTCATTTTCAAAAGCTAGTGGGTTACCCGCAACATCAAAACCTGAAGTATCTGAGTCAGTTCTTGCGTAACGTAAACCAATGTTACCACGGAAACCGTCACCACTAAAGTTAGCCATTGCATATAAGTTGGTAATCGTTTCTTCGATTACAAAGTTAGCTAAATGTTGTACTTGATCTACGTTTTTACAAGCGCCTTCTGGTGAAGTAGTACAGTCTGTTAAAGTACCAAAATAATCTCTAAGTAAGCTTTCATCTGGATCAAAATAACTTTGTGCAGTTAAAGAGTTACCTGAATGACTAGGGTTTAACATTGCGCCTGACCAGAAATCAGATGCATCTCCAAAACTAGCGGCTCCACCAATATCATCACGGATACGGTATTGATTAAATTCACGGTCTTTAATTTTTGCACCAAATTTAACTGACTCAATAGCACCCCAGTCAACATCAATTGTAAGATCACCTTGTAAATAGGTTTCTTTATCTTCTGTTGTTTGTTTTTGATCAAAAATTGACACTAAAGGAAATTCATCACCTGGATTAGTTAACCATGGGTTAGCACCAGTAAAGTCAATCGCAGGACCATGACTACTTGGGTTAGGGTTTGTAAAACTAATTCCTACACGCTCATCATTCGCGCCAGCATAAAACTCAGTAAAGAAATCATTTATATTACTCTCACCTTTCGTAGTACCAAATTGTAAATGAAGTTGAGTCTCGTCATTTATTTGATAATCTATATCAAGATCTAATACTTGTGTTTGTGCTCTTGAACCATCACGATAAATATTATCATAAGCCAAAAATGGTGCCCAACCTGGTTGTTCAGCATTACCAGTATAGTTTAATTCGGTAACATAACCATCTTCAACACTACCTTCACGGGCATTGTCTGCGCCTACAAATAAACCTCGAAAAGGAATACCGATTAAGTTTGAGTTAGCATTATCAGCTTTCAACTCAGATGTTAAATAATGTAGTGCAATATCTAAATCGGCATTTGGACGATATTGTGCTGTTATATCAAAACCTGTTCTTTCACGTTTTTGCTTAAATACCGCAGAGCCCACACCCCATGGTGTAGAACCTTTTTCAGGCCCAGGGTTACCAACGCCATCTGTCGATGGTGCAGAAAGTCCTGGCTCGATACGTGAAATGCCTGGGCCGAACCAACCGAAATCACTCTCTTGTGAATGACGTTCTACAGTTCTGTTTTGTAAAGAAGCGGCAACAACAACACCAAACGTTTCATCATCATTGTTCCAGTTATATAATAATGAACCTGATGGATCCCATTTTTCTGGAACTTCTGAATACTGACCTTCGATAGAACCCGCAATAGTATTACCGTCCATATCTAAAGGACGACGTGTATGTACAATTACAGTACCACCTAAGCCACCTTCTTCTATATCAGCTTGAGGAGACTTATAAACTTCAACTGAACCAACCATTTCAGATGCTAATAGTTCGAAATTAAAATTACGGCCTGTTTGGTTTAAAATAAACCATTGCGCTGTACCAACAGCTTGGCCGTTAAGTAAAGTAACGTTTTGTGATGGTGAAAAACCACGAATAGTAACACCTTCACCTTCACCAAAATCTCTATTCACTGTAACACCAGGAATACGTGCTAATGTATCTGCAACGTTTTTATCTGGGAACTTGCCGATATCTTCCGCAGAAACAGAATCTACAATTGCGTTAGCATAACGCTTTGCATTTAAGTTAGCTTTAATAGAACCACGAATACCCGTTACTTGAATTACTTCAACTTCGTCTTTATTTATTTCAGAAGCTGCTACTTCTACTGCGATAGCTTGTGATGATACACCGGCTAGAATCATAGCAATCGAACTAGCTAATACGCCTTTCTTAAATGTTTTAGTTGACATCGTTTTCCCTTACCCACGTTTTGTTTTAGAATGTTATTATTTTAGCTTCGTTAGCATATTATTATTTTAGCTTTAAATAATTCATTTAGTTTTACGACAGCGCTGTCATAATTTAATGACAACGCTGTCATAAGACGTAATAAACCATACCGTTTATTTTTACGTTTGACCAGAATAAATTAACTAAAAAACACGTAATGATCAAAGAAAGTAATAATACGATTGAATTTAAAGGATTTATTATTTATATTTTTTTATTATTAATTTGTTACTATCTAAATAATTATCACTTTTTGTATAAATAAAGTACATAAAGTACTATGTAGTAAATTTTCATTCCATTTTTTTGGTATAAAAGACTATTTGTATAAGGGAAAAATTTAGTATCTATTTTGCTAGCATAATTGATCTGTGAATAAAAAAAAGCTAATGCTTATTAATAGCATTAGCTTTTACTAACTCTGTTTCTTCAGTTAGCCACTATAGTCATTAGCGATACCATGCTGGATTAACTAATTAAGACTTATCGTGACATGCTATTTTGCTGATTGATAGAACTTCAACAAACTTGACGTTGAACAATCATGTTGTTCAGAAATTTTATCCGTTGCTAACTCACTTTGGATCTCAGCCGCAAGACCTTTACCAAGCTCAACACCCCATTGATCAAAAGAACATATCTGTAAGATAATACCTTGAACAAAGATCTTATGTTCATAAGCAGCAATTAAGCTACCAAGATTTCTTGGATTAATACACTTTAATAAAATGGTATTTGTGGGTCTGTTGCCTTTGTGAACTTTATGTGGAGCAACTTTATCGATGTAATCGGCATTACGACCTTTAGCTTTTAAATCTGCACGTACTTGCTCTTCATTAACACCAACCATCAATGCTTGCGTTTGCGCAAAAAAATTAGCCATTAAAGTTTCATGATGACCTTTCACTGGCGTAACACTTTTAACCGAGCCAATAAAGTCAGCGGGTACAACATTATTACTTTGATGCAAGTATTGGTAAAAGGCATGTTGACCATTGATACCTAACTCGCCCCAGATAGAAGGTACAGTGGCATAATCGACTTCATCGCCATCCCAACTAACCGATTTACCATTACTTTCCATTTCAGCTTGTTGTAAATATGACGTTAGCATGTGTAAAGTCTGATCGTAGGGTAAAATAGCTTGCGATTGAGAGCCAAGAAAAGTGGTATTCCAAACACTAATCAATGCTAAAACAACGGGGAAGTTATCTGTTAACGGCGCACTGATAAAATGCTGATCCATATCATGAGCACCGTTAAGTAACTCTTCAAACTTATCAAAACCTAGATCAAGTGCAATAGCGAGACCAATCGCTGACCATAATGAAAAGCGACCGCCAACCCAATCCCACATATCAAAGATATTTTGTGCTTCGATACCAAAACTCATAGCATTTTCTTTATTAGCGGTTACCGCAACAAAATGTTTGGCAACAGAATTTTCATCGAAAGAAGCACTCGTTAGCCAATTAATAGCAGTACGGGCATTAGTCATGGTCTCTGTGGTAGTAAATGTTTTACTTGAAACAATAAATAGAACTTTTTCAGGCTCTAACGGACGTAGTACTTCGGCAATTTGTGCACCATCTACGTTAGAGACGTAATGAACGTTAACACTGCCATCACTATATTGTTTTAAAGCTTCTGTGACCATTTGTGGGCCAAGGTTTGAACCACCAACGCCAATATTAACGATGTCGGTAATACGTTTACCTGAATAGCCTAACCAATGTCCTTGACGTACTTTATTAACAAAAACTTCCATTTCGACTAATTGATTTTGAACATGAACAGTGACATTTTCACCATCAATAATAAGCGGCTCATGACTTTGTCGACGTAAAGCAGTATGCAAGACCGCACGGTCTTCAGTTTTATTAATTTTCTCACCAGCAAACATTTTAGCTCGCCAATCACAAACTTGTGTCTCTTCTGCCAAGGCTAACAAGGCATCTAACGTTTCACTATCGATTAAGTTTTTAGAATAATCAAGTAGCATGTTGGGTAACTCAATGGAGAACTTATTAAAACGCTCGCTGTCTTGTGCAAACAAATCATTCATGTGCTGAGATTTTTTATCTTGGGCAAGTTGCTGAAGTTTTTTCCAGCTAGCTAATGTTTGACGCGATGACATACTAATTCCTATAAGGTCGTTTAGACACAATTATTGACTATATCATAATAGTTAAGTTGAGTATTTACTCGATTTAACCATTATGACCTATCAAAATTTTATGATACCGTATAAAGAAATGACAGCGCTGTCAATCAATAATACCTTAAATTATACTGTAAATGTCAGTAGATTACTACAGAACAGCCGTGTAATAATAATAACAGTACTTCTGGTTCAACCAGAGATCAGATAATAATAAGCACAAGGTTTCCTGAAGATGAAAGCGACTATAAATGACGTAGCAAAACAAGCTGGTGTATCAATAAAAACCGTTTCTCGTGTTATTAATAATGAAACTTCAGTTCGTCAATTGACAAGAGAAAAAGTACAACTAGCGGTAGATAAACTCAATTATCAACCTAACTTATCAGCACGTAACTTAGCTGGCTCAAAATCATTTTCTATTGCCTATATTTACGATAATCCAAACGCTTATTACATTATTGATATGCAAGGAGGCATATTATCAGCCTGTAAGAAACAAGGTTTTGAGTTGTTAATTCACCCATGTGATGCAAAAAATGAAAATATTACCGAAGAGGTCGTGAACATGGTAAAGCAAGCACGTATTGCTGGCTTGATTTTGACTCCACCTTTATCTGAAATGCCTGAATTTGTTAAATCATTAGTCGATCTTGATGTTAAAGTTGTTCGAATTATGTCGGGTGACGTTGCACCCGATGAGCTTAGTCCCTGTGTTATGGTCAACGATAGAGAAGCAGCACAAACGATTACACAGCATCTAATTGACTTAGGCCATAAAGATATTGCTTTTATTGCTGGTGATGCAAAGCATATGTCTACTATTGAGCGCTATGAAGGTTATAGAAGAGCATTAAAAGCAAGTGATATTGAGTTTAATAGAAACCTTGTTATCGAAGGCGAATACTCTTTCGATTCAGGTGTTAGTGGTGCAAAGCAATTGATGTCTACAGAAAGTAATAAAATATGTCCTACGGCTATTTTTTCTTGTAATGATGAAATTGCAGCGGGTGCATTATTTGCAGCACGATTAATGGATATTTCGATACCTGAACAATTATCTATTGTGGGCTTTGAAAACAGCCCCTTCTCACGTCAAACTTGGCCAAAACTGACGACGGCTGATCAGCCCAATGGTCAAATCGCTGAAGATGCAGCAAATTTACTTCTTAGCCAAGTTCGTAAGCAAAAAAATCAAGTTACCATCAGCCAATATATACCAAAACTTATTATCAGAGACTCAAGTGCACAGTGTAAATAACGACTAAAATAAGAGATAAAGCGTTTTATTAACAGTGAGGCTTACAATTTGTTATAGAGCAATTAATTATCCGCTGCTCTATTTCAGCAAGTTAGGGGAAAACAGCGTTAACCTTACTTTAATGAGCAAGATTAAACGTATAAAACTAACTTATAAAAATTTAACTTGATGAAATAAACTATTCAAACATTATTTAATGTTAAATGTATCATCTATCTTTTTCATTTTAGCTAAATGATTTAAGTGCGCTTTTCTTGCCGCAAAGACAAAAATAGTAAGCACTAAAGTTATTAAGAGAGCGAGTACGGTAGGTTCTTTTGATAGTGTTCTGCTAAGCCATTCCATGGTCTACTTTCCTTCGTATGTAAGATATTAATAATTTCAAATATCAGCTAGTATATCTTATCACCAGCAAGTCAGTTTAGAAACTGCCTCATTATATCGTATATGATAAAATATTTTATACAAGTGTTCAAGCCTTAAAGGATTTCTATATCCCTTAACGCTATTCTTCAAAGTATGTACCCCAACCATCATAGTCAACGCCACATTTCTGTGCCAGCTCAAACATAGCTTGAGTTTCTTTTTTGATCAAGTCTACATCTAGCATTTGTTCCGTCGCAATATCAAAAGCAAACACTTTGTCGCCATTTTCTAATTCAGCTTCTTCTGGTTCTTCAATCTCGAACCCTAGTTTAAATGCTGAAATAGCCGCCTTTTCTAATATATCAAAATCACTACTAGCAAAGTGATGTTCTATGGTGTGGTAAACTTCTTCATTAGTACCATCGCCAAGCAACTCAGCAATTAGCATTTCGGTATGCGCAAACCATTCTTGTAATTGTTCATCGATCATTTTTATTACCTATTTATTTTTTATCAATAACTTGTGCTATTTATTATGATAAGCCGCTGCTTCAATCGATAATTCCTCTATTTTATCAGACATTAATCCATGTACTTCATTGATTATTAAGCGTAAGTTCTCGCGATTTGCATCATTGAGCTGAATCGGATCTAGAAATTCGATAATTATTTTACCATTGTCCCAGCGATTTAAGTTGATAGTACCAACTTGGTTACTGGCACAAATGGGTACTATCGGTACTTCTGCTTGTATAGCTGTGCGAAAAGCACCTGTTTTCAACGGTAATAAACCTTTGCCACGGCTGCGGGTACCTTCAGGGAACATCCAGATAGAAAGTTTATCTTTCTTTATTTTATCTGCTGTTAGTTCAATGGTATTCATTGCTTTACTGGTATTTTTTCTATCAATTAGAATATTGCCTGATAACCAATACATTTGTCCGAAAAAAGGGATCCATTTTAAGCTTTTTTTACCAACACTCACCGTACCAGGCAAGACTGCATTGGCATGAGTAAAAAGATCATAACTGTTCTGATGATTTGCCATCCAAACAACAGGACCTATATCTTTAACCGACTCAGGAATTCTAACTTCTACTTCAACACCTAGAATTTTAGGGATTTTTCCAAGAAACCTTGCGGTATGATAAACATTATTACGATGAAAAGGCCGTAATAGTGAATAAAACACAGAGACTGTACAAATTATGACCAACGCCAAGGTCATTAAAAAAACGCGTATTACAGCTAACAAAAAAAGCTCCAGCATTGATAGCTAAAAAAGATTAGGCCGAGTATACAGAAAAAACAAATAATAAGGTAAAGCTATTAGCTATTTAGATAAGAAAAATACGAGGATATTAAAATCGTCCAATGTAAGCGAATTTTTTATATCCTCTACTTACATTAGCTTTATTTCGTGGTAAAGTTAGGGAGCAATATTGTGAAACATATACCCTTGACCCCAGACTGTTTCTATTTGATTGTTCCTCATCCCACCTAGCGTCAATTTTTCACGTAATTGAGACATTCTGACATCAAGTGTCCGTTCTACACCATTATAGGTCCTTTTAAGTAAGATATTGTAGAGATTATCTCGGGATAATATCTTTCCTTGATATTCAATGAGACACTTCAATAAATTAAATTCAAAGGTTGTTAACTTTACCATCTCTCCATTAATAAAACACTGCTGCGACTTGGGCTGTAAACAAACATCTCCCATAGTCAAACTAGCTAATACCATTTGATTTACTTTATTAGTTTGACGACGAAACAAAGCCTCTATGCGCATAATTAATATACAATTATCAATAGGTTTAGGTAAATAGTCATCTACACCTAGCTTAAAAGCATCAATTTGCTCTTGCTCATCATTCATGTTTGATACGATAACAAGTAGTCCATCAAATATGGCGCGAAGATCCCGTATGATTAAGAACTGTACTTTTTCAGCAAAACCAATGTCTAACACGATCATATTCGGTTTATTGTCTCTTAAGTGACTTTTAAGCTCATGACTCAAGACTTCACCGGTGCGTATTGTTGTAATTTGATAAGCTAGTTGATTATCACTAACTAAAAAGACTTTACTGAGGTAATGATCATTTTCAATCAGCAGTAATTTTTGCTTTAATTGTTTATCATTATTGGTTTCAAGTGGTTGTGTATTTTCTACAGGTTCGATACTTGATGCCATGACAGACTCCTTAAAATTAAACGACTTTGATTTATTTAATCATTAAATTATAAAAGCAAAGTCTCTAAGAGACTGTAATAGCTTGTAACTAAAATATAACAAAAATGTAACAGATTGCAATGAGATTTTTCGCTAAGCGATCAATTACTTTTATTAAAAAATAAAAAATCATGCGGCTTAATAGTTAACGCAACTTGTTGCTTTATTGATAAGGCAATATTGCTGTATAAACTTAGCTTATCAAATGCCATAGACTTATCGATAGCTACATCATCGATGCTACTCAAGTAGTAATGATAACCTTGCTCAGTAACACTAATATATTGAACTTGTGCATTGGCTTTCAGATGAGTATTTCCATCGACTAAAACATTGAGTAGTAAATTAGCCGGCTTGACGAGTAAATAAACTAAGCTGCCATTCTTATCATTACTATTATCTATATCAAGCTTCCCTAACAAACTCTGAGCGCCTACTGAATTGACTTGGCAAGGAAGCCAACTACCTAGCTGTAAAAAATCAGCTACTTGATAACTATTAGGTTGCTGACAAATAATACTAGGCGCATCAAATTGTAATAACCTGCCCTGTGCCATAACCGCCATTTTATCTGCAAAGGTGAATACTTCATCTTTATTATGAGTTACAAAAATAGCCGTCGTCTTAAACTGCTTTAACAACTGCCTTATTTCTACCATCAATTCATTTCTAAGACGCGCATCTATATTTGAAAAAGGTTCGTCGAGTAATAGTAATTTAGGTTTTGGGGCTAAAGCTCTAGCAATCGCTACCCGTTGCTGCTGACCACCAGAGAGCTGATGGATATAACTGTCACTGTGATCGGTTAGTTTTAATATAGTTAGTAAGTGATCGATTTGTTCTACTTGCGCTATTTTGTTTAGTTTACTTATGCCAAAAGCAATATTTTCTTGTACCGTTAAATGAGGGAATAACGCATAATCTTGAAAAATCATCCCTACTTGACGTTGTTCTGCCGGTACACAGTGCTCATTATGATTAACTCCGTTACAACTAAGTAAATGACCATCAACAACTATCCTACCTGTCGTTGGTTTACTAAATCCAGCGATAGCATTAAGCAAGGTTGTTTTACCGCAACCACTGGCACCAACAAGTCCTAAAATATCGCCCTCATTAAGACTTAAATCCAACGCTGATAAAATTACTTTATCTTGCAGTACTACAGAAAGTTGCTGGATAGTGAGCTGAGCCATTGGCTCGGTAGGTAACTCAGGAAGGGGCTGGGTAGTTAACAACGTGGTCATACTTTGTCCTTACTCTTATTCAGTAGCACTATAGGTAATAAGCCGAACAATACAATAAGGATGGCTCCCAAAGCACCTTGTTCTAACATTTCATCAGAAATCAGCTGATAAATCTGACTACTTAACGTTTCAAAATTAAAAGGACGCAATAATAATACAGCTGGTAATTCTTTCATTGCTTCAACAAAAACTAATAACCATGCCACCAGTATTGCTGGTGTTAAAATAGGTAGGTGTACCTTAGTTAAACTCCCCTTTAGGTTTACCCCTAACGTTGCTGGCGCATAATCGAGTGATTGAGGTATTTGTTTTATACCACTTGCGATGGTGCCATTAGCTATCGCTGAAAAACGTACTACTAGCGCAAAAACAATAGCAAAAATAGAACCAGATAAAATTAATCCTGGCGCACTAAAACCTATATATTCAACAATCCTGTTAATCCAATGATCAAGAGGACCTAAAGTCGACAACATGGCCATAGCGAGAACCGTTCCGGGGATGGCATAACCAAAACCTGATATCACTTGTGGGATTTTTCGATATTTATCATTGTGTAAACGCTGATATAAACCTAATAATAAAGCAATAACTACCGCAATAGTCGCCACAAATACTGACACCTTTAGTGAATTGACACCGGTAGACAATAAAACAGATAACTGTGCAACATCACTGTATTGAACAGCCATAATAATCAATAAGGTTAACGGTAATAAAAAACCTAAAATAACCAGTGCCCAGCAAAAAATACTAGCAATAAGTTGTTGGCTAACCGAAAGCTGTATCAACTCTCTATTTAAGTTAGGTCTAGCACTTTGATGGCGAATTCCTGCCCTACTTCGTTGTTCTGTTAACACAACAAAAAACACTAATAACATCAAAATACTGGCTAAAACATTAGCCGCGCCAAGGTCGCCATAACCAAGCCAAGTATCATAAATGGCAGTAGTTAGGGTGTTAACAGAGAAATATTGTACGGTAGCAAAATCAGCTAAAGTTTCCATTAAGACAAGACTGGCCGAAACAGCAATAGCAGGTCTTGCCAAAGGGAGCGCTACTTTAAAGAAACTTTGTTTTGCGGTTAAGCCAAGTAATCGACTTGCACGAATTAAACTTTGATCTTGTTGCTCAAAAGCGCCACGCGTTAGCATATAAATATAAGGAAATAACACCAGTGCTAGCATTAAGGCGGCACCAGGTAAGGTACGAATATCAAAAAACCAATAATCATTTGGCGATTGCCAACCAAACCAGTCTCTTAACCCACGTTGGACTGGGCCAGCATAATCAAATAAATCGGTGTAAAGATAAGCAACTAAATAGGCAGGCATTGCTAAGGGTAAAAGTAATAACCAACGGAGCTGCGGCTTAAACATAATATTAGTTTGTGTGATGATTCCAGCACTAAACACACCAAAAAATAACGCTAATAACACTACCCAAAAGGCAAGTAATACAGTATTTTCAAGATAACTTGGTAGCACTGTTTGCCATAAATGAGCAAACAGCTGCGTTGAAGCACCCACACCACCAACTAGCATAACCAACACTGGTACTATCAATACCAGTACAATTAAATAGCTAGATAACTTCCATAATCTACTGTTATACAGTGCTATCACAAATCAAACTGTGCTTGATCTAATAGCTTTAATGCTATTTTACGGTTTTTAGCAATATCTTCTAACGGTAAAGCATCTGCTTTATAACTACCCCAAGAAGCAACTAACTTCGATACCGCAACACCTTCACGAACAGGATATTCCATATTTATTTGTGCGTATAACGCTTGCGCTGGTTTAGAAACTAAAAATTCCATTAACGCTTGAGCATTTTTTGTATTAGGAGCATATTTAGCCATAGCAACGCCTGAGATATTAATATGAGCACCACGATTATTTTGATTAGGGAAATTAATATAGACCTCATCAGCCCAAACCTTTTGCTTTTCATTTTTAAGCATTTTGCCAAAGTAATAGCTATTACCTAAAGAAATATCACACAGTTGTTGATGAATCGCTTGTACTTGTGCACGATCACTGCCTTGGGGTTTACGCGCTAAATTAGTCTTCACTTTTTTAAGCCAATCTAAGGTATATTTTTCGCCATGCTCACTGATCATTGAAGCAACTAAAGCAACAGTATAAGGGTGTTTACCACTTCGCGTACAAA